>NZ_JBCEZS010000002.1:0-545384 GCF_038448625.1 Bacteroides sp. GD17
AATGATGAATCCCTTGAAACTTACAAGTGCAGTGCTGATGCTTGCACTGGCAGCTCTTGCCTCAGGCTGTGCTGCCGACGATGAACTGACGGGCACCACTCCCGATTCCGGTAGCAAGGACCGACAAATGACCATTACCGTGGCTACAAGTACCGATGCCACTACCCGCGTAGCTTACGATGAAGACAAAGTGGGTTCGGCAGGTGTCCTGACTTGGGAAGAAGGAGACAAACTGACCGTAGTAGGCTTCGATGAAAGTGGCTCCTATCAAGGAAAAGCGGAGTACACTTTGTCTTCCGAAGCAGGCGATACGAAAGGCTCTTTTACCGGAAGCGAGATTGCCAGTGCCACCAAGTACAATGTTTATTATCCCTCTACTGTGACCGTGGACGAGACTACAGGCGCCGCCACTTTCGCCCTCTCCACCCAAAATCAAGACGGTAGCAACAATACCGCCCATCTTCGCAACAATATCTTCCTGCAAGCAACCGGTGTAACCGATTTAGGCAATATCAAGCTTGACATGAAAAGCAGCATCATGAAGTTCGAATTAAGCAATGTACCCCAAGAAGTGGGCACACTGAAAACCTTGATATGGACAGTGGAAACTGCAGATGGCCTTAAAAGTTTGGAGTTAGTATTCCCTACAGCAGGAAATATCGTAACCTTCAGTGACGGCAATCAAGGGCTTACCGCCTATCTTGCTTTTATGCCCGATGATATGTCGGTGAAAGCGAACGGCAAGTTCAGCGTAACATTAAAAGGGGATAAGGCTTATTATGCCGAAACTACCATCATCGATGGAAAGACTTATGCCGAAAACTTACGCTATACTGCCAAGATAGATGGCAACAGCAGTACGATGGAATGGAAGGCGAAGCCCCTCACTGTACAGACTACGGTTGCATCTGGCTCCAATTACTACAATGGCTTTACTATGGAGATTGGCTCCTGGAAAGCCGATGCTCCTGCCGAACAGATAACTTTGGGCAGTGCTATTATTGCTGATGGGGCAGCCGCCATTTCCGTTGATTTAAGTGCATATATCGGTAAGGATATTTGGATCTGCATCCCCAAGGTTGTGAAGTTCTTCCATACGCTGACCGCGGACGAAGCAAGCAGCATGGAAATTGTGCTTCCCGACAAGGACGGCGGCAGTACGCTGAAAGCCTCTCCTACGGCAAGCGACAAGAAATATGAGAACGATTGGATTGTTGCTCTCTACATGGGCGTGAACAAGGATGGCGGCACAGCAGCTGATGCCGTTCCCCTCTATTGGGCTACGGGTAATCTCATTGCCACGAAGACAGGCAGCGGAGATAGCGATGTCGCTTTCCATATCGCCACAGCTGATGAGACCAAGAGCGAAGTTACTACATATGACAACTATACGAAATATAGAAACCGTTCCCTCGGTAGCCAATGGAACTTGTTCGGCTACGGTGATGCCAGTGGCTTGAAGACGAGCGAGAATGACGGCGATTATCCTGACGAAGATATCAGCGGCAGCAGTACTTATGACATCGCTCGTGTGCAGCTGGGTGGCAGTTGGCGTCTTCCTACTTGCGGTAAAGGTGCCGACAATGAGTTTGCCGCTTTTGCTGATGGTGCTATTTCGGGTATTCTACCCGATGGTGCAAACTGGAAGGATAACAATACTTTTCTTGGACGTGAGTACACCCACACCATTTCCGATGACGATGCCTCCCGGAGTACCATCACCAACACCCTTCGGTTTCCCGCGACGGGCCATCGCGAAGGGTTGAATGCAGTTTTCATTCAGAGTTTCGGCTACTATTGGAGTGGCTCGGTCTACGGTTCGGGTCTCGTGTACAGCTTGAGCATCAGCGACTACTCCGCCTACCCAGACAACAGCGGCCTCCGCCACTACGGCCAGTCTGTGTGCCCTGTTTCAGAATAAAGGCGGCCTTGTGTCTCCGCTTGATAATTTTAATTATTTGAGAAAATCTTACCCCGCGAAACCTCATGAAGTGGGGTTGAAATATAAAACTTCCTCGCCCTGCTCTCCTCATCCGTCAGCATCGCCTGACCCGATGAGGGAGAGCGGGGCTTTTTATAACTCATTTTAATTAACCATTTAAACTTAAAGACAATGGCAGAAGAAATCCATTATCAAATCAACGGCCAACTGGCGGACAACACCGTGACCGTTGACAACAAGGAAGATATGATCCTTGTCCCCGTCTCCATCGGCACTGCCGACGAAGCGCGTATCATCGCCGAGATGAAAGCCGAAGACTCCGGCCTTCGCGAAGAAACCATCCGGCATGTCCACGACCTGGAGAAGCGTGTGGTGCAACGCCTGCTGATGAGCGGCTATAGCGTCAATGCCGGGCTGTACTATGCCAGCACCAGCTTCCGCGGCGTCATCGAAGGTTCCTCATGGGATTCATCTAAGAACTCCATTGTGGTGAACTTCAACATGGGTGCCGACTTGCGCGAAGCCATTAAGAAGACCACGGTGAACATCATCGGTGAGAAAGGAGCAGCGATGTACATCGGTGGCGTAACGGATGCTTCTACCCGTGCCACGGATGCCAGCGCTACGGCCGGTCGTGCTTTCACCCTGAAGGGTAGCAAGCTGAAGGTGATGGGTACTGATCCGAGTGTAGGCATCACACTAACCTCGGAAAGTGGCGCCGTCACCAAGATTACCGAAGACCTCTTTGTGAAGAACAATCCTTCGGAAGTAATCTTCATCATCCCCGCCGAGCTTACCAACGGCACCTATACCTTGAAGTTGACTACGCAGTGCAGCACTAACAACAAGCAATTACTGAAATCTCCGCGCAGTGTAGAGAAGACTATTTATATCGGCACTGCTCCTTCGGGCGGCGGTGGCAGTCAAGGTGGTGGCAGCCAAGGCGGCGGTGGTTCTGATGGTGACCAAAGCGAGAATCCTTTGGGATAAAAAGTTTCCCTCCTATTGAGACGGGTGCCGTCTATGACTACAGACGACACCCGTCTATGGTCACAGACGAATCCCATCTATGACCGTAGATGACATCCGTATAAAAGCAACTACGAAAAAGGCATCTGATTTTGGATGAATCAGATGCCTTTTGTTCAATGGTATTTATAATTCTTTGTAATCGTACAAGTCAAAGTAATACAAACGGGTATGTTCATCATTATCATTTATTTTATTATTCAAAGTTTGTAGCTGCTTTTAATACCAGCTCATAGTTCTTTTTCACCCGTTCACGCTCTTCTTTAGAAATAATGCGTGTCTTTTTCATCCGTTCTTCAAAGCGGCGGGCATCTTCACCAAATAATATTGGTGTTTCACGAATGGGCCGTGCCATAATTACCTCCTTTCTAAATATGCAAAGGTACAACAATACTTTGAAAAATGTCTGTATTAGTTGACTTTATTACGTCAAACAGTAATATTGGTATACCTATCTGTAATCTGTGTATTTACCGGCATTTGATTTCGTCCTACTTTTGCAAAAGTAAAACCGATAAGATAAAAAACGGATTTTAATTATAAACTTTAAAACATTTTGGTATGAAAGCAAAGGTATTAGCTTTATTAGTGATTGTTTTGTTCGGGGTGAATATTCAGGCTCAGACAAGTTCCAAGGGGAGGACGCTGGTTGCTTATTTTAGCTGGGGAGGCAAAACGCAGCAAGTGGCGGAGGACATTGCCGGCCTGACCGGCGGCACATTATTCCGCATTGAAACTGTGACTCCTTATCCTGATGAATATACGCCTTGCACCGAAGTAGCAAAGCAAGAAAGGGATAAAGGCATTCGTCCTCCGCTGAAGAATAAGGTGGAGAATATATCTCAGTACGATGTAATCTTTGTAGGTTGTCCCGTGTGGTGGCATACAGCGCCGATGGCTGTCTGGACATTTCTGGAAAGCTATGATTTTGCCGGAAAGACTGTCGTTCCTTTTTGCACGTATGAGGCTACTTACAGAGATGAGACTTTGGCAAAAATCGTGGAGCTTACCCCGAAGTCCAAACACTTGGAAGGTTTGGGCACTATATATCGTGATACAAAGCTGGTGGCATATTGGCTGCAAGCAATCGGGAAACTCTGATAATACGTGAAAGATAATGCTGTTGATAAGCTTCCTTGCCGGGCGTATGTTGTGACATACGGGCATAAAAAAAGGAGTACCGCTGTACTCCAACCTTTGTTAACCTTAAATCTAATACTATGAAAAACACAGTGCAAATGTACGGCTTTTCTTGAAACCTGCAAGAGATGCGGTATAGAAAGTGTGTTGATATAACACTTATTAAATCTTATCGCCCTATGCTACAGCTTTTTTAAGAATTTACACTGCTTTTTCCTTCAATAACTCTTCCATTTTCAGTACCTCGTCACGATATTGGGCAGCTTCTATGAAGTCGAGCTTCTTGGCAGCCTCCTGCATCAGCTTCTTGGTGCGTTCGATGCTCTTTTCCAGTTGTGCACGGCTCATGTACTGAACAATCGGGTCGGCGGCAACGGCAGAAGTACCTTCCTGTTCCACATAAGGACGGGGAGCGCTGCTGCCACTGAACTTCTCATTGCTGAGGACGGCTTCGCCCGAACTCTCGTTGCTGGCAAATACATTCAGGTTCTTTGCTTTCTTTATCTGCTGGGGCGTGATGCCATGCTCCTCGTTGTACTTCAACTGTTTTTCGCGGCGACGGTTGGTCTCGTCGATGGTGAGCTGCATGCTTTCCGTAATTCTGTCGGCATACATGATGACCATACCGTTAACGTTACGTGCTGCACGTCCGGCAGTCTGTGTCAGGGAGCGATGGGAGCGGAGGAAACCTTCCTTGTCTGCATCGAGGATGGCAACAAGAGATACTTCCGGCAGGTCGAGACCTTCGCGCAGCAGGTTGACGCCGACAAGGACATCGTATAATCCCTCGCGCAGGTCGCTCATAATCTTTACACGTTCCAGCGTGTCTACATCGCTGTGTATATAGTTGCACTTCACGTTGTTGTTCAGCAGATATTCCGTCAGTTCCTCTGCCATGCGCTTGGTAAGCGTGGTGACGAGCGTACGTTCGTTCTTCTCGATGCGCAGCTGGATTTCTTCCATCAGGTCGTCTATCTGGTTGTGGCTGGGGCGGACTTCTATGATAGGGTCCAGCAATCCTGTAGGACGAATCACCTGTTCCACAACGATGCCTTCGGACTGCATCAGTTCGTAATCGGCAGGAGTGGCGCTGACGTAAATCACCTGTTTTGCCATCTCCTCGAATTCATCGAACTTCAAAGGACGATTGTCCATCGCGGCAGGCAGGCGGAAACCATATTCCACCAGGTTCGTCTTGCGGGCACGGTCGCCTCCGTACATAGCGCGGATTTGTGGAACGCTGACGTGGCTCTCGTCAATCACAATCAGAAAATCTTCGGGGAAGAAGTCCAGCAGACAGTAGGGACGGGTACCGGCAGCACGTCCGTCAAAGTAGCGCGAATAGTTCTCAATGCCCGAGCAATGCCCTAATTCGCGTATCATTTCCATATCGTATGTCACACGTTCCTGCAAGCGCTTGGCTTCGAACGGGCGGCCTTCGCTTTCAAACCATTGCACCTGTTTGTGGAGGTCGTCCTCTATCTCGTGGATGGCGCGCAAGGTGGCTTCCTTGGTAGTCATGAAGAGATTGGCCGGATAGATTTTGTAAGCATCGAAGCTGGCAACGGTAACGCCACTGACGGGGTCTACTTCTTCGATGCTGTCTATCTCGTCTCCCCAAAAGACCACGCGCAGCAGGTTGTCGGCATAAGCCAGGTAGATATCCACGGTATCACCCTTTACACGGAAGTTGCCACGGTTGAGGTCGATGTCGTTCCGCACATAGAGGCTGTCCACAAGGCGGCGCAGAAAGACGTTGCGGCTGAAGTTCTTGCCTTGTTGTATTTCGATGACATTATTGTAGAAATCGGATGGATTGCCCATACCGTAAATGCAAGATACGGACGAAACCACCACTACATCTTTCCGTCCGGAGAGGAGGGAAGAGGTGGCAGCCAGGCGCAGTTTGTCTATCTCGTCGTTGATGGCAAGATCCTTCTCTATATAGGTGTCCGAAGACGGCAGGTAGGCTTCGGGCTGGTAGTAGTCATAGTAAGACACATAATATTCCACGGCATTGTTCGGAAAGAATCCTTTGAACTCACTGTATAGCTGGGCGGCCAACGTCTTGTTGTGACTCAGTATCAGGGTGGGTTTGTTGACGTTGGCAATGACATTGGCTATGGTGAATGTCTTTCCGGAACCGGTAACACCGAGCAAGGTCTGTGCAGGCAGCCCCTCGCGCACGCCCTCGGTAAGCTGTGCGATGGCCTCCGGTTGGTCGCCGGTGGGCTTGTAGGCGGATGTTAATTCAAATTTGTTCATTTTCTCTTCTTACGAGCGGCAATATTCGGTAAAATCTTTGAGATAAACAAAATTTTTTTGTTTACTTTGCAGCAACGTTAATATTAACCATCAATAAAAGTAATACAACGAAGAACATGATTTGGAATGAAAGCATCGAATGCATGGATCGCGAAAGCCTTCGTAAAATCCAGGGCATCCGCCTCAAAAAGACTGTGGAGCGTGTATATCACGACACTCCTTTCTATCGTAAGAAAATGCAGGAATTGGGCATTACCCCCGATGACATCAACAGCATAGACGACATTGTAAAACTTCCTTTTACCACAAAGTATGACCTGCGGGATAACTATCCCTTCGGACTTTGTGCCGTCCCCATGAGCCAGATTGTACGTATCCATGCCTCCTCCGGTACTACCGGAAAGCCTACCGTAGTGGGATATACACGCAAGGACCTTTCTGCTTGGTCCGAATGTCTTTCACGTGCTTTCACCGCCTATGGCGCAAGCAGCTCGGATATGTTTCAGGTGTCTTACGGTTACGGACTTTTTACCGGCGGACTGGGTGCCCATGCAGGTGCCGAGAATATCGGTGCTTCCGTTATCCCGATGTCCAGCGGCAATACGGAGAAGCAAATAACCTTGATGCACGATTTCGGTGCAACCGTGCTTTGCTGTACTCCTTCTTATGCACTCTATCTGGCAGATGCCATCAAGGATTCCGGTTTTCCCCGTGAAGAATTCAAACTGAAAGTCGGTGCTTTCGGTGCCGAACCCTGGACGGAAAGCATGCGCCGTGACATTGAAACCAAACTGGGCATCAAGGCTTATGACATCTATGGATTGAGCGAAATAGCCGGTCCCGGTGTAGGTTACGAATGCGAGTGCCAGCATGGTACCCACCTCAATGAAGACCACTACTTCCCCGAAATAGTTGATCCGAATACCCTTGAACCCGTAGCTCCCGGTGAAACGGGCGAACTGGTCTTTACGCATCTCACTAAGGAAGGAATGCCTTTGCTGCGTTATCGTACCAAGGACCTCACCGCGCTGCACTATGATAAATGTCCGTGTGGGCGTACCTTGGTTCGTATGGACCGTATCCTCGGCCGTAGCGACGATATGCTGATTATCCGTGGTGTAAATGTATTCCCCACTCAAATCGAGTCCGTTATTCTTGAAATGCCGGAGTTTGAGCCGCATTATCTCTTGTTGGTCGATCGCAAGAATAATACCGATACGATGGAATTGCAGGTTGAAGTTCGTCCGGAGTACTATTCCGATGAAATCAACAAGATGTTGGCGTTGAAGAAAAAACTCACTGCCCGTTTGCAGAGTGTACTTGGCTTAGGCGTGGATGTCCGTCTGGTAGAACCGCGCAGTATCGAACGAAGCGTAGGTAAGGCTAAACGTGTCATTGATAACCGTAAATTGTAGATTGTAAATTGTAAAATTGTAAATGAACTTATGGTAGCAAAACAACTTTCCATTTTTCTGGAGAACAAATCCGGTCGCCTCACAGAGGTGACAGAAGTTCTTGCTAAAGAAGGTGTCAATCTTTCTGCTCTTTGCATAGCCGAGAATGCTGATTTTGGTATTCTGCGCGGCATTGTATCTGAACCGGATAAAGCGTACAAGGCTTTAAAAGATAATCATTTTGCTGTGAACGTAACGGATGTCGTAGGTATCAGTTGCCCCAATATCCCCGGTTCATTGGCAAAGGTACTCCGTTTCCTTTCCGACGAAGGAGTGTTTATCGAATACATGTATTCTTTTGCCAATGGGCAGACGGCAAATGTTATTATCCGTCCCAATGACATGGAAAATTGCATCCGTGTGCTGACGGAAAAGAAAGTAGACTTGCTGGCGGCAAGCGATCTGTATAAGTTATGAGTGATTAGAAAATCAGGCGGATAGCTTTAGTAGAAGCGGCACTGTTTTCTCTGGGAAGCGGCAATGTTCTGATGAAAAACATTGCTGCTTCAGGAGCAAAACATTGCCGCTTCTTCATAACTCCTGAGTCTGAATACTAATCACTGCTTGTCCTTCCTCTCTTCCCATTCGTCTTCTTAAACGACCTATTCGTCTGGTTTTTGAAAAATTAAGGCTCGTATCGTTGCTTTATTCGCTGCGAACTTCTATCTTTGCGCATTATTTGAACAAAAGTAATGAAGAAGAACATCCTAATAACTCTGCTTGCAGCCTTGCTGCTCTCCTCGTGTGGAGAATACAACAAATTGCTGAAAAGCACGGATTACGAATACAAGTACGAGGCGGCAAAAAATTACTTCGCAAAAGGTCAGTACAACCGTGCTGCTACTCTGCTTAACGAATTGATTGCTATCCTTAAAGGTACCGACAAGGCAGAGGAATCCCTCTACATGCTGGGTATGAGTTACTATAACCAAAAGGACTATCAAACTGCTGCGCAGACTTTTATCCAATACTACAATGTCTACCCTCGTGGTACGTTTACCGAATTGGCACGTTTCCATGCCGGCAAGGCTTTGTATCTGGATACTCCCGAACCGCGTTTGGATCAGTCCGGTACGTACAGTGCCATTCAGCAGTTACAGATGTTCATGGAATACTTCCCGCAGAGTGCCAAGAAAGAAGAAGCTCAGAATATGATATTTGCATTGCAGGACAAACTGGTGATGAAGGAGTATCTGTCTGCCCGGCTTTATTATAACATGGGTAACTATCTGGGCAATAACTACGAATCATGTGTCATTACTGCACAAAATGCTTTGAAGGATTATCCTTATACTAATTTGCGTGAAGACTTGTCTATCCTGATATTACGTGCCAAATACGAATTGGCTGTATACAGTGTGGAAGACAGAAAGCCCGAACGTTATCGCGAAACGGTAGACGAGTATTATGCTTTCAAGAATGAGTTCCCCGAAAGCAAGTATATGAAGGAAGCCGACCGTATCTTCAAGGAATCGCAGAAGATACTGAAAGATTAATGAGACGAGAGAGTTTATATCGATATAGAACTTAATTTAGATAGATAAATTTATGGATTACAGAAAGACTAATGCCCCTACCACCACGGTGACCCGTGACATGATGGAGCTGTGTGAGGATACCGGTAATGTATACGAAAGCGTAGCAATTATTGGAAAGCGTGCCAACCAAATCAGTGTGGAAATCAAGAATGATCTTTCCAAGAA
Source organism: Bacteroides sp. GD17 (assembly GCF_038448625.1). NCBI lineage: Bacteria > Pseudomonadati > Bacteroidota > Bacteroidia > Bacteroidales > Bacteroidaceae > Bacteroides > Bacteroides sp. GD17. Next base: position 9,534 of record NZ_JBCEZS010000002.1, read on the forward strand.
ACTGGCTGAGTTTGCTTCTTACAATGACAATCTGGAAGAAGTGTTCGAAAACCGGGAGCAGATTGAAATTTCCCGTTATTATGAGAAACTGCCGAAACCGACTTTGATTGCAACTCAAGAGTACATCGAAGGAAAGATTTACTATCGCAATCCGGCTAAGGAAAAAGAGAAATTGCAGTAATGATACAACGTATTCAATCCGTTTATTTGTTATTGGTAACTGTCTTGCTGGTTGTAGCTATTTGCATGCCCGTAGGACAGTTTATCGGAGCGGACGGAGTAACAACCCATGTATTCAAACCGTTAGGAATATCTATGGCCGACGGAGGATTCCAATCCACTTGGGGGTTGTTCGGGATATTGCTGTTGAGTGCACTGATTGCTTTCTGCACTATATTCCTGTTCCGTAACCGCATGTTGCAGGTGCGCATGACGATATTCAGCAGCATTTTGCTGATTGGTTATTACATCGCTTTCTGCGTATTTATGTTTGTGTTGAAGAGCGATCTGGATGCGTCATTCCGCTTGGGATGGGCACTTTGCCTTCCGCTCATATCTATCATTCTGAATTATCTGGCTTTCCGTGCCATTTACAGGGATGAAGTAATGGTGAAGGCAGCGGACAGATTGAGATAAGCTATAAGAAAAAAAGAGACACATCTTGAATGTCTCTTGGCGTAATATAAGAAAGAGCAACTTTATCGGTTGCTCTTTTTTAGTTTATAAAGTCCGTGCGCGTAAATGATTGGCGGGAGTCTTATCAAGGCTTTTGAATGATTTCAGAAATCATTGCACTAATGAGTTCTGAAATCATTGGAGCAATGACTTCTGAATTCATTGCATTGATGAATAATCACTTCTTGAGGTCGAACAGATACGTGATCTTTGCCGTAATGACCCCGTGAGCAGAACGGCCGAAGTAATCTTTCTTGGTACTGTTATAAAAATCGGACAAAGCATAATAGTATCTCCCTTCTACCAGGAAGTTTCCGGCTTTGGTGCGGAACTCCAGACCTGCTCCTCCGGTAATACCGTAGTCAAATTTGTTGTCGATGGCTTTGCCGTGCTGTTCTACGGTTATATTGGCGTAAGAGCTTGCTACGGCGCCATCCCAGTCACCGGCTATCTTTTCGCTGTCGCTCAACAGAAATCCCACTTGCGGACCGGCGTGGATAAAGAACTGCACACCGCGATCCTTTCCGAATGCCAGATGTGCAAGGAAGGGAATTTCTACGTAATTCATCGTGCGGGTATAGCTCAAATCGGGATAATCTTCGTAGAACTCATCCCAACCATGCTGTGAAAGATTGATTTCGATTTGTGCACCGCAAATCATATTGAAATACTTCTCCGAGATATAACGCGCGGTAAATCCTCCATTGATACCCATCAGGTTCTTCTGCTTTACAGAAGGGGTGAAGCTGACGCTGTTCAGGTTGACACCTCCGTTGATACCGATGGCGATATTATGGCGTTGTTCGCCTACCTGTGCATGTGCAGGCAGTGCACAAGTACCTGCTAAAACGGCTGCTCCTATAATTGTTTTCAGTTTCATTTGTCTATTTAATCAAAGTCCAGTTTTACAAGTTCATAGTTCTTGGTGAAGTGCACGAAGAATACTTTCTTGTTGATGAATCCTCCCCAGTTGTTTACCCGTTGGAATTTGAATCCGGTTTGGATGGGAATCAAGTCCAGTCTTTGGAAGTTGTTCTCGAATTCAGAGCCGTAGCGCGACAAACCCTTCAGGAAGAAGTAACCCGTGTCAAAGCCCAGCATGCCGAATTTGGGATAGCGCTCGTCCATATCCTTGCCGTACCATCTGCGATAGTTCTTGGTGAAGTTGATAGCGGCCGGCAACAAATTGTTGGTATAGAAAGAGGAATAGAAATAGGTGTCCAACTCAAAGAAAGCTTCCAGATGGTCTTTGGTGTAAGTCTGCCATTCCGGATAGCCGAACAGGTGGATACGGCTTTCCGGCTGTTCACGTACCAGCAATGTCAGCTGCGGGAGTATTTTGATCAATGTCAGGTCGCTGCCCGAAGTTGGGATGAAGATATTCTCACGGTCGTTACGGAGCACTGTTTTCAGTGATTCCACAGCGACATCCTCTTTCAGGGTTTTCATCGGAATGGAGCGGTTGCGCAATTCGTCTTTCAGACCTTTGATGAATTCAGCTTTGTCTTTGCTACCCTGGCTTGCCTCGATAAAGATGACGTTTGCGTTGGGGAATTGGCGCACAAAGTGGTCGTAAACCTCAGAATACAAGTAAGACTGAGGCGTATTTATCTGATAAACCGCAGGGTTCTGGAATACAGTATTGTCTTTGGAAGTAAACGGTATAACCAGGCGTATATCATTTTTCTTAGCAAACTCTGCCAACGGTTTGATGTGTTGCTGATACAAAGGACCGAATATGATATCCATATCCTTCATTTCGCTTTTGCCAAGTATGGAATTCAGCGAAGACCTTTCCGGACCGGAGTTATAGGCATATAAGTCAATGGAAGTACCGGTACGCTTCAAGCTGTCAACAGCCATGAGCAGACCTTCGTAGTATTCCACCATGGCCGATTCGTCCTTGGAAACTCCATCGAGGAAGGGGAGGATAATGGCGGCCTTGATCGTACTGAAACGCTCTGTCTCCTTTCTGTTTTCACGGAAGAGTTCGCTGTCCGTAGGAGGTAGCTGGGATTGCGTAGTCTGCTCCGCTTGTGCTTTCGGATAAGGGATGCAGAGGAAGGTACCTTTCTTTATTTTGTCTTCGCCTTTCAGTTCAGGGTTGGCTGCTATCAGTTCCGCTTCGCTGATGCCGTACTCGCGGCTGATGCTGAAGACGGTTTCTTTCCGCTTTACCTTGTGCATGTCGCGGCAACGTGATTCTACAGGACCGGGGATGTTGCTGCTTACTACCGGTGTGTTACTCGTCGCTTCGGGAGTTGCAGTACCTGCTTCGGCAGTAGAAGGGATACGGATCACTTGCCCGATGCGAAAGTTCTCGGCACTCAGTCCGGGGTTGGCGTCACAAATGGCTTTGGCGGATACATTGTATTTCACGGTCAGGCGGTAAAGGGTTTCACCGGCTTCGATGGTGTGATAGGTTTCTTTCTGCACATTGGCAGCGCTGCGGGGGATGCGTAGCGTGCGTCCGATATATATTTTCTCGTCACTTCCCGGATTCAGCTTTACGATGTCCGACTGGCTGACGCCATACATGCTGGCGATGGAATATAAACTTTGTCCTTTCTCAATAGTATGCAGAAAATAAGATTGGTTTTCTTGTGCCACTGCACCGAGGCTACATGCGCAGGCAAGCAACAGGAGGCAGATAATGCGATTAATCGTTTTCATTCAGTAGTCGTTGGTTTATATTTACAATTTCCCAAAGTAGCTGCAAAGATAAGAATATTGCCTAATACTAACCAAAGGATTGCGTTAAGAAATAATATTGTGCATTTCAAAACCGAAAAATAACTCTTTTAGACTGATATTCGGGTAGAAACAGTTATTTTTGCGGTTAAAATTGATAGGATAAAATAACATGCAAGAAGAAACAGAATATATCAATGTATATGGTGCGCGCGTGCACAACCTGAAAAATATCGATGCAGAAATCCCTCGTAACAGTCTTACAGTCATTACCGGATTGAGTGGAAGCGGCAAGTCCTCTTTGGCATTCGATACCCTTTTCGCTGAGGGACAGCGCCGCTATATCGAAACTTTCTCGGCTTATGCACGTAACTTTTTGGGCAATCTGGAACGTCCGGATGTTGATAAGATAACGGGACTGAGCCCTGTAATTTCCATTGAGCAGAAGACGACGAACAAGAATCCGCGTTCCACGGTAGGTACCACAACGGAAGTTTACGATTATTTTCGTTTGTTGTATGCCCGCGCAGGTGAAGCCTATTCCTATCTCTCCGGCGAGAAGATGGTGAAGTATACCGAAGAGCAGATTCTCGACCTTATTCTGAAAGACTATAAGGGCAAGCGCATTTACATTCTTGCTCCGCTGGTACGTAACCGTAAAGGTCATTACAAGGAACTTTTCGAGCAAGTGCGCAAGAAGGGGTATCTCTATGTCCGTGTAGATGGCGAAGTACGCGAAGCCTTGCCCGGTATGAAACTCGACCGTTATAAGAACCACGATGTGGAAGTTGTGATAGACAAGCTGGTGGTGGCCGATAAGGATGATACCCGCCTGAAGAACAGCGTTGCTACCGCTATGCGCCAGGGCGACGGATTGCTGATGATACTCGATGCCCAGACTAATAGTGTACGGCATTACAGCAAGCGGTTGATGTGTCCCGTCACCGGACTGTCTTATCGTGAGCCGGCTCCGCACAATTTCTCTTTCAACTCTCCGCAAGGTGCATGCCCCAAGTGCAAGGGATTGGGAGTAGTCAATCAGATCGATATAGATAAGGTGGTTCCCAATCGTGAACTCTCCATCTTTGAAGGTGCGATTGCTCCTTTGGGAAAGTATAAGAACAGTATGATCTTCTGGCAGATTGCTGCCTTGATGGAGAAGTACGAGGCAACTCTTAAAACACCGGTCAAAGATCTGCCGGATGATGCGATTGACGAAATCCTTTATGGTTCGGACGATCGTATCAAGATCAAGAGCTCATTGATAGGCACCTCTTCCGATTACTTTGTCACTTTCGAAGGAGTAGTGAAATATATCCAGATGTTGCAGGAAAAAGATGCTTCTGCTACGGCACAGAAATGGGCGGACCAGTTTGCCAAGACTACCGTATGTCCTGAATGCCACGGCGCCAAACTGAATAAAGAAGCGCTCTCGTTCCGTATTCATGATAAGAATATCTATGAGTTGTCTACTATGGATATCAACGAGCTATATGATTGGCTAATGAATGTAGACCAATACCTTAGTAATAAACAGCAGCAGATTGCCGGTGAAATTCTGAAAGAAATCCGCACGCGTCTCAAGTTCCTGCTGGATGTCGGTTTGGATTATCTCTCGTTGAACCGCAGTTCGGTAAGCCTTTCCGGTGGTGAAAGTCAGCGCATCCGCCTGGCTACGCAGATTGGTTCGCAACTAGTGAATGTGCTGTATATCCTCGATGAGCCGAGTATCGGTCTGCATCAGCGCGATAATCAGCGCCTGATTCATTCGTTGAAAGATTTACGCGATATAGGTAACTCTGTCATTGTGGTGGAACATGATAAGGACATGATGTTGGCTGCCGATTACGTCATTGATATGGGGCCGAAAGCCGGACGTCTGGGTGGTGAAGTCGTATTTGCAGGTACGCCTCCTGAGATGTTGCAGACGCATACCCTGACTTCGCAATATCTCAATGGTGAGCGTGCCATCGAGATACCAGCCAAGCGTCGTAAAGGCAACGGTCATAGTTTGTGGTTGCGTGGTGCAAAGGGCAATAACCTGAAGAATGTAGATGTAGAATTTCCGCTTGGCAAACTGATTTGTGTGACCGGTGTTTCCGGCAGCGGCAAGTCTACGCTTATTAATGAGACTTTGCAACCCATCCTTTCACAGAAGTTCTATCGCTCCCTTCAAGACCCGTTGGAGTATGACAGTATTGAGGGATTGGAACATATAGATAAGGTGGTGAATGTGGACCAGTCGCCTTTGGGACGTACCCCGCGTTCTAATCCTGCCACTTATACGGGTGTCTTCTCCGATATCCGTAATCTGTTTGTCGGTTTGCCCGAAGCGAAGATACGCGGATATAAGCCGGGACGTTTTTCTTTCAATGTCAGTGGCGGGCGCTGTGAAGCTTGCCAGGGAAATGGTTACAAGACTATTGAAATGAACTTCATGCCCGACGTATATGTGCCTTGTGAGGTTTGTCACGGCAAACGTTATAACCGCGAGACGCTGGAAGTGCGTTTCAAGGGAAAATCCATCGCAGATGTATTGGATATGACCATCAACCGTGCTGTGGAATTCTTTGAGAATGTGCCTCAGATATTGAATAAAATAAAAGTAATTCAGGAAGTCGGCCTGGGTTATATCAAGTTGGGACAGTCGTCTACCACGCTTTCCGGCGGCGAAAGCCAGCGTGTGAAGTTAGCAACGGAGCTTTCCAAACGTGATACGGGTAAGACGCTTTATATTCTCGACGAACCTACCACCGGACTGCATTTTGAGGACATCCGTGTCCTGATGAATGTATTGAATAAACTTGTAGACAAAGGGAATACAGTTATCGTCATCGAGCATAACCTTGATGTTATCAAAATGGCGGACTATATTATTGATATGGGTCCCGAAGGCGGTAAGGGTGGGGGAGAACTCCTGTCTTGCGGAACACCGGAAGAGGTGGCTAAAAGTAAGAAAGGCTACACTCCTAAATTCTTGAGAGAAGAACTGAAGATTAAATGATATACATATATTAATCTAAACTCTTATTCGAAGTGAAAATAAACAAGACCAATGCAGCCCGTCTGCTCGATAAAGCCAAAATAGCCTATGAACTCATCCCATACGAAGTGGATGAGAATGATTTGAGTGCCGTGCACGTTGCCGCCAATCTGGGCGAAGACATCAATTGTGTTTTCAAGACTTTGATCCTTCATGGCGACAAAAACGGATATTTCGTTTGTGTCATTCCCGGTGAGCACGAAGTGGATTTGAAGTTGGCAGCCAAGGTTTCCGGTAATAAGAAGTGCGACCTTATTCCGATGAAGGAACTGCTTCCTTTGATCGGATATATTCGTGGCGGCTGCTCGCCCATCGGCATGAAAAAGCCTTTTCCTACCTATATCCATGAAACATGTCTTCAGTTCCCTTATATCTATATCAGTGCGGGACAACGCGGTCTACAGCTTAAACTCGATCCAAAAGATTTGATAAGGGAAGTGCGTGCGGAAGTATGCATTCTTTTTCATGAATAATTTTCTTTTTCTGTCGAGTTATTGTGTTTTTTTCAAGGAATATTCGTCAAAAAGTATATATTTGCAAAAAATATAAAGAAATCAATCTAATTACTAATTAAAAAACTTGTTTTTATGTTCAAAAATCATCCTAAAGGTCTGTTGGCAGCTGCAATCTCCAATATGGGCGAACGGTTCGGGTACTACATCATGAATGCTGTGCTGGTATTGTTCCTTTGCTCTAAGTTTGGTCTGAGCGACGAGACCAGTTCCATTATTTACTCGGTTTTCTACTGTGGAATCTATGTACTGAGTTTGGTAGGCGGTATTATTGCCGACAAGACCCAAAACTATAAAGGAACTATCATGTCGGGACTGATAGTGATGTCGTTGGGTTATGTCGTTCTGTCTATCCCAGTTTTGTCTACTGCCGATAATATTGGCTGGTTGCTTCCCCTTACTTGTCTTGCCTTGTTTTTTATCGCTTTTGGTAACGGACTTTTCAAAGGAAACTTGCAGGCTATCGTAGGTCAGATGTACGATAACTTCGAGAAAGAAGCAGAGAAAGACGGACCGGAAGCCGTTAAGCTGGCTAAGAGCCGTCGTGACTCGGGCTTCCAGATTTTCTACGTATTCATTAACATCGGCGGCTTGATTGCGCCTTTTGTAGCTCCATTGCTTAGAGAATGGTGGCTGAAGACTCATAGCCTGACTTATAATGCCGACCTGCCTGCATTGTGCCATCAGTATATTCAAGATGGTGCGGCTATGGCTTCTGATCGACTTGCCAATCTTACCGAACTGGTAGCTAAGGTGGGTGGTACAGTAACTACCGACTTGGTTCCGTTCTGTACTCAATATCTGGATGTGTTCAACACTGGTATCCATTATTCATTCATCGCATCGGTAGTGGCTATGCTCATTTCTCTGGTTATTTTTATAATTTGCAGAAACGTATTCCCTACACCGGCAAAGAAGGCGAAGCAAGAATCTTTGGACTATACGCCCGAGGAGAAAGCCGCTATGGCAAAAGAAATCAAACAACGTTTGTATGCTCTGTTTGCTGTATTGGGTATAGTGATCTTCTTCTGGTTCTCATTCCATCAGAACGGTCAGTCCCTCTCGCTTTTTGCCCGCGACTTTGTGGTGACCGATAGCATTGCTCCCGAAATATGGCAAGCTGTAAATCCGTTCTTCGTGATTGTACTTACTCCGCTTATCATGCTTTTCTTCGGTGCGCTTATCCGTCGTGGAAAGGAAATTTCTACTCCTAAGAAGATTGCAATAGGTATGGGTATTGCCGGTGTTGCTTTCCTGTTCCTGGCTGTTTATTCTGCTTTGCAAGGTTATCCTTCAGGTACTGAGTTCAAGGCAATGTCCGATTCAGCTAAAGCCGGATTGAAAGCCGGGCCGTGGGTACTGATTGTTATCTACTTCTTCTTGACAGTAGCCGAACTTTTCATTTCGCCGCTTGGTCTTTCGTTCGTTTCCAAAGTAGCGCCGAAGCACATCCAAGGTTTATGTCAGGGTTTGTGGCTGGGTGCAACGGCAATCGGTAACCTCTTCTTGTGGGTAGGTCCGCTGATGTACAACAAAATACCTATCTGGCAATGCTGGAGCGTCTTCTTCGCTGTCTGCCTTGTGTCAATGGGCATCATGCTTGCAATGGTGAAATGGTTGGAGCGTGTGACGAAATAGACGGAGAAAATTAAAGATTAAAAATTAAAGGCTGCGCGGTCAGAGGATTCACTCATAGTACCGCGCAGCCTTTAATTTTTAATTACTCAAATCTCTATTCCCATTATATAGTCATTCATATAATACCCGTTTCCTATCGGAAAATCTCCTTCTCTTAGTTTTCTCATCCCCATGCGTTCGTAGAATTGCAATGCCTTGTTGTTTCGGTTCACATTCAGTTCCATCAAGCAGGGGGCAGGGTGTACTTCCTTGATGTACTTCACGGCTTGGCGGAACAGGAAGCTACCGCAATGCGCACCTTGGTAATCGGGTAGTACGTAAATCTTCTGCAGATGGAATACGTCTTCATCTTGCTGCTGTACCGAAACATAGCCGATAGCTTTGTCTTCTTCATAAGCCAGGAAGTAAACATGTCCTTCTTCTTCCATCTGTTTGCGGATGTTGTCCAATGAATACATCCATTCCATCATATAGTCATTCTGTTCCGGGGTGAGGATATCCTTGTACGTGACGGGGAATATCTGTAGCGCGAGTTTTCTAATCAGCTCGCAATCTGCTGTTGTAGCTTTTCTGATAGTAAACATATCGATTGCATTTATATTGGTTAGTTGTACAAAGTTACGGCTTTTTTGTGAAACAATCGTTATCAATCGTTATCTTTGCAAACTGTTACCGAACTAACTAATTCTGACTTTAAATATTATGGCATTTACGAACAACATTATGATTGTCCGCCACCGCTTGCTGAAAGAGCTGGTGAAACTGTGGCATGACAACGAACTTGTGGAGAAAATAGACCGGTTGCCCATCGAACTGAGTCCGAGGCGGTCCAAACATGCGGGACGTTGCTGCGTACACAAAGAACGTGCCGTGTGGAAATACAAATCGCTGCCGTTGCTGGGCTTGGACATGGAGGATGAGAGCGATGAGCTGACCCCGTTGTCGGAGTATGCAGCCCGTGCACTGGACAGGGCGGAGAGTGGCAAGCCGAAGGATAACATCATGTGCGTGATTGACGAGGCATGTTCGGCATGTGTACAGATCAACTATGAAATAACGAATCTTTGCCGCGGATGTACTGCACGCAGTTGCCAGGTGAACTGTCCGAAGAAAGCAGTACACGTAAAGGAAAGCGGACAGGCGTGGATAGACCATGATGAGTGCATCAGTTGCGGCATTTGCCATAAGAATTGTCCTTATCATGCCATCGTTTACATACCTGTGCCGTGCGAGGAAGCTTGCCCGGTGAAGGCCATCAGCAAGGATGAGAAAGGAATAGAGCATATCAACGAAGATAAATGTATTTATTGCGGTAAGTGCCTCAATGCTTGTCCGTTCGGAGCTATCTTCGAGCTTTCGCAGGTGTTCGATGTGTTGCATCAGATACGTAAGGGAGAACAGGTGGTAGCTGTGGTGGCTCCGTCCATTCTGGGACAATTCAAAGCGACCATCGAGCAGGTGTATGGTGCGCTGAAAGCAATCGGCTTTACGGATGTGATTGAAGTGGCGCAGGGAGCGATGGAGACTGTTCGCAATGAGGCGCACGAGTTGGTGGAGAAGCTCGGAGAAGGGCAGAAGTTTATGACGACTTCTTGTTGCCCGTCTTATATAGAATTGGTGAATAAGCATATTCCGGGAATGAAGCCTTATGTCTCGGGCACTGGTTCGCCTATGTACTATGCCGCCCGCATTGCAAAAGAGAAATATCCGGATGCCAAAGTGGTCTTTATCGGCCCGTGTGTAGCCAAGCGTAAAGAGGCGCAACGCGATGAAGCGGTGGATTACGTCATGACGTTCGAGGAGGTGGCTTCTGTGCTGGACGGACTGAATATTGAGTTGGAACGGGTGCAACCGTATGCCATGAAGTTTACCTCTGTGCGCGAAGCGCATGGTTTTGCGCAAGCAGGTGGCGTGATGGGAGCAGTGAAGGCTTATCTGAAGGAAGAAGCGGATCAGATGAATGCTGTCCAGGTGTCCAATCTGGATAAGAAGACAATAGGCGCGTTGCGTGCTTATGCCAAATCGGGGAAGGCGCCGGGACAATTCGTTGAAGTGATGGCTTGCGAGGGAGGCTGTATCACTGGGCCGTGTGCACATAATGAGATTGCGGCGGGAAAGCGGCAGTTGGTGCAGGAATTGGCGAAACGGGAGGAGACATATTAAGGAGTTTTAGGACATAAGAACAAAAGAACATATTTAAGATGATTATTTCTTTTGTTCTTATGTTCTTTTGTCTAAAGTAAATCTTCTGTCAACCGATAAAATTTCCATTTCTCAAATAACGTGATATGATGAAAAACTTGATTGACAAATTATGTCGGGAGCGAGCGCTGAGTGCCGAAGAGTACAAAGCACTGCTGCTCTGCCGCGATGCAGAAGTCTTGGAGCATCTGCAACGACGGGCGCAGGAGGAGACGCTTGCACGGTTTGGCAATCGGGTTTTCATCCGCGGACTGATTGAGATAACAAACCGCTGCCGTAATAATTGTTACTATTGCGGAATACGGAAAGAAAACCGGAACGTAGTCCGCTATGAGTTGACGCAGGAAGAAATTCTGGAATGTTGCCGCGAAGGATATCCGCTCGGTTTCCGTACTTTTGTATTGCAGGGTGGAGAGGCGCCGGAACTGAAGGACGACCGGATCACAGAAACTGTTGCCGCCATCCGCCGTGAGTTTCCCGACTGCGCCATCACCTTGTCACTGGGCGAGAAGACGCACGAAGCCTACGAACGCTTCTTTCATGCAGGTGCCAACCGCTACCTGCTACGGCACGAGACGCATAACGAAGCGCACTATCGCCAACTCCATCCCGGAAGCAAAAGGGGAAACGATAGAAGCGGAATGTCCCTGCAACATCGCCTGCAGTGCCTGGACTGGCTGAAAGAAATCGGCTATCAGACAGGGACAGGCATCATGGTGGGGAGTCCTCACCAAACCATCGACCATCTGGTAGAAGATATCCTTTTTATCGGGCAGTTCCGTCCGGAGATGATTGGCATAGGGCCTTTCATCCCGCATCACGACACTCCCTTTGCATCCGCTCCGCCAGGCAGCATGCAGCTGACCCTGAAACTGCTTTCCATCTTCCGCCTGATGCACCCTGCCGCCCTGATACCTTCTACCACCGCCTTGGCAACGCTTGCACCGGACGGACGGGAACGCGGAATTTTGGCAGGAGCCAACGTCGTAATGCCTAACCTTTCACCACCCGCCCAACGGGAAAAATATTCTCTCTACGACCATAAAGCCTCTATGGGCGCCGAAGCTGCGGAAGGATTGCAACTGCTGGAAGAAAAACTGAGAAGCATAGGATATGAAATATCGAAAGAAAGAGGAGACTATAGAATTTTAGACGAAACCATAAATCATAAATCTTATAATGTATAATGTAAAATCAAAACGAGCGGAAGAATTCATTCATCATCAGGAGATACTGGATACACTGGAGTATGCGCATGCCAATCGCAATAACCGTCCGCTCATTGAAGCCCTGATTGAAAAAGCTGCTTTATGCCGGGGACTTTCCCATCGGGAAGCCGCCTTATTGTTGGAGTGCGACCAACCCGACCTGGTGGAACGCATCTTCCACCTGGCGCGGGAAATTAAACAGAAGTTCTACGGCAACCGCATCGTCATGTTTGCCCCGCTATACCTTTCCAATTATTGCGTGAACGGTTGTGTCTATTGTCCCTACCATGCCAAGAACCGGACCATCGCCCGCAAGAAATTATCGCAGGAAGAGATTCGGCAGGAAGTCATTGCCTTGCAGGATATGGGGCATAAACGTCTGGCATTGGAAGCGGGGGAAGATCCGCGTCGCAATCCCCTTGATTATATCCTGGAGTCTATCCGGACCATTTATAGCATTCACCATAAGAATGGTGCCATCCGCCGTGTCAATGTGAACATTGCCGCCACGACCGTGGAAAACTACCAGCGCCTGCGGGATGCAGGTATCGGTACTTATATCCTCTTTCAGGAAACTTACCACAAAGAGAATTACGAAGCGCTGCATCCCACCGGACCCAAAAGCAACTACGCTTATCATACCGAAGCTATGGACCGCGCCATGGAAGGAGGCATCGACGACGTGGGTATAGGCGTATTGTTCGGACTGAACACATACCGCTACGATTTCGTCGGACTGATGATGCATGCCGAGCATCTGGAAGCAGCTTTCGGGGTAGGTCCGCACACTATCAGCGTTCCCCGTATCTGTCCGGCGGATGATATTTCGACTGACGATTTTCCGAATGCCATTTCGGATGAGATGTTCTGTCGTATTGTGGCCGTTACGCGGATTGCTGTGCCGTATACGGGAATGATAATTTCTACACGTGAGACGGAAGCGGTGCGCCGGCAGGTGCTGGAATTGGGAATTTCGCAGATCAGTGGCGGTTCGCGTACCAGTGTGGGCGGTTATGCTGTGCCGGAGACGGAAGAGGATAACTCTGCCCAGTTTGATGTGAGCGACAGGCGTACGTTGGACGAAGTTGTCAACTGGCTGCTCGACCTCGGACATATCCCCAGCTTCTGTACGGCTTGTTATCGCGAAGGACGTACGGGAGACCGTTTCATGTCTCTTGTCAAGCGGGGGCAGATAGCCAATTGTTGCCAGCCCAATGCGTTGATGACGCTGAAGGAGTATCTGGAAGATTATGCTTCGCCTGGGACGCGGGAGAAGGGAATACGCTTGATTCATGAAGAACTGGCGCACATCCCTAATCCGAAGATACGGGAGATAGCGCAGCGAAATCTGCAAGAGATAGAGAATGGTAAAAGAGATTTTAGATTTTGAAAGAATTGATATAAATATGACCAATACTCCCAACTCCAACCGTCTGCACATTGCCCTTCTGGGTCGGCGGAACAGTGGCAAATCCAGCCTTATCAATGCTTTGACAGGTCAAGATACCGCCCTTGTCTCACCGACTCCCGGCACCACCACCGACCCCGTGGCAAAAGCTATGGAAGTGCACCCGCTTGGTGCCTGTCTCTTCATAGATACTCCCGGCTTCGACGACAACGAAGGAGAACTGGGCAGTCTGCGCGTGGAGCGTACCTTGAAGACGATAGAGCGTACCGATATCGCCCTGCTGCTTTGTGAAGATGGTGGAGAGATGGAAAAGCAATGGCTGGAGCTGCTTGCCGGGCATGAAATTCCGGTCGTCCTGATTCTGAATAAATCCGACCTTCGCACGGATGCCGAAGAACTGGCATCCCGTATTGCTGCGAACTGCGGTGAGCATCCCGTCATTGTCAGCGCCAAAGAAAACTTCGGTATCCCGAATATCTTCCAAGCCATACTTGAAAAACTACCGGAAGATTTTGGCGAACAAAGCATCACCGGCGAACTGGTAGGAGAGGGGGATGTCGTCCTTCTTGTAATGCCACAAGACATACAAGCCCCCAAAGGCCGCCTTATTCTGCCTCAGGTACAGACCATCCGAGAACTCTTGGACAAGAAATGCCTGGTAACGAGCTGCACTACGGACAAACTGAAAGACACTCTGCAATCTCTTGTCCGTCCTCCCAAACTGATTATCACCGACTCACAAGTATTCCCCCTTGTCTATCAGCAGAAACCTGCCGAAAGTCAGCTCACCTCCTTCTCCGTACTCTTTGCCGGATACAAAGGAGACATCGACACCTTTGTAAAAGGAGCTTCCGCCATCAGCAGCCTGACTGAGCAGTCGCATGTACTGATAGCGGAAGCCTGCACGCATGCTCCTCTTGCAGAAGACATCGGCAGAGTAAAACTTCCCCGCTTGCTGCGGAAACGCATTGGCGGGAATCTGCAGATAACCATCGTTTCGGGCAATGATTTCCCAAAAGACTTATCCGGTTATGACCTCATCATCCACTGTGGCGCTTGCATGTTCAACCGGAAGTATGTACTCAGCCGTATTGCAAAAGCACGCTCACAAAACATTCCGATGACGAATTACGGAGTGGCGATTGCATATCTGAGCGGGATATTGGATAAAATAGTGATAAAGTGGTAGGGTGATAAGGCGATAGGGTGATATCACCTTACCACTTTATCACCCTACCACTTTATCACTATTATTTTTATTCCAACTCTTCCAATATTTTTTTTACATCCACCGCCTGCAGCCGTCCGTACACCTTTTCGCCTATCATCACGACGGGAGCCAGTCCGCATGCACCTACGCAGCGCAGGCAGTCGAGTGAGAACTTCCCGTCCGGGGTCGTTTCTCCTACTTCGATACCCAGCACGCGCTTGAATTCTTCGAGCAGCCGTTCCGAGCCGCGTACATAGCAGGCTGTACCCATACATACCGAGATGGGGTGTCGCCCCTTCGGCGTCATAGTGAAGAAGGTATAGAATGTCACCACACCATACACACGCGATACCGGAATATTCAGTTTCGAAGCAATGATGCGTTGCATCTCCTCGGGCAAATATCCGTGCAGATGTTGCGCTTCGTGAAGTATATTGATAAGTTCGCCCGGGTGGTTGCCGTATTTGTCGCAGATGGCACGCACTTGTTCGGCAACGTCACACGCCAATTTTATATCTGACATAGTTCTTTCTTTTTTAATGGGTTAATCAATAGACTTGTTGAAATAATGCGTATGCAGCAACCGTTCCGCAGCCTCACTCAGCGGTTTGCCCAGATACTCTTCGTACAGCGTCTTGATGTACGGGTTCTCGTGAGACTTACGCAGCGGTTTGTTGGCATCCTCGCGATACAACGCATTGGCACGTGCATAGAGCACCTCCGAATTACCGTGATGCAACGGTTGCCCGCCACCGCCGATGCAGCCGCCGGGACAAGCCATGATTTCGATGACATGATACTCGTTGCGTCCGTTGCGGATGTCTTCCAGCAGATGACGTGCATTACCCAGCCCGTGGGCGATACCCACTTTCAACTCAAAGCCGTCCAGGTCTATCGTGGCACGGCGCACACCGGCCAGTCCGCGTACTTGCTCAAAGTTTACATTCTCCAATGTCCGTCCCGTATAGATTTCGTAGACAGAGCGCAAAGCAGCTTCCATTACACCACCGGTGGTACCGAAGATGACGCCTGCACCGGTCGAAGCACCCATCGGGAGGTCGAATTCCTTGTCCGTCAGCAGTGTGAAGCCGATGTTTGCACGTCTGATGAGGCGTGCCAGTTCACGGGTCGATATGGAGTAATCCACGTCGGGATTGCCGTCCGTCTTGAACTCGTCGCGGTCGCATTCGTACTTCTTTGCCAGGCAGGGCATGATAGATACTACTACCAGCTTTTCGCGTGGAATCCCCATCTTCTTTGCCCAAAATGTCTTGGCGATGGAGCCGAACATCTGTTGCGGCGAACGTGCCGTAGAAGGAATATCGAGCATATCAGGGAAATGGTGTTCGAAGAAGTTCACCCATGCCGGACAGCAGGACGTCAGGATGGGCAAGCGTACAGACTTATCGCCTGCCATGTATCGGGTCAGGCGGTTCAGAATTTCAGAACCTTCTTCCATAATGGTAAGGTCGGCGGCAAAGTCCGTATCGAATACGTAGTCGAAACCCAGTTCACGCAGGGCATATACCATCTTTCCGGTGACCAGTGTTCCGGGAGGCAGTCCGAATTCTTCGCCCAGGGCGGCACGTACGGCGGGTGCAGTTTGTACTATCACTACCTTGTCCGGATTTGCAAGGTCGTCCAGCAAGCGGTTGGTGTGGTCGCGTTCCGTCAATGCACCTACCGGGCAGACGGCGACGCATTGTCCGCAATAAGTACATTCGCTGTCCGTCATCATCTTGTCGAAGGCAGGGGCAATGGTGGTATTGAATCCGCGGCGGATGGCACCCAATGCACCTACCGTCTGTACATCGTTGCAGACGCTTTCGCACCGGCGGCAGAAGATACATTTATCCATGTTGCGCACGATGGACGAGGTGACTTCGCGCTTGCGTGGCGAAAGCTCTCCTCCGTTGAAAGGCATTTCGCGGATGTTGAAGCGCAGTGCCAGCGTCTGCAATTCGCAGTTGCCGCATTTGGGGCAGGTGAGGCAGTCGTTCGGGTGATCCGAAAGGATAAGTTCGGCCACTACCTTGCGGGCATTCATCACACGCAGGGTACTGGTGCGTACCACCATACCTTCAGTACAGCGGGTGGCGCAGGCAGGTGCCAGGTTGCGGCGTCCTTCCACCTCCACCACGCAGATGCGGCACGATGCGGGATTGTTCTTGATGCAGGTGCCTTTCAGGTCGATGTGGCAAAGAGTCGGTATGTCGATTCCGATCTTTCGCGCTGCTTCCAGGATGGTAGCTCCTTGGGGCACGGTGATATAATGGTGGTCTATTTGCAGGGTTATTTGTTTTTCTTCCATAGCAGTAGGATTTTAGCAGACATTGATTGCTTTGAATTTGCAGCGCGCCATGCACATGCCGCACTTGATGCATACATCCGGCCGGATGACATGCGGCTTGCGCACATCGCCCATGATGGCATCTGCCGGACACTTCTTGGCACACAGATGGCAGCCGGTGCACAACTCCGGATTGATGGTGTAAGTGAGCAGCGACTTACACTGCCGGGCGCGGCATGTTCTGTCTTTCACATGTTCCACATATTCGTCATGGAAGTGCTTGAGCGTAGAGAGTACCGGGTTGGGCGAAGTCTGTCCCAATCCGCAGAGAGCTGTATCTTTTATTACTTGTCCCAACGTGGAGAGGGTGTCGAGGTCTTTCTCCGTTCCCCGGCCTTCGGTAATCTTGTTCAGGATTTCAAGCAACCGCTTGTTACCGATGCGGCAAGGTGTGCATTTTCCGCACGACTCTTCCACAGTGAAGTCGAGGTAGAACCGCGCTACGGACACCATACAGTCGTCTTCGTCCATCACAATCATACCGCCGGAACCCATCATGGAGCCTTCGGCAAGCAGGTTGTCGAAATCGATCGGCGTATCGAGGTGCTTCTCTGTCAGGCAACCGCCCGAAGGGCCGCCCGTCTGCACTGCCTTGAATTTCTTTCCTCCTTTGATGCCGCCGCCTATTTCGTAGATTACCTCGCGCAGCGTCGTTCCCATGGGGACTTCAATCAATCCTACATTATTTATCTTTCCTGCCAGGGCAAATACTTTGGTTCCTTTGGAGCGTTCCGTTCCGATGGACGAGAACCATTCCGCCCCTTTCGTTAATATAATAGGTATATTGGCAAGAGTTTCCACATTGTTCACATTCGTCGGCTTGCCCAGATAGCCTGCCTCTGCCGGGAAGGGGGGCTTCAAAGTGGGTTCTCCGCGTTTTCCCTCCATGGAGTGGATAAGCGCCGTCTCCTCACCGCAGACAAAAGCACCTGCACCATAGCGGATTTCGATGTCAAAACTGAAGTCGGTGCCGAAGATGTTATTCCCCAGTAATCCGTATTCGCGGGCTTGGGTGATGGCAATCTTCAGTCGTTGGATGGCAAGCGGGTACTCGGCACGGATGTAAACCAATCCCCGGGGCGAACCGATGGAGTAACCGCAGAGTGCCATTGCTTCGACGATAGAGTGGGGATCACCTTCCATGATGGAACGGTCCATGAATGCACCGGGGTCTCCTTCATCGGCATTACACACCACATATTTCATATCTGCCTTTTGCAGGCTGGCAAGTTCCCACTTCTTTCCGGTGGGGAAACCGCCACCGCCGCGTCCGCGCAAACCGGAGCGCTTGATGACATCCACCACCTCTTCGGGCTTCTTGGTGAGCAGACTGTCCGCCAACGCCATGTAGCCGTCCAGTGCGATGTACTCTTCTATATTTTCGGGGTCGATGAAGCCGCAATTTCGCAAGGCGATGCGCATCTGCTTCCGGTAGAAGTCCATGTGCTTGGAGTCGCTGACGGTCTGTTCCGTTTTCGGGTCAACGTAGAGCAACCGTTCTATCTTCCGCCCGCCGATGATATGCTCGCTGACGATTTCGTCGGCATCTTCGGGAGTTACCTGGGTGTAGAACGTGTTGTCCGGGATAATCTTGACGATAGGTCCCTTTTCGCAGAAGCCGAAACAACCGGTAGTGATTACATTTACCTTGTCGGTAATATTATTTCTTTCGAGTGCCTGCTGAAGTTTCTCAGCAATGACATGGCTGGCTGAAGCCTTACAGCCCGTGCCGCCACAAATCAGGATTTGCAGATGTGCCGTTCCTAATGCCAACCCACAGCATTGTTCGGTAACCGTCTCGTCGCTTTGCTCGCGTAAACGTAGCGCACTCTCTGCCCTCTTCCTGATTATTTTCAGATCATGAATGGTTAGTACTTTCATTATGTAATAGATTAGGGTCGGAAACAAAGATAGGAAAAGGTTTCCGAATGACAAAAAGAAAGACGGAAAGATTGAATAAGGAATTTAGGAATCTCTTCTCGCAATGGTTAAATAATGATAATATGAGGTACTTTGTAATACAAGGTACTAATATAATACATATATTTGTGCCATACAAAGGAGATGGATAAAGTAATGATGATCTCCTGAATAGTAAATGCTTAATAGTAGATAATATTATGGATGTAAACAATGTAAAGTCGCAAATGCGCAAGGGCATGCTTGAATACTGCATCATGCTGCTGCTCCATAAAGAGCCGGCCTATGCTTCGGACATCATCCAGAAGCTGAAAGAGGCCAGATTGATCGTAGTGGAGGGGACGCTTTATCCGTTGCTCACCCGTCTGAAGAACGACGACCTGCTGAGCTACGAATGGATAGAGTCCACCCAAGGGCCCCCTCGTAAGTATTATCGGTTGACGGAGAAAGGAGAAGTCTTCCTCGGGGAACTGGAAATATCCTGGAAAGAACTGAACGAGACAGTCAACCACATCAGCAATTCGTAACCTGTAATTCATACTTTGTAATTCATCATTAAAAACATATTAGCAATGAAAAAGACATTAACTGTAAACTTAGGCGGAACTGTTTTCAACATTGACGACGACGCATACCGCCTTCTGGATAACTACCTGAGTAACCTCAAACTGCATTTCCGCAAAGATGCCGGTGCAGAAGAGATAGTAGATGATATTGAGCGCCGCATTTCCGAGCTTTTTGCCGAGAAACTGTCTGCCGGTTCGCAAGTAATTACGATAGCCGATGTGGAAGAAGTGATTGCCCGCATGGGAAAGCCGGAAGATATGGAGGCAGGAGAGGAGAGTACCGGTTCCGCTTCGGGCGGTGCAAATGCAGGCAGTAGTTCTGCATCCGGAAGTTGGAGTACCGGTACTGCTTATGGATCTACGCGTCGGCGCCTTTACCGTAACCCGGACGACAAGATGCTGGGTGGCGTAATTAGCGGTATGGCTGCCTATCTGGGATGGGATGTGACCTTGCTTCGTCTGTTGCTGCTCGTCGTTCTGATTTGTGGAGTAGGTACGCTGATACCGGTTTATATTGTATGCTGGCTGATTATTCCGGAGGCCAGTACGGCAGCCGAAAAACTGAGTATGCGCGGCGAAGCTGTTACGGTAGAGAATATCGGAAAGACCGTGACCGACGGTTTTGAGAAAATGGCTAACGGTGTGAATGACTATATGAAGTCTGACAAACCGCGTACTGCTCTGCAGAAATTGGGTGATACACTGGTGATGATTGCCGGTTGGATTCTGAAACTTTGTGTGGTGATATTCGCTATCATTTGCAGTCCGATACTGTTTGTGGTCGGGGTGGTGTTTGTAGCTCTGCTGTTTGCTGCGGTGATGGTGGCTGTCGGTGGTGGCGCGGCGCTGATTTCGCTCTTCCCGATGTTTGATGTGGTACTGCCTACTTCTCCGTTGTCTGCCATTGTGCTGTACATTGCAGGTATCTTGGTGGTAGGTATTCCTTTGGTCAGCCTTGTATGGGCAATCTTCGGACAGGTGTTTAAATGGCAACCCATGAATTCCGGTCTGAAGTGGACACTGGTTATTCTTTGGATTGTGAGCGCAGCTTGTTTTGGTATCTGCTTCGCAATACAAGGGGCTACTTTCCCGGAACTTGGAATTTTTAATATATAGAGGATAGCATCCCTACAAGAATACAATACTTTGTATTACAGTAAATTAATACTTTGTACTACAATAATTTAATATCGTGTTTGCAGGAAGTTAATTCCGTGTAAACACGATATTAATTTTCTTTTTTCCTTCCTCCCTTTCTTCTTTATAAAGAGTTTAAAGTCCCTCTCTTTTTGAATTCATCTTCCTCTTTCCCCATCTTGTTTTTGCATTGTCTCCTACACCCTACACCCGCTTTGCAATACTTTTATTGATAGGCAGTTACGGGTGTATAAGAGGTTTGTAGGGTGTATAAGGATTATTTACTTCTCCTACACCAATTATCTATTTCCCTTATAGTTAGTGTTTTATCCCCATTCTTTATTTCCCATAATATAATGTGATTTTCTTCATTTTCCTTGTTGTTTTTGTACTTTTCCCTTATTAGTAATGCAGTTCTGGAACTTGCTAAACTTCGTTTCATGTATGAGGGCTCTACGGGGGACAACCGGAAACCGTAGAGCCCTCGGATGGCAACTGTTCGGCCCACAATTGGAGGACGAAGTTATGTAACGTGTATAATCACGTAAACTGCTGTATATACGGTGATTATGTACGGTGCAATCTCGGTTTTATTCCATTCTTTAGGGAGATTGTGCCCAAGGAATAGCTTTGAAGAATTTTGGTAGAAGAGTATGTTAAATCCGCACATCAGAGTATGTGTCAACTGATTGATTTTTAATGAAATAATGCTTTTGCAGAAAAAGATTGCCATTTTATTCACAAGAATATTTTGTAATTTCGTTTCTTGGTTTTACCTTTGCATCCGTTAAACAAACGCTTATTGAATGCCTTAGCATCTATAAACGTTTCGTTATCAGTCTTGTAAGGCGTAAAAACTGTACAAACCCATTTGAAGCAGATTTTTCAACCTTCAAAAGCACCAGCTTGCTTCTCCTGCGATAGGGGAGGTGTTAACTGGACAATGGACGTACCAATTTCAAATCCAAGAAATTACGTTCTAACCGGAAGGGGATTCATTCCCCCGGTGTCCCCAAAGAATATCCTTTCGTGAACGCTCATAAAGAAGAAATACACTGGTATGCCTTGCGCATTACTTATAGCCGGGAACTGGCTTTAAAGCAGTTTCTGGATGCCGAGCAAGTGGAAAACTTCGTTCCTATGCGTTACGAATACGTCACGAGGCAAGAGCGGCGCATCCGCAAATTGGTTCCTGCTATACACAACTTGGTGTTTATCCGTGGTTCCCGCCAGCAAATAGATGAAATCAAGGAAACTAAAGCTGCTATTTTTCCACTTCGTTATATAATGGATCGTGAATCCCGTCAGCCCATTGTTGTTCCTGATGTTCAGATGCGCAACTTTATTGCTGTTGCCGGTACATTCGATCAGCAAGTCATTTATCTGCCACCTACCGACTTTTCTATGAATAGAGGTGATCGTGTCCGTATCACCGGTGGTATCTTCGAAGGTGTTGAAGGCGTTTTTGTCCGTATCAAAGGCGACCGCCGTGTTGTTGTTTCCATCCAGGGGGTCATGGCTGTAGCTACTACTTTTATCCATCCGTCTCTTATTGAGAAAATAGAAGAATAGAATAAAACTCTATCTTACTCTGTAGCTTCGCGGTGCAATTGATTCTTTTGTAAGTAATCATTGTGAGTACTTTATCAAAAGGATACGCTCTAATTTAGTATAAATCCATAGATTTATGATTCTGTGACAGATTCGTTGAAACATAAAACAATCCAAGGTGTCGGATGGAGTTTCATTGACAATATCGCAAGTTCAGGTATTACCTTTTTGGTAGGACTTGTGCTTGCTCGTCTCTTAACTCCTGAAGAGTATGGAGTAATGGCCATGATAGCTATATTTATTGCAATATCTAATTCCATTATAGACAGTGGCTTTTCCAATGCATTGATACGAAAGATACATGTAGAGCGAATTGATTATAATACAGTCTTTTGTTTTAATTTGATAGTCAGTATTCTTATTTATGTACTTCTCTATATATCTTCTCCTGCTATTAGTCTATTTTTTAATGAGCCTATTTTGAAAGGAGTAACAAGAGTAATCGGATGGGTACTGATAATTAATGCACTTGCTATTATTCCTCGTACTCAATTTGTGAAGAATATAGATTTTAAAACACAGACCAAAGCGTCTTTTATATCTTCTATTAGTAGTGGAGTTATTGGAATAGGGATGGCGTTAGGAGGTATGGGAGTATGGAGTTTAGTTGGGCAACAACTGTCTCGTCAGTTTTTGAATACTTTATTACTTTGGTTTTATAGCAAATGGTATCCGGTATGGGAATTCTCTGCAAAAAGTTTTAAAGAATTGTTTGGCTTTGGTTCTAAATTGTTACTTTCGGGATTATTGGATACTATTTATAAGAATATTTATTATATTGTAATAGGACGTTTTTATACTTCTATACAGTTAGGACAATACACTCGTGCTGAACAGTTCAATACAATATTTTCTAGTAATTTGAGTCGGATTGTGCAGCGCGTTAGTTATCCTATGCTCAGTTCCATACAGGAAGAACAAAAACGTTTGCGTGAGGCTTATCGGCGTGTAATAAAGACTACCATGCTTGTAACCTTTGCTTGTATGCTTGGACTTGCTGCTATAGCTAAGCCTTTAATCATAATTCTAATAGGGGAGAAATGGTTACCGGCTGTTGCTTTTTTGCAAATTATCTGTTTTGCGGGTATGCTTTATCCGCTCCATGCTATCAATTTGAATATTTTGCAGGTAAAGGGGCGTTCGGATTTATTTCTTAAATTGGAAATTGTCAAGAAAATCATAGCGATAGGTCCTGTCGTTATGGGAATCTACTATGGAATCGAGTATATGTTGTGGGGCAGTGTTCTAACTTCTGTCATAGCTTATTTTTTTAATAGCTATTATTCAGCAGAATTAATACATTATCCTACAACTGACCAAATAAAAGATATATTACCTATTTTTATTGTTTCTTTGACTGTTGCTATCGTTATGTGGAGTCTATCTATGCTAAACATTTCCGTTTACATACAACTTCCTATTCAATTAGTTGTAGGCATGGTATTGGCTATTACCGCCTATGAACAGTTACAACTCCCCGAATATTTTGAGTTAAAGCAACTTGTACTTTCTGCTATTCGTAAGAAATAAAAATCAGAAATATTATTATTAAATGAGATGGGAAACAAAGTAATTACGGTTACTTCTCCGTTACTTCCTTCACTAGACGATTTTATACCCTATCTGCAAGATATTTGGGATCGTAAGTGGTTGACTAATAATGGTCATTATCATAAGGAGTTGGAGAGAGCCTTGTGCGAGTATTTGGAAGTGCCTTATATCAGTTTGTTTACCAACGGTACTTTGCCGTTGATGTGTGCATTGCAAGCGTTGCGTATTACGGGTGAAGTGATAACCACTCCTTATAGTTTTGTTGCTACTACTCACGCTTTGTGGTGGAATGGCATCAAACCTATATTCGTGGATATTAATCCTGAGACTTGCAATATCGATCCTGATAAGATTGAAGCTGCAATAACTCCTAAAACAACAGCTATCATGCCTGTTCATGTGTATGGTAAACCTTGTGATGTGGAACGCATCCAAGAGATAGCCGATAAGTATGGCTTGAAAGTCATTTATGATGCTGCACATGCTTTTGGCGTGAAAGTAAATGGAAAATCAATACTGGAAGCTGGTGATATTTCGACGCTGAGTTTTCATGCTACGAAAGTATATAATACGATTGAGGGGGGAGCCTTAATATGTCACGATGAAAAAACGAAAAATCGTATTGATTATTTGAAAAATTTTGGTTTTGCAGGAGAAACAACGATTGTGGCTCCTGGTATCAATGGCAAAATGGATGAAGTGCGTGCAGTTTATGGTCTGCTAAATTTGAAGCAAGTGGATGCGGCAATAAACTCTCGTCAACAAGTAGCCATCAAGTATCGTGAAGTTTTACGAAATGTAGAAGGTATTAGCTTTATGGAAGACATGCCGGGAGTTCATCACAATTATGCTTATTTTCCCATTTTCGTGGATGCTCCAAAATATGGCATGACTCGTGATGAACTTTATTTCAAAATGAAAGAGCAGAACATATTGAGCAGACGTTATTTTTATCCACTTATAAGTGAGTTTTCTACTTACAGAGG
Organism: Bacteroides sp. GD17; assembly: GCF_038448625.1. Lineage (NCBI taxonomy): Bacteria > Pseudomonadati > Bacteroidota > Bacteroidia > Bacteroidales > Bacteroidaceae > Bacteroides > Bacteroides sp. GD17. Next base: position 34,242 of record NZ_JBCEZS010000002.1, read on the forward strand.
ATTGGAGTCTGCAAAACCTGAAAATTTGTCAGTGTCGCATAAGATTGCCAATAGTGTGATTTGTTTACCGATGTACCATAATCTTGATAATAGTGCTATAGAGTATATCCTAAATTTGATAGTTAAATAATGAAACAAAAAAGACTTCTTCTTCTTGGTGGCCTGCGTTATTTGCTTCCAGTAATAGAGGCGGCTCATAAACAAGGTTACTATGTAATAACTTGTGATTATATTCCGAATAATATAGCTCATAAATATTCTGACGAATACCATAATGTAAGTATTATAGATAAAGAGACGGTACTAGCTTTGGCACATGAACTTCAGATAGATGGTATTATGTCCTTTGCTGTTGATCCTGGAGTTGTAACTGCTGCTTATGTGCAGGAACAGATGGGGCTACCAGCATTTGGACCTTATGAATCAGTCTGTATTTTGCAGAATAAGGATAAATTTCGTAACTTTTTGACACAACATGGCTTTAATGTTCCGAGAGCCAAAGGCTTTTCTTCTATAGAAGAGGCTTTGGATGAAACTTACTGGTATTCTTGGCCTGTGATAGTAAAGCCTACAGATGCAGCAGGTAGTAAAGGGGTAACGAGGGTTAATAGCTTGGAAGATTTGGAACCAGCACTTAAGCATGCATTTGAGCATTCCATATCCAAGCGGGTAATCGTAGAAGAGTTTATCGAAAAACAAGGATATTCTTCTGATACGGATAGTTTTTCCGTGAATGGAGAGTTAAAGTTTGTGTCATATTCTGCGCAACGGTTTGATGATGATGCAGCTAATCCATATACGCCATCTGCTTACAGTTGGCCTTCAACTTTTACAATAGAGCAAAAGACCGAGCTAACTTCTGAATTACAGCGATTGTTAAAGCTTTTGAGGATGCATACTTCTATCTATAATATTGAAACCCGTATAGGATCGAATGGGAAGCCTTATATAATGGAGGTTTCTCCAAGAGGCGGTGGCAATCGTCTAGCTGAAATGCTTCATTTTGCGACAGGAGTTGATCTGATAACTAATGCTGTGCGTGCAGCAGTAGGCGATGAAATTGAGAAAATAGAACAAAGAGCTTATTGCGGGCATTGGGCAGAGGTGATATTGCATGCAGACAGAGATGGACGTTTTAAATCATTAGCTATTGACGAAAAAATTTATCAGGCTCATGTAGTTCAAACAGATTTGTGGGTTAAGGAAAATAATAAAGTTTCTGCATTCAAGGGTGCTAATGATGCAATAGGTACATTAGTCTTGAAATTTGATTCAGAATCAGAATTAGAACAGACTTTAGCTCATCAAAAGGATTGGCTGACTGTTGAATTAAAATGATGGTAACTATATGTAAGTAATATTTTGGTACTTTTACAATGATGGATAAATTGATTTTTATACATATAGGTGCGGATGAAAAATTTTATAGATTGGCACGGGAACAATTTAGCAATATAGAATATCTTCATAATATATATTATTTAAAGTCCAATATAAATAAAAGACTTGATAACCTGATAGTTATTGATAGCTTTAAGGCTTTATTCAATGAAATATCAAAAATACCATATTTTGCATTAATTCTTCATTCCAGATGCGGTATTCCTGAATTTTATTTCAAAAAAATACCTCGTGAAAAAATAATAGTTTGGATTTCATTTGGTTTTGATTTATACAGTGATACTTCTTTTTTACACTTGGATAGAACCCCTTTGAAATATCCATTGTTCAAATCTAAGACTATACATTATCTTTGTAAGCATCCAATTTCTTATATATTAAGAAGAATCTTTGTAATTTGGAAGCATAAATTAGGATATTCTTTTTTTATGAAAAGAATTGATTACGTTTCAACAAGATTGCATATAGAGTTTGAACTTTTATCTGTTGAATATCCACATGCCAAAAATTTTTCTTTTTCATATATTGGTAAAGAGGATGTATTAACTACTAAGATACATGATTTAAATGATAGTAATCGTATATTGGTAGGAAATTCGGCTTCAATAGAGAATAATCATTTTGACCTTTTTGAGAGAATAAGATGTTCTAATTTAACGAAGAAATATAACCTTATTGTTCCTATAAATTATGGAAATGAATTATATAAAAAAGAAGTTGAAAAGAAGGGTGTTAAATATTTTGGAAAGAATATAGAACTGTTGAAGAATTTTATTCCTTATAAAGAGTATGTGCAGCTTCTTTCTTCATGTAAAGTTGGTATTATGGGACATTTGAGGCAACAGGCTTTAGGAAATATAGAATTATTAATATTAAATGGCGCAAAAATATTTGTCTATAAGGATAGTGTAATATATAAGTGTTATAAACAAATAGGAATAAAATTATTTACTATAGAAGATGATTTGAATATAAATAATATTGATACGCCTTTATCAGTAGATATAGCAAATAATAATCGTAATATTCTTATTGAATATTTTTCCTATACTCGTAGCTTACAGGATTTGAAATTATCTATACAGAATATTGTTGAAAATCATAGATGATCTATTTCTTTATTTTATCTTTTATATTAATAGGTATTTTTTTGTATGATATACGAAATTGTCGTACGAAAAGAGTGGAATATTATTATTTCATTTTTATGTTATTGTCTCTGTTATCAGGTTTTAGTTATAGATTGGGGGCTGATACAATTTCGTATATGAATGAATATAAATCTTATAGTGATAATGTATTAATACTTTCATTTAATTATATTTTTTCATTTGCGGAGACAGATAGGATGCCCTTGTGGATCTTGCTGAATACAATTTTCCGAATGTTTCATGCTGACTTTTGGGTTTTTCATTTGTTTCAGTCTATTGTCATTAACTATGCTGTATGTTTTATTTTTCATAAATATAGTAATTGTTCTTTTGTTGCCCTTTTATTGTATTATATTGTAATATTCCCTTATTTTAATTTTGAGATTTTGCGTGAAAGTTTTTCTGTAGCTATTTTTTTGTTCTTGGTTCCAAGCCTTTTAGCTAAATCTTATTTTAAATATTATATAGGTATATTATTTGCATTGGGATTTCATATTTCTGCTTCTGTCTTGTTTTTTGTGCCTTTTATGGAGATAATATCTCGACAAAAATTCGGATTTGTTATTTTTGTAATTATTATAGTTGTGATTCTATTTTGTTCTCAATATTTTACAGAATCCCTGTTGTTACTGTTGAATATTGATTTGTATGCAGATAAGGCATTAGGATATTTTACAAATACAAAATATTCTTTATCTAAATTGAACGTTTCATTTGTTGTCAATATTTTATTTTTTATAGTTTTGCCATATGTATTATATGCTTTTTCATATAAAAAAAGGGAATATAAAAATCTTTCTTTATTTCCATTAGTAGGAATGTATACATTAATATATGCTGCAACATTAATAGTCCCGATCTTTTATCGTTTAAACAATTATTTTATAATATTTTTTATTATATGTATATCTGGCATGTGGAAAGGCTGGCATTTTGAAAGAATCTCCATTAGCGTAGTTAAATTTATTGGGCGTTTCCTTTTGTTATGTTTTTTGCTTTTTAAGTTGAGCTTATATTGGCTTCCTTTGTATCCAACTATATATCCTTCGTATTCAAGATATTATCCTTATGAATCTGTTATATATAAACACACTGATCCTATTCGTGAACGTATATTTTTTAATTTAGACAAATAGTAAGCTATTACTTGTAGTGTGTTAATTGATTTCTTTATTATTATCATGAGAATCTATATTTCTGCTAGCATTGTAAAATTATTTTAGAGGAATGGAAATTATACTTGTTTTTATTTGCTGTACTTTTTCGTGATAATTCTTAGTGTATAACTATTACGATATTGTTTATTCATACTATCTTTTGTATTGCCTGTCGGCAATGAGAAATTATTGAAATATTCATGAAATGAACCATAAAATGGAGTTTATAAAATGAAAATACTTAAATCAGTAGATTTGTATAAGTACAATACGATGAAATTACATTGTTTTGCAGAAATTATGTACATACCGGAGTCTGTTAATGAATTAGTTGAACTTATCACTATGCTGAAGGAGCAGCATCTTAATTTCTATTGTTTAGGAGCAGGTAGTAATATCATTTTTGCGGAGAGAGTAGAAAGACCTATTATTAATTTGATGTTTTTTGACAATAGCTTATGCTATTGTGAGAATGGCATTGTGCAATGTGGTGCCTCTGTAAGAATCCAGAAACTTATTTCATGGCTTAAAAACTATTCTTTAGGAGGTATTGAATATTTATTTTCTGTTCCTTCCAGTGTAGGGGGGGCTGTATATATGAATGCAGGCCGTGGTCGTAAGTTTAATATGTCAATATCAGATTATATTCAAATGGTAAAATACTTGGATCTATCTGATATGAAAATCAAAACTCTTTGTGGAAATGAATACTTCTCATATAGAACATCTCCTTTTCAAAAAATAAATGTTGTAATACTGAACGTGTTTTTTAAATTCAAAAAACAAGAATTAGCAGTAACTGAAAGATTAATAAAAGAGAGGTTGGAGTACTCAAAGAAGACTTTATCTGCAGATAAACCAAGTTGTGGCTCTGTGTTTAATAAGGTAAATCCATTTATTATTAGATTGTTTATGGGCAAAGTGAGTGGTGGAGCCATGTTTTCTCAAAAGACTCCTAATTGGATTTGTAATATGGGTAATGCTACTGCTAAAGATATTGAAAATTTAGTAGGGAGGGTTATTAGAATTCATAGATTGTTTTTGTTAAAATATAATTTAGAGATTCGTTTTTTTAAATAAATCATGATGCATATATTACATATTTCAGGATCGTATGGAGGTACAGAGGTTTATAAGAATCTGTATTCTTCTTTGGACAATTTAGGAATACGGCAAACTATATTTGTGCCTTTGAATGCTGCTAATCATGATAGGATAGGTAGTCACTATATTGATTTTAAGGTCTCAGGATCTCGTATTATTTATTCGGTAGCTTTAAAACCTTGGCATCGCTTCTTTTATAAAAATAAAATAAATGTTATAACAAGGGAAATAGAGAGAGAGGTTGATCTACGGTGTGTAGATATTATCCATGCTTCTACATTATGTATGGATGGAGCAGTTGCTTATGAGTTAAAAAAAAAGTTTGATATACCTTATTTATCTGCAGTACGAAATACAGATATATCAGTTTATTACAAATATTTTAAATGGCAGATTCCTTACTTTTCTAAGGTTTTTTCCGAAGCTGCTAACATTGCTTTTATTTCTCCTCAATATAAAAATTTTTATTTGAAGAATTTTGTAGCAGAGAGTAAACAGAAAAATGTCATAAATAAAATTGTAATAATTCCTAATGGTATAGATGCACTTTTTCTCAAGAAAAGATTCATGGCATTCAAGGAGCTGTCGCGTCCTATAAAAGTTGTTTTTGCTTCTGCGTTTGTGAGAAATAAGGGGTTGATGGAAATAATCAATGCTATTGCTTTATTGAGAAATGAAGGGTATGATATAACTCTGAATGCTATTGGAAAAGGTTTGCCTTTTAGAAGAGAAAATACTAATTATATAGATAAAGTGGAAAAATTGGCAGAGAAATACGATTGGATCGAATTGCAGAATTTTTTACCAAAAGATTTATTACGTGAAGCTTTTTCACAAAGTGATATTTATGTGATGCCATCTCAACCGGAAACTTTTGGTTTAGTTTATGTAGAGGCACTTTCGCAAAAACTTCCTATCGTTTATGGTAAAGGAGAGGGATTTGATGGCTATTTTGAAGAATCTTTTGTTGGTTATGCAGCAATTCCTTTTGATGTAAATGATATAGCCGAGAAGATAAGACTTGTGGTAGATAATTATGATAAAATAATTGCTAATATTAGTAGTCTTGATTTGAATAATTTATTTAGTTGGGAAAGTATTTCTGAAAAATATGCGGAATTATATATGAAAATAACTGTACAATGAAAAAACTAGCACTTCTGTCTTTTCATAATGCGGCCAATTACGGTGCTGCTTTACAAGCATATGCCTTGCAACATGTTTTGTCTCAGAAAGGATATAATTGTGAATATATTAATTATCAGAATAAACAGCGGCGAAATGAATACAATATGGCATATCATGTTGTAGAATGTTTGAAGCAAAAGAAACTTAAATCAGCGTTAGTTTATTTCTTAGGTAGTCCGTTTATGTTTATTAGGAAGAGGAGATTCAGGAAGTTCTATGACCATTATCTTAAATGTACTGACACAATCTATTCAACACGACAGTCGGTTGCTATATTAAATAGTCAATATGATAAATTTATAGTGGGAAGTGATCAGGTGTGGAACTATGAAAACAATGGAGGTGATTTCGTGTATATGCTTGATTTTGTAGAAAAAAGAGAAAAAAAAGTCTCTTATTCTTCGAGCTTTGGTCTATGTTCAATACCTGATGAATTATTGGAAAAATACAGAAAGTATTTAAATGATATCAAGTATTTGTCAGTACGTGAAAGCTATGGTGTAGAAATAATTAGAAAACTTACTGGGCGGACAGCTAAATTAGTTTTGGATCCAGTCTTTTTAGTAAAGAAAGAAGATTGGCAATCTTTGTGCCATATTATAAATGAAAAATATATTTTTTCTTATACCAATCAACCTCACCAATTTAATATATTTCTAAGCCAAACGACATTTAATATTAGAAAATATAAACATTACAAATTAGCACGTGCTACTACAGTTTTAGATTTTTTATCTAATTCTACAAGAGTTAAATATACAATGTCCCCAACAGAATTTGTTAGTGTCATTAATTGTGCTGACTTGGTAGTGTCTGCATCATTTCATTGTATCTCGTTAGCTATTATTCTAAATAGACCTTTTGTTGCTATTTTAGCTGGGGATATGGGAAAGGATGAAAGAATATTAAGCCTATTGAACTTATTGGGTTTGCAAGATAGAATATTATCTTCTTTCATGACACTAAATAAGGTTATGGAAAAAATAGATTACGATAGGGTAAACCAAAAGATTACTTCATTAAGAAATGATTCACTTTCATTTTTGAAAGAGAGTATAGAAGATAATTAATATAATATATTGGTATGGATACAATTAAAATTGCTGTAATCGGTCTCGGTTACGTAGGGCTCCCTTTGGCCCGACTTTTCTCAACGAAGTATAAAACAGTTGGTTTTGATATGAACCGGATGCGAGTGGATGCATTGATGGCAGGGCATGATGCTACATTGGAAGTTTCGGATGAATTGCTACAAGATGCTATTCTAAATCATGGTTTTGTCTGCACAACAGAACTCGAAGACATGAAGGATTGTAATTTCTATGTGGTAGCTGTACCTACTCCTGTTGATGCTAATAATCGGCCAGACTTGAAACCTTTGTCGGGGGCAAGCGAGACGGTGGGTAAGGTTATCTCCAAAGGAGATATTGTGGTATATGAATCAACTGTTTATCCAGGAGTTACGGAAGAAGAATGTTTGCCAGTGATTGAAAGAGTTTCCGGCTTGAAATTCAATGTGGATTTCTTTGCAGGTTACTCTCCTGAACGGATTAATCCAGGGGATAAAGAACACACCGTGGAGAAAATAAAGAAAGTAACTTCTGGTTCGACTCCTGAGGTTGCAGACATTGTTGATAGAGTGTATAATTCTGTTTTGTTGAATGGAACTCATAAGGCTCCTTCTATCAAAGTAGCAGAAGCTTCGAAAATTATTGAGAATTCACAGCGTGATGTAAATATTGCGTTTATGAATGAATTGGCAAAAATCTTCAATGCGATGGGAATTGATACGAATGATGTGATAGAAGCCGCTTCTTCTAAATGGAATTTTATAAAGCTGAAACCGGGCTTGGTTGGTGGACATTGTATCAGTGTAGATCCATACTACCTGATACAGAAGGCACAAGTCTATGGGGTACTGCCACGGATGATGTCTGCTGCTCGTCGGTTGAATGATGGTATGGGAGACTATGTCGCTAATCAGGTGATTAAGTTGATGAATAAGAAAGGGATTTTGGTAAAAGATGCTAAAATTCTGTTATTAGGTATCACATTTAAGGAGAATTGCCCAGATATTCGTAATACAAAGATTGTGGATATCTACAGTACATTGTCTGAATACACTAGGAACATTACGGTATATGATCCTTGGGCAAATACAGCTAAGGTTAAGCATGAATATGGTATTGCCCTTGCTGAAAACTCTTTGAGAGAGTTGCGAGGAAAGTTTGATGCCGTCGTTTTAGGGGTAGCTCATGATGTTTTTAAGAATGAAGATATTCGTTCTTTTTTGAAAGAAAAGAATGGAGTTATATACGATGTAAAAGGAGTTCTAGATAGAACAGTTATTGATGGAAGACTATAAGCTATGCTTTCTGTAATTTGTCCAATTTATAATGAAGCAAAATATATTGATATTTGTGTTCAGTCTATTTTGCTTCAGGATTTTCCAAAGGATAAACTGGAAGTATTATTTGTAGATGGTATAAGCACGGATGGAACTCGTGACATTATAAATAGTTATTCCCGACAATATTCTTTTATCCATTTATTAGATAATGAAAGGCGTATAGTGCCGGTTGCCATGAATATTGGCATAAAGGCTTCCAAAGGAGATGTAATAATGCGTTTGGATGCCCACGCTCAATATCCTCCGAATTATTTTTCCGCACTAGTGTTGAAATTATACCAATTGAATGCTGATAATGTGGGGACAATTTGTAGGACTGATGTACTGAACAAGACCCCCAAGACTTTGGCTATTCGAACAGTATTGGGTAATAAATTGGGTGTTGGTAATTCTACTTTCCGATTAGGAATTGATAAAGTGATGGAAGTGGATACGGTTCCTTTTGGTTGCTGGAAAAGGGACGTTTTTGAAAAATATGGTTTTTATGATGAGCGCTTGATACGGAATCAGGATATAGAATTGAATAAACGGATAGCTCATGGTGGAGGGCATATTTTTATTGTACCTGATACGTATTGTACCTATTTGGCTCGTGAAACATTCAAAGGATTGGCTAAGAATAATTTTGGAAATGGGAGATGGAATGTTTTGACGGTATATTATACAAAGCAATTTAGATCATTATCGGTGAGGCATTTCATACCATTGCTGTTTTTACTTTCTTTATTTCTACCTTTATTATTTGCTTTGTTTTATACTCCATTTGCTTATTTGCCATTTTTATTTTTATCAATGTATTTATTGGTTCTTTCTAGCATGAGTTTGTATTTGTCTATAAGTAAGAAACTCAATGCATTTTATTTATTAACGACTTTTGTCATATTACATGTATCTTATGGATATGGTTCGTTAGTGGGAATTTTAAATTGCATAAGTCATGGAAAATGCTGATTGTCGGAGTCAAAAAGGAACTCTCTTTTCTTGGATGTGGAAAAAGTTGTATAAAGAAAAAGTGCCGGTTCCCTATTATTGTTATTATTCCTTGTTTACTATTATATTAAAGCCTATAAGAAAGTGGTTTTCTGCCGTATTTATTCCTACTATTCCTTTCTCTAACTTAAGGGTGCAGTGCTATAGATGGTGTGGCTACAAAATAGGTAAGAATACTTTTATAGGGATGCGCTGTTATTTGGATGATATGTGTTATGATTTGATTGAAATAGGTGATAATGTGACAATATCTTATGGCGTTTTTTTGGCATGTCATGGTCGGAAACAAGGACATAATAGGCTGGTCATAAAAGAGGGGGCTTATATTGGAATGAATAGTTCTATAATTGCCCGTAATAATGATGGAATAGTAATCGGAAAGAATGCAGTAGTAGGAGCTTGTAGCTTAGTGAATAAATCAGTTATGGATAATTCGGTAGTGGTTGGTGTTCCTGCTAGAAAAATTAAGTAAAGTCTAATAGACGTTTTAGATATATGTTTTTAAAGTTTGTTTTTGACCGAGGGACAGCACTCTTTGGGTTAATTTTTCTATCTCCTATTTTATTTGTTGTAGCTATTCTGATTCATGTTAAGATGCCGGGGGGGGCTGTTATCTTTAAGCAAAAAAGGGTAGGACAGTACGGTAAGTTATTTACTATGTATAAGTTCCGCTCAATGACCGTCGGCCATTCAGGGAGTTCGGTTTCTGTAAAAGGCGAAGGACGCATTACTCCTTTAGGAGCAAAGTTACGAAAATATAAATTAGATGAATTACCTGAATTGTGGAATGTATTGATAGGGGATATGAGTTTTGTTGGTCCTCGTCCTGATGTCCCAGGTTATGCAGATAGACTTGAAGGGGAGAATAGAAGAATACTACTTCTGAAGCCTGGTATTACCGGTCCTGCTAGTTTAAAATATCGTAATGAAGAAGAATTGTTAGCAGAACAGGAAGACCCCCAGAAATACAATGACCAGATACTGTTTCCTGATAAAGTAAAAATCAATATAGAATATTTGAATAACTGGTCTTTTGGGTATGATATTAAAATCATTATATATACGGTACTGGGAAAGGATTTGTGAAGTACTTTCCTTTCTTTTTATTCCACTCTATATACGAAAATCGGATCATCATAAATAATTTTCTTATGAACAATAGAATATGGCTTTCGCTTGCCCACATGAGTGGTCGTGAGCAAGACTTTATAAAAGAAGCTTTTGATACAAACTGGGTAGTTCCTTTAGGCCCCAATGTAGATGCTTTCGAGAAATCTTTAGCAGAATATCTGGGGAAAGAGCGCTATGTAACGGCTTTGAGTGCCGGTACGGCTGCTCTTCATTTAGGATTGATTCTACTTGGCGTGAAACCTGGCGATGAAGTGATCTGCCAAAGCTTTACATTTGCTGCTTCTGCCAATCCTATTTCTTATCTGGAGGCAGAACCGGTATTTGTGGATAGTGAAAAGGATACCTGGAATATGGATCCGGTGTTACTGGAAGAGGCAATCAAGGACCGTTTGAGAAAGACAGGACGGGTACCTAAGGCAATTATTCCCGTTCATCTTTATGGTATGCCTGCCAAGATGAAAGAAATCATGGAAGTAGCACAGCGCTATGATATTCCTATCCTTGAAGATGCGGCAGAAGCTTTGGGCTCAGAATTGTATGGACAGAAGTGCGGTACTTTTGGTGAATTGGCTGCCTTGTCCTTCAATGGGAATAAAATGATTACGACTTCCGGCGGCGGTGCTTTGATTTGTCGTACGCCAGAGGAAGCAAAGCAGACGAAGTTCTATGCAACCCAGGCTCGTGATGCAGCCCCTCATTATCAGCATACGCATATCGGTTACAACTACCGTATGAGTAATATTTGTGCAGGCATCGGCCGTGGTCAGATGTTTGTCTTGGATGAACATGTGGCCAGGAGACGTGCCATTCATGACCTTTATACTGAGTTACTGAAGAACGTCCCGGGAATAACCGTAATGCAGAATCCTGATGAGGATACTGACTCTAATTTCTGGTTGACTTGTATTCTGGTTGATCCCGACAAAGCCGGTAAGACTCGTGAAGATATCCGATTGAAATTAGATGCCGAGAATATTGAGACTCGTCCTTTGTGGAAGCCAATGCATTTGCAGCCGGTTTTCAAAGATGCTCCTTTCTATGGAAATGGGACGAGTGAGCGGTTGTTTGATATCGGTTTATGCCTGCCTTCCGGCCCGACATTGACAGATAGTGATATACAGCGGGTAGTTGATACAATAAAGGCAGTATGAATATGAAACTATAGCTGCCAGGCTAAGAACTATAACAGATATAAAAATGCCGATAAGTATGTGTCTCCACTACTTATCGGCATTTCTTATATCTTCCTTTTAATCAAATTTACTTTTTCAGTCTCAGTACACGGATTCCCGTCCACTTATTATTATCCTTCAACATTTGCGATAAAGCCACTTTAGAAACAACTACTTTTTTATCGGTAGAAGAAGCATGTACTAATGTAAGTTTGTCATCTGCGTAGAAAGCAATACCCATGTGGGCTACGTCCAAGCCGGGAGTATTGGTGGTGATGGCAATGATGTCACCGTCTTTAATCCAGGGAAGACCGGCAACGGGAAGTTTGGCTTTGGGGAGATAATGAACGTTTTGACCGGACAGTGATTTCTCTATTTCCTTCATTTTTGCAACGTTCTCCGGCGAGTTGGCCAGTTGCTTGTACTGTTGGGGATGAGACGACATGTAAGAGATGGAAAGCTTTTCAGTGTCGGGGCTCATGTTACCGGTCACATCTTCGAGGATGCCATTGCGTACACCGTTGTTTATCCAGTCGGCAATGTAATGCAGGCGGGAAGTGTAACCGTCGATATTGCCATTACGGTAACGGATCTTCTGCAGGTTGTCGGCAAAGGCACTTTCGGAAATATCTCCGTCCGCTAACTTGGGAGTAAGTGTTTCTGCCAGTACATATTCTACAAAAGTAGTACAGTCCATTTCATCACAATTGATGATAAGTTCTTCGGGACCGTCTGCTTCGAGAGTGTGGGCTACGTAAGGAACATCCAAATACTTTATTCCATTGCTCAGCACATCTTTTCCTCCTTGTGCAGAGACAGAAGTCACCATAGCTGCGGCACAAAGGGCGCTGAACATAATTTTAGTCATTGATTTCATTGTTTTCTCTTTTAATTATTATTCTTATTTTATCCTAAAACATAAAAAGGATGCAGCAAATTTACTACATCCTTTTCATAAATACTTAATCCGAAGGGATTAAAATTCAATATTGCAGAATTAAATTTTTATAATCCTCTTTTTTGTCGAACGGAACAATCGCGAAACCATACTCAATGGCGCTGTCTTTACCCGGACGGATCAGATAAGGTTCGTGAGGGGTTGCTCCCCAACTGTTATCTCCTCCAACGCCCATCATACGATAGTCTATGAACATATCCACCAGCTTCTCCGGTTGCGGGTCTGTGAGGTGGCGATGGTTGGTCTTGTCGGTACGCGGGGCACCATTGTCAATCGTGTCGCCGCTATCCAGGCTTCCCAAAGGATAGTTGGAAGCATTCAGCTCAAACGTGCGGTCGGCAATAAACAGCAGACCTTCCTGAGACTTACGGGCTAGAGCACACCAGTAAATATCCGTGCGATGGTTGTTCTCCTGCGGACGGACATACGGTTCGTACATATCCTTGATGGGAGTAGTGCACTCTCCGATGAACTGGGAAGTGCGGCGGTCGCGGTAGTTCTCTTTCGGGCCACGGCCATAGTAGGTCAACGTTGTGAATACGTCGGACAACTGCATCCGCAAACCTACACGCGGTATCATCGGTGCCTGGTTGCCTTCGGCTACGAACTGGTTATCGACTTTGATAATGCCATTGGCATATATCTTATAAGTAATATTCCAGCGGGCATCTGTCTGCGGGAAGTGGTAGGCTACTTTTACAGTGGTAGAGTCAAGACCTTGGGATACTTTGAAACTCTCGGCTTTCAAATCTTGATAGCTGGCTTCTTTCCACACTTTGAGACGGGTGGGGAGTTGTGCTCCGTAATCATTGTCTGTCGGTGCACGCCAGAAGAAGGGGCGGGGACCTTGGCCGTCCTGAATGTATTCCTGTTTCTTGTACATATAGGATTCGAGCAGACCGCTACGTTTATCGAACGAAGCCTTAAAATCGGGACCGGAGAATACGATCTTGGTACCTTCGTCTTTAGAAGCAGCCAGTTTCTGTGCCGGAGCTTTCCCTTTATAGAAAGTATGGACATAAGTCTGTTCGCGTGCTATAACTGTACCGGCGGGTAAGAATGGCTCTGCTTCTTTTACGGCGGCGTAGAACTCAATGCGTACATCTCCCGTTGTGAATTTCTCTTTGGGAATGCCATTCAGGAAGCCGGTTGTCACAGTCTTGCCCGGAGCAGCCTTTATGTTCTCTATTTGTCCTTTGTAGATTTCTTTGCCATGATCGCGGATGATATAATAAAAGTCATATTTATCCAGATTCGTGAAGGAGAAATCATTGCGTATTTTTACGGTAGAAGTCTGCTTGTCAAAGCCGAAGAACTTGATGTTCTGATAGACTTTTCCCATTTCCTCGGTTTGTGGCTTTACGCTGCGGTCGGGGTAGACAACACCGTTGATACAGAAGTTGCCGTCGGAAGGAGTACCGTTTTCTCCATAATCACCGCCGTAGGTCCAGTATTTACGACCATTGTCTGTTTTGGCAGCAAATCCCTGGTCTACCCAGTCCCAGATGCATCCGCCCTGGAGGATCGGATATTTCTCGATAACATCCCAGTAGTCTTGGAAGTTACCAAGGCTGTTACCCATGGCATGGGCGTATTCACAGAGGATGAGCGGGCGGGTCATGTCCTTGTTCTGAGCATATTTCTCCAGATAGGAAGGACTGGCATACATCGGGCAGTAAATATCCGTGTTCCATTCCAACTGTGCACGTTCGTACTGTATAGGACGGCTATCGAGCGTCTTCAGTGTGTTGTAGGTAACGTAGAAGTTCAATCCGTTTCCGGCTTCGTTGCCCAAAGACCAGGTGATGATGGACGGATGGTTCTTGTCGCGCTGATACATGTTCATGGTGCGGTCGATGTGGGCATTCATGAAGAGCGGATTATTTCCCAAAGTACCACCGACGCGAAGGTCGTAACCCATACCGTGGCTTTCGATATTTGCTTCGTCGATGACGTAGATACCGTATTGGTCGCAGAGTTCGTAGAAGCGTTCTTGTTGTGGATAGTGGCAGGTACGGACGGTATTGACATTGTACTTTTTCCAAAGCTCAAAGTCTTTTTTCATCAGTTCTTCGGGAACGTAGTGGCCGGTGTACTCATTGTGTTCATGGTAATTCACGCCTTTCACAAGAATGGGTTGTCCGTTCACCAGCAACTGCTTGTCTTTTATTTCTACGGTACGGAAACCGACCTTACAACTGGTCGCTTCAATCACATCTCCGTTTGTACGTTTCAAAGTGATGAGGAGAGTGTAGAGGTTAGGAGTTTCGGCAGTCCACTTCAGAGGTTCGCTGATAGTTTTCTTGGTGAACTCCACTTCGGTCTGGTCACCGGTGATCTGTGTAGAAGATTGGGCTACTTGCTGGTCTTTGCTATCCAGCAGTCGATAGCCTACTACAAGTGGGGTGTTTTGTCCGCTTTCGTTGGTAAGCTGAACTTTTACCTTTAAGATACCGTCGCGATAATTATCATCCAGAGGAGATTCAACTTTGAAGTCGGTGATATGGATCTGGGGCTGTGCATACAGGTAGATATCGCGTTCGATACCGCTGATGCGCCAGAAGTCCTGACATTCCAGATAGTTGGCATCGGAGAAACGGTGCACTTGTATGGCGATGATATTCTTCCCTTTCTTGGCAATGGCGCTGACGTTGAAGCGGGCAGGAGTTTTGGAATCTTTGTTCATTCCCACAAACTTGCCGTTGAGGTAGTAGAAGGCGGCTCCGCGTACTCCGTCGGCACTCAGGAAGATTTCCTTATTATCCCAGTCACCCGGAAGAGTGAATTCACGGCGATAAGTTCCGGTGGGGTTCCAATCTTTGGGAACATAAGGAGGATTGGGCTTATCCCAATAGGGTTCATAACCCGGAGAACAGAATTCATAGGGCTGGTTTACGTAGATAGGTGTGCCGAACCCTTGTAATTCCCAATTGCCGGGAACGTTGATGTCGGGCCAGCGGCTGACGTCTGTTCGTTCGTTCATAAAGTCCGTGGGACGGTCGGAGAAGGTTTCCACGTAATGGAATTTCCATTTCCCGTTGAGGGATAGGCGGAAAGTACCGTTCTTGCGATCGTTGATAACGGCGTCCGCTTCTGTGGTGTAGGACGTAAACGTACTACGGGAAGGCTCTTTGTTGATACTTGTCAGTTTGGGGCTGGTGATCTCTTCATAGCGGTTTTCTTGCGCAGATAGGGTGAGAGGGAGCACAGCCAGACAAGTGAGTAATAGATGCTTTTTATTCATAATACAGTTTTATTTCTTAGGGGTAGATTCGGATGCAGGAAACACAAGTCCGTCACGCAGCCATTTCTCTAATTCGCCTGTCCATTGGCGCTTGTAGGTGAAGTTGTCGCGGAAGCCCCAACCATGTTCGCCGGTAGGATATACATGCAGGCTGGCAGGAACTTTCTGGTCGCGCAGGGCAAGGAAATAGCCGATGCCATTGATAGGCGGTACTGCGCCATCGTCGGCAGAAAGCATGATGAATGCCTGTGGAGATCGTGGTGAAACTTGTCTCTCAAGCGAATACTTCTGTTCCAGTTCCTGAGACGGATTGGCTCCGATCAGGTTCTCGCGGGAACCTGCGTGCGTAACACCTTTCAGCATGGAGATGACCGGATAGAACAGAATCTGAAAATCGGGACGCGTCTTGTCACTGCTGTAAAGAGTGGCAAGAGAAGCAGCCAGATGTCCGCCGGCAGAAGCTCCCATAATACCTACGCGTGCAGGATTGACACCCCATTCGGCAGCGTGTTCGCGTACAAGGCGGATGGCCTGCTCGGCATCGGAAAGAGGTACCTCGTAGTTGCCGTTCGGCATGCGGTATTTCAGAACTACATACGTGATGCCTTGGGTATTAAACCAGGGAGCCATGTCATGACCTTCATGGTTCATGGCAAGACGCGCATAACCACCGCCCGGGCACATGATGATAGCCATACCGTTCGGCTTTTCCGCCGGATAGACGGTGATGGAAGGATTGACTACATTGGCAACACGTCCGCCGTTCAGGTCTTCTTCCGTACCCGTCAGCCCGTTACTATTAGGGGCACCATTGGGCCATAGAAGCAGCTCAACGGGCTTTTGTGCAGATAACATCGTTGTTACAAATAGGAAAGATAAGATTAAAATCTTTTTCATTGCTTTAATTTTAAAAGTTACTTAGTTTTCATAGAAGCCTTGATGAAGTAGAATATCAGGATGGCATAAGCACCGAGTGCCAGTACTTCAGACCAGGTATTGTTCAGCCAGGCATCGTTCACCAGATTGACCCCTCCGAAACGCATGGCAGCACTTACCACACCCATCAGTGCACCACCGGCAATGAAACCGGATGCAAGCAGCGTACCCTTTTCGCCACGTTCTGCGTTGAGAGCGGCATCTTTGCTGCGGCTGGTCACGTACCAATTGACGGCGCCACCCACTACCAGCGGTACGTTCAGTTCCAACGGGATGAACATACCCAGCGCAAACGCCAGTGCAGGAATCTTGCAGGCATTCAGGATAATAGCAAGTACCGCACCGATAGCATACAGCAACCAGGGAGCACCTACACCATTCATCAGTGGTTCGATAACTGCCGCCATGGCATTGGCCTGCGGAGCAGCCAGTTGTCCACTGGTGAAACCGTATGTTTTGTTCAGGATAATCATTACACCGCCTACGGTGGCAGCAGAAACAATCGTTCCGAGGAACTTCCACGTCTCCTGCTTGGCGGGCGTACTACCCAACCAATAACCGATTTTCAAGTCGGTAATGAACCCACCTGCCATAGATAATGCTGTGCAGACAACACCACCCATCACAAGCGCTGCCACCATTCCTTCCGGACCTTTCAGGCCAACGGCTACCATCACTACGGATGCCAGGATCAAAGTCATCAGCGTCATGCCGGAAACCGGATTGGTTCCTACAATGGCGATGGCATTGGCTGCTACGGTTGTGAAGAGGAAAGCGATGCCGGCTACCAGTAAGATCGCTACTATGGTGTGCAGCAGATTGCCCTGCATAACATCAAAATAGAAAAACAATACCACCAATATCAATGTGATGATAGAGCCGATGGCAATAATCTTCATAGAGATATCCCGTTGCGTACGCTTTACGCTTGCTTCTACGTTGGACTTGCCACCCATTTCTTTTGCAGCCAGCCCTACGGCACTCTTAATGATACCCCATGACTTGACGATACCGATGATACCTGCCATAGCGATACCTCCGATACCGATACTCTTGGCGTAGTACTTAAAGATTTCCTCCGGTGCCATAGCCCCTACAGTTGCAGTGATTTCCGGATTCCACTGATTCAAAACACTGTCTCCAAAAATCAGGGACATACCGGGAATGATAATCCACCATACAGCCAGTGAACCGGCACAGATGATAGATGCATATTTCAGTCCGACGATATATCCCAAACCAAGTACGGCAGCGCCTGTATTAACTTTGAATACCAGTTTCGCCTTTTCTGCCAGCATTTCGCCGAAGCCGCAAACGCGGGTTGTGAAGTTTTCGTTCCACCAGCCGAAGGTAGCCACGATAAAGTCGTACAGACCACCGATGATACCTGCCATCAGCAACGGTTTGGCCTGGCTGCCTCCTTTTTCACCGGAGACAAGCACCTGCGTAGTGGCAGTTGCTTCAGGGAAAGGATATTGGCCGTGCATGTCGCTTACGAAATATTTACGGAAGGGGATAAGGAAGAGGATACCCAGCACACCTCCAAGCAGCGAACTGATGAATACTTGTGTGAAGGTAACAGTGATTTCTTTCGGATAGGTTTCCTGAAGAATATACAATGCCGGAAGGGTGAAAATGGCACCTGCCACGATAACTCCCGAACTGGCTCCGATGGATTGGATGATGACGTTTTCGCCCAACGCATTTTTACGCTTGGCAGCTCCCGACACACCTACGGCAATGATGGCGATGGGGATGGCAGCTTCGAATACCTGCCCTACCTTCAGTCCCAGATAGGCCGCAGCAGCCGAAAAGAGGATAGCCATCAATATACCCCACGTCACTGACCAAGGATTTACTTCTGGATACTTTTTGTCCGGGCTCATCAGTGGATTGTACACTTCACCCGGTTTCAGTTCACGGAACGCGTTCTCCGGTAATCCGGTAATTGGTTCTTCTTCTTGTTTCATGATTTTGCTGTTTTATGTTTATGATTTCACTTTTTGTATCAGATATATCAATTTAAAGTTCAAAGAAAGCAAAAAAAAAGGAGAATTGAAAAATTCTCCTTTAATCTATATCATAAAAACGTTTATTTCGCGTCTTTCGCTGTCATATCCCCTTCGATGAATAGTCTCATCAGTTCTGTTTTGGCATTGGTGCGCAAAGTGATGGACTTCTTGAAGTGTCCGGGATATCTGCCCGTTCCGTTGTAAGTAACCTTTATAGTTCCAGTCTTTCCCGGTAATATCGGTTCTTGTGTATATTCGGGCACTGTACATCCACAGGATGCTACTGCCTGATGAATAACCAGTGGAGCATCACCGATATTGGTAAACTTAAAAGTATAAGTTACAACCGGATTGTTTTCAGAGAATGTACCAAAATTATGTGTGGTTTCCTCAAATTTAATGTCTGCCTGGCCTTGTGCGTAGGCATAACCGATGCTCATTACCAGCATCATCATATAAAAAGCGATTTTCTTCATGTCTTTATCTTTTTTATATTTCAACGGGGGCAAAGGTAACCCATTTTCGGGAAAATAACCTCAATGGTGTGCGAAATTGTATTAAAATGGGCTCAGAAACTATCTATTCGTATGATAAGGAGTGAAAAATAAGGGAAGCGGAGGGTGCCAATCTGCCCGGCATCACTCAAGTACTTCTCATTCGGAGTTCCCACATTCTCAAAGTAGTGATAACTGTATTCAGGATGCCGGCAGATACAGCGGTGGATTTCATCGGTACATTGGGAGAGTTTCATAATGACAATGGCACTCTTTTCGTGTATCAGCTTTTCTATCTCTTCGGCGGTAGTGGTACCGGGAATTACAGTGAGGCGCTCTTCCTGACTGGCTACGTGCAATCCGGCCAGCGCACCGGCAGCAATGAATGCCGGAATGCCTGCAATGTGTTCAACGGGAATGTCGTTTGCTTGCAGTTGCTCATATACATAATATATAGAGGAGTAGAAACCGGCATCTCCCTCTGCGACGATACACACCTTTTTCCCACTCAGGTGGAGTGCGGATGCTTCTGCATAAACCTGCTCGTAGGCGTTAAAAGCCTGTGTGCGCTGTTTGCTCATGGGGAGGGGGAAGCGGCAGATGTTGCTCTCCGGGATGGCAAGTTGCTGCATGATGTCGGCGGCCCGCGAGAGGATTCTTCCGTCTTTTGTATGCGTTTCGGGGCAGAAGATACTGTCGGCTGCTTGTAGGGCTTTCAAACCTTTTACGGTGATTAACTCCGGTTCGCCGGGACCGAGGGATACGAATATGATAGGATGCATTTCAATAAAAAAATTAAATATTAAAAACTAAACATGAGAGATACGGCGCAAAAGTCGGTAAATAATCTGTAGGAAACAAGATATTGTTTATCTTTGTGTGTTTATATCAAGAAACAACCAATGTTTATGGATTATCAACTGAATACCCGACTGAATGGCAATATTGCCATGACTTCCCATTTCCATGAGAGCGCACAGCTGCAACGTGACAATACCTTATATAAATTTATATGGGTGCAGAGCGGCACACTTATATTGGAAGTAGACCACATCCCTATGTGCCTGTCAAAGAATGAAATCGTGACACTGACCCCGCTGCATCATCTGGAAGTAAAAGAAGTGGATGGCGAATACCTCACCTTTGTCTTCAACAGCAATTTCTATTGCATTTACGGACACGATAACGAAGTGTCCTGCAACGGCTTTCTGTTCTTCGGTTCGTCCAAGGTGATGCGGCTGACACTTTCTGATGAGCAATCTTCCAATCTGCACGACATCGTTCGCATCTTCCGCCAGGAGTCTGCCATCCACGACAATCTGCAAGAGGAAATGCTGCGCATTGTATTGAAGCGCTTCATTATTACCTGTACGCGTATTGCCCGCCGCAAGTTTGGCGTAGGAGAGGAAAAAGAGAAGACGTTCGATATTATCCGACAGTTCTATGTGCTCGTAGATCAGAATTTCAAGGAGAAAAAACAGGTACAGGACTATGCCGACATCCTTTGCCGCTCTCCAAAGACACTTTCCAATTTGTTTTCTTCCTGCGGTTTGCCTTCGCCCTTGCGTGTGATTCACGAACGGATAGAGGCCGAAGCTATGAGATTGCTATTGTACACCCGTAAAAGTGCGAAAGAAATCAGTGCCATCCTTGGATTTGAGGACTTGCCGGCATTCAGCCGTTTCTTTAAGAAAATGACCGGAGAAAGTGTTTCGGACTATCGTAAAAGAGCGGAACGGGAAGAATTGCCAACTGTTGCGGAATAATTGCCATTCCGGACATGGAGAAAAACACGGAACTTTGCAGAAACAAAAATCAAGTAGTATTATTTTAATCATTAAAGAATAAAACAAAGATGAAAACGAAATTGCAAAGTTTGTTCGTAGCTGCGTTGACGCTGGCTGCTTCTGTTCAGAAATTGGGTATTAATTTAATCCGTGTTGCTATCCTGGTTATCTTCGTGTGGATTGGCGGTTTGAAGTTTTGGAATTATGAGGCCGAGGGTATTGTGCCTTTCGTGGCAAACAGTCCTTTTATGAGTTTTTTCTATGCAAAGAGCGCTCCGGAATATAAGGAGTATAAACTGAAAGAAGGAGAATTCAATGAAGTGAAGCATCAATGGCATGTGGAGAACAATACGTACGGTTTCTCTCATGGTTTGGGCATTCTTATCATGTCTATTGGTATTCTTACTTTCCTGGGCATTTTCTCTCCTAAAATCGGTTTGATAGGTGCTACATTGGCCATTATTATGACTCTCGGCACGCTTTCCTTCCTGGTGACCACTCCCGAAGTATGGGTGCCCGACTTGGGAAGCGGAGAACATGGTTTCCCGCTGCTGACGGGAGCGGGGCGCTTGGTTATCAAAGATACGGCTATTCTTGCCGGTGCCATCGTTGTACTGGCCGATAGTGCAAAAAGAGTATTGAACCAACTAAAGAAATAGAGTTATGAAACAGTATGATGCCATTATCATCGGGTTCGGCAAAGGAGGTAAAACCTTGGCTGCAGAGTTGGCAAAACGGAATCAGTCCGTTGCCGTGATAGAGCGTTCGGACAAGATGTACGGAGGTACGTGTATCAACATCGGGTGTATTCCTACTAAGACATTGGTACATGCAGCGAAACTGGCCGATAAGGATGCTTCTTGGGATGAGAAACAGGCATACTATCGCCGGGCCATTGCGGGGAAAGAGGAAGTGACCTCTTTCCTGCGCCAGAAGAATTATCACAACTTGGCAGATAATCCTCATATAACTGTATATACGGGCATCGGTTCTTTTGCCGGTCCGGATGTTGTGGAAGTACGGATGGCGGAAGAAACCATACAGTTGCAGGCATCCCGGATATTTATCAATACGGGAGCAGAAACGATTATCCCGCCGATTGAAGGAATACAAAGCAGTCCCAAAGTATATACCAGCACTTCCATTATGGAATTGACTGAGTTGCCTGCCCGTCTTGTCATTGTGGGAGGCGGATATATCGGCTTGGAGTTTGCTTCTATGTATGCTTCGTTCGGGTCGCAGGTGACGGTACTCGAAGGATATTCCGAGTTGATATCCCGCGAAGACCGCGACATTGCAGCCAGTGTTCAGGAGGTATTGGAACAAAAAGGAATTGTGTTCCGGCTGAATGCACGCGTGCAGTCTGTGAATGGTTCTACTGTTGTTTATCAGGATGTGGTGACGGGTGAAGAACATCGTCTGGTAGGAGATGCCATATTGCTGGCTACAGGACGTCGTCCTAATATATCGGGATTGAACTTGGAAGCGGCAGGAGTTGAAGTAAATGAACGCGGGGCTATTATAGTGAATGAACATTTGCAGACAACTAACCCGAATATCCGTGCTATCGGTGATGTGAAGGGCGGTTTGCAGTTCACATATATTTCTTTGGATGACTATCGTATTCTGCGCGAAGATTTGTTTGGGGCAGGAGAGCGGAAAGTATCCGATCGCGATCCGGTAAGTTATTCGGTATTCATTGATCCGCCTCTTGCACGCATTGGGCTGAGTGAAGCGGAAGCCCGTAAGAAAGGATTGAATATAAAGGTAAATAAACTGCCGGTTGCCGCTATTCCGCGTGCCAGGACTTTGGGAGATACCAATGGTGTGTTCAAGGTAGTGGTCGATGCCGATACGGATAAGATTTTGGGATGTACGCTCTTTGGACCGGATTCGAGTGAGGTTATCAACTTGGTAACTATGGCTATGAAAACAGGGCAGGAGTACACTTTTCTGCGCGATTTCATCTTTACGCATCCCAGCATGAGCGAGGCACTGAATGATTTGATGAATTTCTAAGTTCGGCGCCGACTGACCGATAACATAACTTATATATCTTTTCAGGGCTCTAATTTGTATAAATAGATTGATGATAAAAACAATGAAAATACAGCTTTGTAATCTGTTGATTACCAATGTGGTATATTGAGGCTATCTCAGTATACGACAGAGGTACCCTCAGTATACGACAGAGATACCCTCAGTATACGACAGAGGTACCCTCAAGTAACGACTGAACTGTCCTTCTCTCTATCATTGTAAATAATTATGTTTATTGTACGAAATCTGTGCTAAGATTCTTTGCGTATCTCCCCAAAAATGCCGAATATTGTACTCGAATTTTATAAAATCCGAATAATCATGACTCGAATACCTATCGCGGGCATTGTACTTCTATGTATTTTATGTATAACTTCTTGCGGCTCAAAGTCGAAACAAGCTTCCGGTGAACATGCTGCTGCAGATTATTCTGTATCTGCAGCAGATACGGCCGCTACCATTACGCCTGTTTATGCAAAAGGCTATTCTGTGAAATATCTTCCCGGAAACATTCGCTTGGTAGACTTGCGTGATCCTCAGAAAGAGAGCAGTAATACTTTTCATTATGCTTTGGTACCGAAGGGTACGAAACCTGTCGGTATTCCCAATGATTATACTGTCATTGAAACTCCGGTAGAGCATGTCATCTGTATGACTTCCCTGCAACTTTCCAATTTTATTCGTCTGGATGCCTGCGACTATGTAGTGGGCATAACAAGCACGCGCCACCTCTTCAACAAAGAGATGAACGAGCGTTTGAAGTCCGGCAAGACAGCTAAGATCGGCATCGAAGGAAACTTTGATAATGAGGTGATAATGAGCGTCAATCCTGATGTTATCTTCATCTCTCCCTTTAAGCGCGGAGGCTATGATGCCATGCGTGAAATCGGCATTCCTTTGGTTCCACATCTGGGATATAAAGAAATGACACCGCTGGGACAGGCCGAATGGATTAAATTCATCGGAATGTTCATCGGACAGGAAGCAGAGGCGAATGCCCGCTTTGCTGCCATCGAAAAGAGATACAATGAATTGAGGGAATTGGCTGCGGATGTAGAGAAACGTCCGGTTGTGTTCAGTGGCGAGATACGTGGTGGTAACTGGTACGCAGTAGGCGGGAAGAGCTTCCTTGCCGAGCTTTTTCGTGATGCCGGTGCCGATTATTTCTTGAAAGATGATCCCCGTTCGGGCGGTGTTACCCTGGATTTTGAAACGGTATATAGTCAGGCAGAGAGTGCTGATTTCTGGCGAATCGTCAACAGTTACGACGGCACGTTCTCGTATGATGCCTTGAAGTCTCTCGATCCCCGTTATGCCGATTTCCGTGCATTCCGCGACAAAGGGGTTATCTACTGCAATATGCGCGAGCAACCTTTCTACGAAAGCATGCCTATGGAACCGGAAATTGTCCTGGAGGACTTGATACACGCTTTCCATCCTGATTTGTTACCCGATTATACTCCTAAATATTACGCTCGCTTGAAATGATGAAAAGGCCTACACTGTTGTTAATGTTGCTGCTACTGGCATCTATTTTTCTGCTTTTCCTCTTGAACTTGTTATTGGGTTCTGTGCATGTTCCGTTTCGTTCGGTATGGAACATCCTGTGGGGAAATACGGATGATTCCGTCATTTGGCAGAATATTATCTGGAAGTCGCGCGTGCCGCAAGCGTTGACGGCGTTGGTGGCAGGGGCAGGGCTTTCGGTCAGCGGGCTACAGATGCAGACGGTGTTCCGCAATCCGTTGGCTGGGCCGTCGGTGCTTGGCATCAGTTCGGGTGCCAGCTTGGGAGTGGCTTGTGTGGTGCTGCTTTCCGGTGCAATGGGAGGCGTGGCATTGAGCCGCTTAGGATATATGGGAGAAGTCGCTTTGTCAATTGCCGCTATTGTAGGGGCATTGGCGGTGATGGCGCTTATCGTTTATGTGTCTCAGAAGGTGAAGGGAAATGTGACGCTGCTGATCATCGGTGTGATGATAGGCTACGTGGCAAGTGCTGTTATCGGCGTATTGAAGTATTTCAGTGTGGAAGAAGATATCCGTGCGTATGTCATTTGGGGTTTGGGCAGCTTTGCCCGTGTCTCCGGCGACCAGATGATATTGTTTGTATGCATCATGGCAACGCTGCTGCCTTTGTCGTTCCTGCTGATAAAGACAATGAATCTGCTGTTGCTGGGCGATGGCTATGCGCGTAACTTGGGGCTGAATATCAAGCGGGCTCGTTTGCTGGTCATCTCTTGCTCCGGCGTGTTGGTAGCTATTGTAACGGCGTATTGTGGACCGATTATGTTTATCGGATTGGCGGTGCCCCACTTGTGTCGGGCTATTTTCCATACTTCGGACCACCGGATATTGATGCCCGGTACTCTGCTGGTAGGCGCTGCTTTGGCATTGGTCTGCAATCTGATAGCCCGTATGCCAGGCTTTGAGGGCGCTTTGCCCGTCAATTCGGTGACGGCACTGGTCGGTGCGCCGGTGGTGGCTTCTGTGTTGTTTAATAAGAGAAAAGGGGAGATTAATGAATAAGGAAACTATACATATAGAGAATCTTTCTATCGGTTATCCCGGTAAAGGTGATGTGAAGGTGGTGGCAGACGGTATCTGTGCCGGAATTAATGGTGGAGAACTGACATGCTTGCTGGGTGCCAATGGAGTGGGGAAGTCCACCTTGCTCCGTACTTTGTCGGCCTTTCAGCCGAAACTAGGCGGAGAAATACGCATTCAGGGGAAAGAGATAGGAGAGTATACTGATAAGCAACTTTCACGCGTCATCAGTGTGGTGCTGACGGAGAAGTGCGATATCCGTAATATGACCGTAACAGAACTGATAGGGTTGGGACGCAGTCCTTATACCGGTTTTTGGGGCACGCTTTCCAAAGAAGATAAAGCTGTGGTAGACCGTTCCGTCGCTTTGGTCGGCATTCCTCATCTGGCACATCGTATGGTGCATACCTTGAGCGACGGTGAGCGTCAGAAGGTGATGATAGCCAAAGCTCTTGCTCAGGAAACTCCCGTCATCTATCTTGATGAACCCACTGCTTTCCTCGATTTCCCCAGCAAAGTGGAAATGATGCAACTGTTGCATCACCTCAGCCGACAGACAGACAAGACAATCTTCCTTTCTACCCACGATCTGGAACTTGCCCTTCAGATAGCCGATAAGATTTGGTTGATGGATAAGGTGCATGGCGTAACCATCGGTACTCCCGAAGATCTTTCCCTGAATGGCAGTCTCAGTAACTTCTTTGCCCGCAAAGGCATTGTTTTCGATTTGGAAACGGGGCTGTTCCGGGTAGATAATGAATACTCTTCCCAAATACGTCTGGTGGGGCATGGGCAAAAGTACGCTATGGTGCGCAAGGCATTGCAGCGAAACGGCATTCTGGCAAACCGTAACATTGAATCGGACATTTATATAGAAACCGGAGACTTGAAAGGAGGAGAAAACTTTGTGATTCATCTGCCGGGCAAGGAGCCGGTAGAAGTGTTGTGTATTGACGAACTTCTGGAAATTGTCCGCTCTGTAAACAAAGATTAGGTACGTTTGTGATTCCTTGATTATCAGTTTAATATCGCGGTTAAATATCATTAAATACGGGGGCTTTTGCTTTTCTGTTTACAAATAAATTCTATATTTGTAATAATTTCAACTTTAAAAGAAATAGTATGGATAAGCAGAAGAAATTAACAACAGAAGTCGGTGCTCCCGTGTCGGATAACCGTAATGCTCAAACCGCAGGTTCCCGCGGTCCTATCATGATGCAAGATACCTGGCTGATGGAGAAATTGGCCCATTTCGATCGCGAGGTTATTCCGGAACGACGTATGCATGCCAAGGGTAGCGGTGCTTTCGGAACTTTTACAACTACGCACGATGTAACCCGCTATACGTGTGCTAAACTTTTCTCGGAAATCGGTAAACAGACAGATGTGTTCGTACGCTTTTCCACAGTGGCCGGTGAGCGTGGTGCTGCCGATGCCGAGCGTGATATCCGCGGCTTTGCCATCAAATTCTATACTGAAGAAGGCAATTGGGATTTGGTAGGAAACAACACTCCCGTATTCTTTATCCGTGATCCGATGCAGTTCCCCGATTTGAATCATGCCGTGAAGCGTGACCCCAAAACGAATCTGCGTTCTCCGCAAAACAATTGGGACTATTGGACCATGCTGCCCGAAGCTTTGCATCAGGTCACGATTGTAATGTCCGACCGTGGTATTCCGGCGTCTTATCGTCACATGCATGGTTTCGGCAGCCATACTTATAGTCTGATAAATGGAGACGGTACTCGTGTATGGGTGAAGTTCCATCTGCGTACGCAGCAAGGCATCAAGAATCTGACCAATGAAGAAGCTGCCGCCATTATAGCAAAAGACCGTGAAAGTCATCAGCGCGATTTGTTTGAAACTATTGAACGCAAGGACTTCCCGAAATGGACATTATATTTTCAGATTATGACAGAGGAGCAGGCCCGGAGTTATAAAGAAAATCCGTTTGATATCACCAAGACGTGGAGTCATAAGGACTTTCCGTTGATTGAGGTCGGTGTGATGGAGTTGAACCGTAATCCCGAGAATTACTTTGCCGATGTGGAGCAGGCTGCTTTTGCTCCTACGCATCTGGTGCCGGGCATCGGGCTTTCACCGGATAAGTTGCTGCAAGGACGTCTCTTCTCTTATGGTGATGCGCAGCGCTATCGTTTGGGAGTGAACCACGATCAGATCCCCGTGAACCGGGCACGTTGTCCGGTGCATAGCTATCATCGCGACGGTATGATGCGGGTGGACGGAAATTATGGCGCTACCAAAGGCTACGCTCCCAATGGCTTCGGCGAATGGGAGGAGCAGCCCGAATACCGTCATCCGGCTCTGCCCGTAGATGGTGCTGTAGACCATTACAGCCCCTACGAAGATAAGACGGACAATTGCTTCTATCAGCCGGGCGACCTTTACCGCCTGATGGCGGAAGATAAGAAACAAGCCCTTATCAGTAATACCATTGCAGATATTATGCCTGTGACGGATAATGTGAAATATCGTCATGCAGCACATTGCTATCTGGCAGATAAGGATTACGGTACACGTCTTGCCGAAGGACTTCACCTGGATTTGAAACGGGTGGAAGAACTTGCTGCTATGAGTGAAAAAGACCGGTTGTGGGCTACGCGGGATATGTAAAATAGAATAGCCCGGAAAGAGACGCGTCTTTCCGGGCTATTTATTCTATTATAATCGTAGCAAAATGCTACGCATGGTCAGATCCTTCCACCAGCCACTTATCAATATTCCGAGTTTGTTTACTGAAGTTCACGCCAATCTTAAACAACTGTCGGCTGTCCGTCTCGAAAGGTAGTGCATAACGTTTTTCGTTGATTTGCTGCAAGGCCTCTTCGGCAGTGCCGTCCAACTTAAATTCTATTACGTAAATAAACTTATCAGTTTGCAATACGAGGTCGATGCGGCCGTCGGAGGTGTGATACTCCGCTTTTGTGTAGAAGCCCAATAGTTTACAGAGGATAAAGAGTACATTCTGATAGTGAAGCTCAAGTTCACTCACCAGTTCGTATGGAGTATCGGCGAGGAAACTTTGCAGGCGTTTGAAGAACGCATTCAGATCACCCGAACGCAGTTCTTTTACAAATCTTTGTATTTCAAACGGTGCTTCTATTTTATTGAAGCGGGTATAAAAGGGAATCAAGAATTTCAAGAACCCTTCTTCCACTTCCTTATTCGAGAAACCGAGGCGATAGAGACCGAATTCTTCGTCATATCCCTTTATGGTGAGATACCCACTTTGGAAAAGAACAGGGATCGGATCTTCGTCGCCATAGATACTGTTCAGCACATCGGCATCCGTTTCTACATGCGTCATACGTTCCAAGTCATAATGGCTACGCTTTAGTAACTCCACGAGGTAGGTGGGAGTACCTGTCTCAAACCAATAGCTGCCGAATTCTTTACGGTCGAAAGCGTTGAGTAAGCTGAACGGATTGTATATACCGATGGAGTTGTGCGTGAAGTGATAACCGTCGTAATATTCTTTCAGCTTGTTGCAGAACTGTTCATACGTCAGGCCTTGTGCTTCGGCAAATTCATGCATCTCGGGCTCCAAATTGTCATGCAACTCTTGATTGCTGATGCCGCAGATGTCAATGTACTTATTCCACATTGAAAGGTCGTTCAGGTTGTTGAGGTCGCTGAATACACTTACCTTTCCAAACTTCGTGACTCCTGTCAGTATGGCAAACTTGATGCAACCGTCCATCGTTTTCAGTGCTCCGTAGAAAGGCTTCAACGTATTTCGGAATTCCGTTTGCAAAGCCTCGTTGCCGATAGCTTGCAGCATGGGCTTGTCATATTCGTCGATGAGGATGGCAACGCGATGCCCCGTTTGCTCGCAGGCGCGTTCTATGATTCCCGCAAAACGCAGTGAGAAGGAGCGTTCGGACGGATTGGCGCCATAAAGCTCTTCCCATTTGGCCAGTGATTTCTCAAGGATATTGTTGAGGCTTTCTTCAGTATCATACTTCTCTATATTGAGGTCGAGGTGCAGGATGGGGCGCTTTATCCAGTCTTTTTCCAATGTTTCCATCGCCAAGCCTTTGAAAAGTTCCTTCTTTCCTTGAAAGTAGGCTTCAAGGGTCGAGATCAGCAGGCTCTTTCCAAATCGACGCGGACGGCTGAGAAAATAATAGCTTCCCGTCTTCACCAATTGATATATCAAGGCGGTTTTATCAATATAGAAATAACCGTCTTTGCGTATCTTTTCAAAATTTTGAATGCCGATAGGATAAATCTTACTGCTCATAGACTTTTAATGTTAGCTCATTTACGAGTCAAAGATAATTCTTTTTCCTTAACCTCCAACTAATATAAAGAAAGTTTATCCTTTACATAGCACACAGAGTACTCAAACCACTTTTAAGGTTGTTCGCTGTCTTGTACGCAGCGAACGGAGAAACCGTATCCACAGGATATCTGATGCTTAATAGATATCTTGCCACTGGCTATTTGATAGAGGGACATGACACCGACATAGTTCGGCTTATCCGTCGCTCCCCAGAGATATATAGCATTGTTTTTAGTACCGGGTCTGTATAATCCGGTAGTTTTTTCTCTTAATGCGACTCCCGGGTAGAAAGCGGATTTGTCGGAATAATTGTCTTTAGTTTCTCCCGATCCGCCGATATACAGGAAGCCGGAGCCCGGTATATCTGTTCCTGCTACGGATGCCCCACCGTCTGTTGTTATGGACAACATGCTTTCACTATTGTAATAATAGACATTATCATAAGTCGCAAATTGCTCCTCAAAGGTTTCTGAACTGTTACTACTGCCCCATCCTGCAAATAAGCAATATTTGGCACCTTTCCCGCTTATCATTACGGCATTTGTCGGAACTTTCCATCCTTTCGGGCAGGGATCGTAAATAGTCTTCTTTCCCCCTGTTCCCCAGGCATTAGCTTTATTTGTATAAAGTTGTGCGGTTCCTCCGTCTCCAACACGTTTATAGAAAGTTAACGGGTTTTTTATGAAGTTCGCATAAGGTATAATCTCTGTTCCTTCATTAGTTGTACTTGCAGGGTATCTCTTAATTTCTTCCGTGGTACCATCTCCTTTATAGATTGTTTTCACTTCATTCTTGCTGCCGTCAGCCGTGCTGAAGAACGGATCTTTCCTGCCGCCTTGATACAGTAGTCCAAAAGTACGTACTGCATCCAGTCTATTTTTTTGTATTCCCGCTTTGGTAGCTCCCAAGTGTCGATCCATTATCACGCATTTATAAAATGCACCATCGGAGGCTGTCCATGAGATGCCGCCATATACCTGAACCATACCTGCCTGTGTGGCCGCTTGAGCGGCTTTGATGGCGTCTTGTCGGGTAGCATCATTTGTTATTTTGCTTGCATCCACTCCCACAGGTATGTAGTCGCTAATCCAGAGATGCCAGCTCCATACTATTTCGTTGCTGATGTTGTATGCGGCTATCACGGCATTGCCGCCATTCGTCACGGGTACTTTTATGTGTACGCGTGCTTTGTCTGTATCTCCTATATCCGTTGTATTCACTAAGTTTTTATGATTGTTATCATTTGCTACATACCCCATCACCAAGTCGCCCGATGTACCTGCATCTTTGGTTTGCCACAGCACTTTGACGTAGGAGATTGTCTTGCCGTTGATGATGCCTCCGTTCGCTGATACCAGTTCCGTGTTCCATCCGTTTGTCCCCGCTTCGTGTTTGTACGGATTGAAAGATATATTCGTACCGGGTTGCATCATGAAGCAGTTCGATGTCTCCACCAGATTGGTGCTTACTACGGGAATCTGATCTAACAGTTGAATGCGTCCGTCCTCCCGATAATTGGCCGAGTTGATGTTGAGTGTCCAGTTATAATCCGTGTTCTCATACAGGTTGAAGTCCGTGGGCGATTCTCCACCCAGATAGGCGCGGTAGTAAAGGCGTTCCTCAGCTTTGGAGTTATCTACCACCAGCTCTACATACGAAGCCGCGTCGGGTGCATTCTCCTTGGTGCGATAACGGTCGGAAGTGGCTTTGGCCGAAGTACCGCGTGCGTTGGCGGGAATCCATACCGTTTTCTTTCCCGCGTTCAATTCCGCTTCGGTCAGACGATAAGTCTCTACGAACTCTGATACCACGAGAGGATAAGTGGTGCCCCATTTCGTATCTTCTTTGGCAGGGAGGAGGCGGAAATCGGCGGGAACCTGGCAGAGTTTTACCTCTTTCAACCCATAGCCATTAGTCTTAAGTTCTTCGGCCATCGTCCAGTTCACGGTCAGCTTCGTGGCAAGGCGCTTCAGCAGCAGGCGGGTGTCATAGGCTCCGTCGGGGCTTTGCAGCTTGCCGTCTTGCACTTTGACGTGCGGCAAATAGAGGATATAGGGCATTTTGTTCATTTGGCTTTGCTCGGCACCGCTCGTTGGAATTGTGGTTCCGTTAAAGATTTCGCTGTCCATTGTCAGCTTTTGGAAGTTGGAGAAAGTAATATTACTGGTGATATCCTTGGGAACGGTGTTTCCGTTTCCGAAAGCCACCACCACCAGTTGGCAGTCGTCCAGTGGCTCTAACTCAATCTTTAACTTCGAGCCGATGGCAACGTCAGAACCGGACAGGTTATTCGTTTTCTTCAAGGTTTCGCCCGAAAATTGAAAGACGTACAGCTTATACAGAGCATCAGGTTGTGATATTTCCGTTTCCCGTGTCTTTACGGTCGGCGTCAGTTCCGCACTGAACGCCCCGCTCTGCGTTGTTTTCCCGCTGCGTGTGTCGGCTTGCTTCGAGGCGGTATAGCCGTCGTCTTCATCGGCAAAGCCGAACGAGAGTTCCACCTGCACACCTTCTTCTTCGGGAGTTGTCGGAGTCGGGTTTTCTATATTATCTTCACAGGCTGTTGTGCCTGCCAACAATAAGGCGGCGAAAAGCCACTTTTTAAAGTATGTTCGGTAAAGAGGTTTCATATTTTTTGTTCTTTTGTTCTTATGTCTCAATCTCTCTTTTCTTTTTTGATTTGTCAGAAGTCCACCGTCATGTTGATATGGTCTATTTCGTCGAACACCACCACTCCTCCGTCTGTAATCGTCACGCGTACATCCCCGCTGTTGGCTCCGCTGATTTGTACGTCGAGCGTGTAGCTGTAGCCGCGTCGGATGTTGTAGTCGTCTATCAGGTTGGTGCCCGGGTAGATGCGGTATTTCACGGTGATGGCACCTGCGTGCGCTTCGGCATATTTATACTCGCCCGTCAGTTCGATGTAGGTACAGTTGGCAAGGCTGCCGCCTGTAGGCTTTCCGTCCGTTCCGAGGGTGGGCGGTGTGCCGAGCGCCGTAGGGCCGTAATCCTTCAGGTTCTTTTCGTAGAAGGAGGTGGCGCAGCCGCGGCCGCGTAGGTTTTCGGGCATGTAGAAAGTCTTTTCCGTTCCTGCGGCGATGCCTGTTTCGGTGGAGCTGCTTACAAGATTATACGTTGCGTCGAAGTTGCCCGCATCTGCTGCGGGATATATCACGGCCTTTTCGTCTCCCGCACACGTACCGAGCGCGATGTTCTTGGGCAGATTACAGGCATCAATCGAAGTGATGGTGATGCTGCTGCCGTCATTCGGCAGCTTGTCCGTCCATTTCACCTTCATTTCTGCATAGGCGCGGTTCAGCGGGGCCATGATAACGGCATGTACTCCGTCCTCTGCTTGGGGCGTGGTTTCCACCTTGGTATACTCCAGGGCATCGGAAATCAGCAAGCCCGTCTCCTTGCTGCGCTCGCTTTGAATGGTGGTGAGGGCTACCGTCTTTTGCAGCAACTTCTTCTCCTCGGAACCTGTTGCAAAGTCCGTCAAGAATCCCGTTCCCGCATTGGCTATCACGCGGAAGTGACTGTTCACATTGGAGAAACCATCGGTCGCCACTTCAATCAAGAAGCTCTCTTTATCTTGAATGCTCTTCATTTTATTTTGGGCAAAATTCTGTGCCTTGAGCATCTTATCGTCCGTGTCGAACTGTACCACCCATACTTCCTTTATCTCAATTCCCGCCAGGGTCAGGGGCTTGGTGTCGTCCGCCCTTGTTGCATTCACCGTCAGCGCGGGCGGTGCCGACAACTTGAACACGAGTCCTTCCGTTTCTGTCCCTGTTCCCGTTTCCGTTTCGGGCATCCGCGCTTCGCACGCCGCAAGCATCCACATCAGTGCAAACGCTGCCAGCGGCATATATTTCTTTAAATAACAATGTCTCATATTTTTTGTTTTTATTACTCTTTTCCCATATCCTCAGCTTCCAGCGGTATCCTGTTCCAGTCCGTGACGGCCAGCGTCAGGTCCACGGGCTTGATTTCCCCGTAGAAGGTCAGCGTGAAGTCGAACTTATACGTCATGCCGGGCAACAACGCTTTCAGGAGGGATGCCTTGTAGACGGGATAAATCGTTTTCTCCGTATTGTCGCTTTCCGTATATGTGATAGTCATGGCCACGTCGAAGGTCAGCGTGCCGTCTACGGGCAGCAATACCTTTGCGGGGCTCACGGCGGGGGGCTTGCTGTCCAGCCCGCTACCCGTGAATCCCGAGAAAGCGACGCTGTTGTCGTTTGCTTTGTCAGCGGGCACCTCCCATGCGGAGCTGTTCAACCGATAGACCAACTCGTGGCGCAAACCTCCTATGGTAATCGATGTTACGGTCAGGCCCGACGGCTTTACGGGCGTGTTATCCTTGACGGACACCGTGGTAATCACCTGCGACCCCATGCGCTTGAAGGGTTCGGGCAGCTGCACTTCCATCATGTTCTTTCCCGCTTCGGGTTGCACCACTACGTTTGTCAGCTTGGTGCACATGAAGTCGTGGTTGTTCTCCACCGTCACTTTTCCTTCGTCATCCGTCTTTGGGTAAGACGCTTCCGAGTTGTAGGACAGCAGATAAATGTCGTAGCTTCCTCGATACAGCTTCAGGGGACCCGTAGCCGTTCCTCCCGCTTCCACCTTGTATACGGCGTCTCCCAAGGGAGCCTTGAAGTCCGTCGTCCCTGCGGGGAAGGCGTAGATGCGGATATACTTCCCCGCACTCATATCTTCCGTTGTCTCCGTGCCGTCGGCGCGCGTGGCGCCTCCGCCCTTGTAGAGCCCGAATTGCAGCAACACGGCTTCTTCCCCGTCGGTGTCCGTTTCCGTCTCCAAGGCGGAATCGCATCCCGCCGCCGCTACGGCCAGCAGGGCGCAAATTCCCGTTCTTATTTTCAATAATCCGTTTATCATTCCTTTCTTCATATCTTTCTTCTCCTCGATGTTAAATACCGATACCCGTATTCTGGTTGGCGTCATTTTTCCATTTGTCTATCTTCACTCCCAGCAGGCTTCCGCCTATCTTGTTCACCTGTATGGCATAGGTGTAGTGATGCCCCGCCAGCCACTGCACTCCGTCGCCGCTCACTACGGAGGTTTCGAAGACGCGGGCTTCGGTCTCATCGCCCACCTGCACGGTCAGTCGGAACGACAGTTTCTGTTCGGTACCCTTCATGGGGGCCACCAGACTGCTGATGTTGGGCGTTTGCGCCTGTGAGGGCAGGTCCAACGGCGTCGCTCCCGTGAGTTCCAGCGAACTCGTCACCGCCAGTCCTTCCAGCACGCCCGTGGTCAGGTTCATGGTGGCGTTGCTTCCCGTCTGCAGACGTCCCGTGGCGCTCAGAATCTCCACTTTCTTCAGCAGCAGTTGCTCCTCCACGGCTTTGTTGATGCGGAAGCTCACCTTTGCCAAGGCATGCTTGAGCTCGAAAGCCACCGAACGCTTTCCGTCGTAAGCCGTCACGGGCGTTCCCGAGTAGAGGTAGTCGGTCTGTGCGGATGCCGTGAAGTTGTCGGGCACCACCTTTACGGGCACGGTATGCCCGCCGCTGCCGCCGTTTGTCACTACGAGGTCCGAGGGATAGAAAGCGTAGAGCTTGTCGGGTGTTTCTATGGAGGAATTAATAGAGGGCGGATTCGTTGCCGTCCAGTTTCCGCTTTTATAGGTGTAGACGGATTGGGCGTTGGATCCCAATGCCGCGTCGGCGTTGTTGGTGGCGTATACGCCCACTTCGGTGAGTTGGGCGGCTCCCAAGGCCGAGGCTCGTGTGTCGTTGCCGTCGGGCACGGTGACGGATTGCAGCCGCAAGGCTTCCTCAGGCATATTGTCCGTCGTTAACGCCTCGTCTTCCCCGCAGGCCGCGGTCAGCAGCAGCAGGGAGGCGAGAAGGTATAATTTATTCTTGTTCATAGCGGTAAGTTTGTTAAATGGCATCTCCCATGTCGACTTCTTTTTCTGCAGTGAAGTCTTTCACTTTTATGCTGTTCAATATCAGTTCGGTGGTGGAGGTGAAGGTGTACAGGTATTCGTGTCCCGCTTGCAGGGAAAAGGCGGTGCCGTCGGGGTTGGCTGCTCCTTTTTCCTCATAAATTTGGGTGGTCGTCGTTCCGCCCACCTTTTTTGTGACTTTGATGGTGAAGGTCGAGATGCCTGTCTTGAATATTCCCGTATACGTGTGGAGTCGCTTTTCTTTGGAGGTACACAGCAGCTGCACGATATCGGCCTTCTTCTTTGCCGCTCCTTCTATCGTTTCCGTTCCCGTTTCCGTACAAACCCCCGTTCCCGAGATTTCGGCACCTACGGCTTCGGTGTCTTCTTTGTAGGTTACCACAATGGTAATCTTTGCCGCTGCGGGTGCGAATTGAAACTTTACGCGGTTGCCCGTGGCCTTGGCTTCGGCTTTCAGCTGATTGCTCTGCCAGAAGCGGGTCGGTGTGGTCTGGTCGGAGAGGATTGCGTTGAAGTCCACGGGATAGGTGGCGGTAAAGGTTTCGCCATCCGAGGCGAGCAGTTGGGTGTCTATATTGTCCACTATCCAGCCGTTCGTGCCTTTATGATAGCCGACGGCTTTGTCGGCACCATCCGTTGTTTTGTAGATATGAATCTTGTCTCCCGTCTCGAATCTATTTTTGTCGTAGTCGTCGGCATGAGGGTCTTCGACAGATTCGCCAGCACGTGTGTGCCCTCCCGCAATGTCCGCCGAAACTTCCAGCGGCAGGGCAGGCAGGTCGTCGTCCTGCGTGCTGCATGATGACGGTACGATGCACAATGCCGACACGATGCACGGCAGGATAAAATGTATATACTTCTTTTTCATTGTCTTTTCATTTCTTAAATCACCAATCACTTATTAAACCCTCCTTCGTAGCGCGATTCCGATGCCCATCCCTTTATCTCTTCGCCTGTGGCGACGAGGATGTCGTTCCTGATATTCAGGGTGTAGGTGTAGTGGTTTCCCGCTTGCATTCCGCAGGTTATGTCGGCCGTATAGGTGGTTCCGTTCGCGTCGGTCACGGAGATGTGGATGGTGGTGGGGGCGGGGTTGGTGTCCGTTGCCGTATTCTTGGGAAAGATAACGGCATGCCAGGTAAGCTCTGCCGCTACGGGGCGCAGCATTTGTATAGCTTCGTCGGTACTTGTCGTTTCGCTTGTTCCTGTGCGCAGCCCTTTGCCTTTCACGCTCATTTGCGTGAAGACGGGGGCATCCGTCTCCGTGGGATGCGTGAACTTCAAGGTCAGTTTCACGTTCTCGTGATTGAAGGCGTTGCCGTCCGTGAAGCTCACCGTGGTGCTGATGACGGGCACTTTGGGGGTGCGCAGCAGGTTACTCATCAGGAAGTTCTCCGCTGTGGACTGGTCGGACAGTATGCTGTTGTAGCCTGTGGGGAACTCGGCCTGAAAGGAGGTGGCTGGCAGGAAGCTCAAGGGCGTGCTTTCCGTGGGGACGTCCCATTTGCCGTCGCTCGTCAGGGTATAGGCTGTGGAGACGAGCGGTTTCTCTGCCTCGCCGCGGTAGCAACTGATGGAGATTTTGTCGCCGCTTTGGAACACACTGCGGTCGTAGGTTTCGACGTCGATGTCGGCGAGGGTGGCAATGTCGTTTTCCGCCCGTGTTTCAGGGCTTTCGTCCGACGTGCGGGCTATCTCGGCTCGGAAGGTCATGGGGGTACCTTCGGGAATCGCGGTTCTTTCATCGTCATGATCCGTACAGGCGGCGAGCGACAGTAGCAGACAGAGGACGGCGGCAGGTTTCAAATTCGTTCTCATAATTAATCACTAATCATTATTCTATGGAGGGGGGCATCTCGGTGGGATTCTCACCCTTATTACCCTCATTCCACTTATTGATGGTCACACTCTCAATGGTAACCTTGCTCGCGTCCAGCACGAGGTTGTAGGTGTAGAAGCGGCCTTTCTCCCATGCTTGGTTGAAGAAGTCCTTAGGGGTGACGGAGAGGGTACGGTTGTTGTTGTCATTGAGCTCTTCGCCCAGCACGAGGCTTAGGGTGACGGTATTGTCTGTTGTGACGGGTTTTGGAGCTACGAGGCCGTAAGCCACGGGGGTCGGGGTGCCGTTCTTGCCCGGTAGCTGCGGGGTGGCGGTGGCTTTGAAGGACAGTTTGCTGCAGGCGGTCAGTGACAGAGTACCGTCGTTCAGTTGCATGGTGCCGTCTCCCGCTCTGAAAAGGTTCGTTCCGTCTAGGCTGACGCTTTTCACGAAGTCGTATTGGTCGTCGGACGGGCGGCTCGGAGCGTATTTTATGGTGAAGATGATTCGGGAGAGGGCGTGCTGCAGGTAGATAGCGGGGGTATTGGCGGTGCTGCTTACGCTGATGGCGTCAGCCTGTCCCGGGGTATTGCTGGCGGAACCGTACAGGTAATCGACGGTTGAGCAGGCGATGGTGCTTGCGCCGTCAAAGTTCTGTGTGGCGGGGATGCTGACCGGTACGGTGGGGGCTTCGGGTGCATTCCCGGTAACGGTCAGATTGGAAGGGGAGCAGGCATACAGCCTGCCTTCCGTGGCGTTGACGTAGAATGTAGGGGTGGTAGTCCAGGGCTGGCCTGCGGTTGCAGGAGCGCTGAATACTGCCGCAGCGGGTGCTCCGGGATAAGCTGTATTGTCTGCTGCACGGGTCACGTAGATGCTGATGGTGCTTATCTGGTCGTCACCTGTACCAATGCCGTTCACGATGGAACGGCTGGTGGCAGCAGTCGTGATGTTGGGTTGCAGTGCCACGCGCGTACTGTCTTCAAGCGGAGATGTTTCTCCGTTACATCCCCCCAGGATAAGGGGGATGCAGAGGAGGATAAGGGGGGATTTCATATTACTGAATGTTTAGGTCTCCATCGACAACGACTTCGCTCCAAGCGGTAACTTCCACTTTGCTGATGGTGAGTTCAGTACCGCTCAAATTTACGGTGTAGAGGTAGTTTTTGCCGGGCAATAAGTGGCCGCTATTACCGCTATCTGTATTTGTAGGCGCTGTCAACGTTGTTGTGTACTTGGTATTATCGATCGTGAAGGTTACTCCTATAGTGCTTCCAATCGAAGCAGTGGTAGGCAGTACCAGGATGCTGAACTTTTTGGCGTCTGCAGCGGTCTCGGGTATGGTATAACCTTCATTTCCAATGGTGCGTATATAAGTTGCGGCCGTAGTACTGGGAGTGATTTCACCATCAGCTATCTTCATCGTACCTGTGGCTGCTGTTGCAGTTTCTTCTGTTTCTTTTGTCTCTTCTGTTGTTGTTGGTATTGAGGCACTGGAATCATTATACTTCATTACTATTTTCGTCAATTTACCATCTCCCATATAGGTATTACCCTTGTATACACGGAAACTAATCATAGAAAGGGCATGATTCATGGTGAGCTCAATGCTACTTTGTCCCGATGCGTTACTTGCTTTTTTTGAAGTGGCATACATATAGTCTGTTTCTCCCGGAGCGGCGGCAATGGGTTTCTCGGTGGCACTGCTGGGGGCTGTAATATCATTGGCCTGACCATCGGCATTATCCGCAGGGGTGATTGTTCCTTCAGCCAGGGTGCTGACGTTGATTGTGGAAGAGGTTGAAAAGTCTCCGCTGATAGAGATTGGGGTAGTGCCCATGCTACCGTCTGTTGTATTTATCTGGTATGCCGGATAATAAGCATAGATCGTAGCTTCTGCATTGGTCAGGTAAATCTTGGGTGTGCCATTGTTTTCCCAACCACTACCATCATTTTTTTGCGTATATATCGCATGGTTGTTATTCTTCGCTGCCGTATAGTCGTCTCCTGTAGCATACACCACTACATTCTGCATCACATTTGTCCCTGTTCCGCTCTGTGTCCCTCCCTGTATTACGCTGCGTGTGGCCGCTACTTTGGGTGATATCCGCAGTTCTATCGGTTCGTTATTCTCCGTTTCTGCGGCATCGTTGCCCTCGCATCCCATAGCGAGCATCATGCAAGGCAGCGCCAGGGATAAACGCCACAAATTTTTACTCAGTCTTTTCATCATTATGTGTTTTTTTATCTGTTTATTATTATTGTAAGTTAATTCTATTCTTGATTTCAGTCCCTGTCTCCTATCCCCAGATCCCCTGCATCTACCAGCTCCCACGGTTCCACTGTGATGGAGGTGATGGAAAGGGTATAGTCGGAAAGGGTCAGAGTCACTACATGCGACATGCCTGCCTTCAGTATTCCCGAAGATTGGTCTTCGCCGTATGTAATCTTCACATTGTTATAAGTTCCCGTGGACGTTTCCACGGTCAGTGTATATTCAGCGCCTGCACTTCCGTCCAGTGGTGGCAACATCAGGTTGCCCAGCTCTACGGGGGTAGTGCTCGCAACTTCATTATTGCCATTTTCAGGCTCCAGCGACAAACCGTTTGTACTTCCGGAAGGTGTACTGAATGCGGGTTCTCCCGTTGCTAGCGGAACTACCGCCTGCGTCTTGGCTTCGTTTACGGTTATTTTCAGGATCTTCACCGGCAAGCCTCCGTCTTTCTTCTTGCATGCCTTGAAACGTATTCGGGTCAGCAGGTGGTTGAATGTAAGCGGCTTGTTCTTCTCCGACATTGTATTGCCGTAAAAGCGTTCTCCGTCCCATTTGCACCCTCGTAACTCGCTGACATAGAGCAGGTCTTGCTGCCCGGTCAGGGCGTAAGTCGCGGCACCGTCCGTAGGCGCAGTCACCGGAGCCCAGGCCACCAGATATAGATAATCGCCATAAAGGGGATAAACGGGAGCGGCTTTGCCGCCCTCCGTATTCCATGTCATACCTCCCGATTTATCCACATCTGCCGTCCATATCCCTTCCTTTTCTCCGGTCAGCGAGGCGTACTGTCCGCTTGCAGAGGCAAAGGCAACGGAAGCCTTAAATGCTTCTTCCGGCTCGGTGCGGGTCAGGGCGACGGTGTCTTCGAGTGCACCGCCCCGGGCGAATAGCTGCACGGGTACGGCTTCCTCCACCGGATACACCTCGCTGCTGTCGCTGTCGCTGTCCGTGCACCCCGCTGCAATCCCCGCAATCCCTGCAAAGGCCAGTAACCGGTAAACCTGCAAAAGCGTCTTTAGTTTCCGTTTCATCATCATGATGCAAATTCAGGCGGGTTAGTCTAAATCGGCAGAACCTGCGGCTCCTTCCTTCCACGGGGTTACAGTAGCCGTAGCTGTAACGGTTGCAGCGTCCGAAGCTGTTTCCGGTTCCTTCACGTCCAGGGTAATCAGATGCGCTTTGGCCGTTTCTGTTATTAAATCGTCATTGCCATTCTTAATGGTGACATTGGTAAAGGTCAGGTCGGCACCGCCTACGGTCATTGTTACATCCACCTTTACACTGTTGCCACCTTTAATCATTACCGAGGAGCCGACACCGGCGGGAGTTGTCGACACAACCGGGTTCGAAATGCCTGGAATGCTTAAAGCAGAAGTCGCGTCCGTCCAGGAGACAGTGCCGTCTGCTGCATCTACCGTTTGGGGAAGTTGGACATTCTGGATGGAAATGCTCTTCAGGGAAATGCTCTTCCCACTCCATTCACCGGTGCCGGTGGCTGCTGCAGTCAGTTTCATGGCAAAGCTCAGTTGCGTGGTGAGGTGGTTGAATGCCAGGTTGATTGAATTTTCCGGAGCACTTTCACTTCCCGCATCCACAGCTGCGGCATACATTACGTCCTGTTGTCCGTCTATCGTTTTCATGGTTACGATTGTACCGCTGGCTGCTAGATTACCGTCGGGAGCTACGGCTACCAGGTGGGACTTGGTGCTGGAAGAAGTGTTTTCGTGTACATAATAAAGCGTCGGGTTCAGGGTCACCGTAGCATCTGTACCTGCCTTGAAGGAGGCTGTGGATACATTGGCACGGTCGTTCAATGTTCCGCTTTGGATGTCATTTTTGTACGTGGGAGTGAAGCCCGTCCAGTCGGCTGTATTTCCGTCGCACATCAGTACCGTGGCTGTCACATCGCTTCCTTCTATGACTGCCGCACGTGTTGTTCCTTGCACGCTGTGTCCTATCCGGATGGCTTTTGCGTTAACCGGTGCTTCCGGTGTACTCATGTTTTCACTCTCACTGCATCCGGCTGCCAGAAGCGCCAGCACTGCTAAACCAATTCTTGTTTTCATTTTTACGTTTGTTTTAATTAATATGATTAATATTGATATGATTAATTTCTTATTTAAGTTTCGCAAGTTTATATGGAGGCTGTTAAATGATAATTTAGCGCGAAGCGCTAAATTAAGTTGACGAGCTACAAGCGTGACTATCCTAAACTCTCCCGCCTGAAAGGGGGAGTACCCCGTAGGGGGGAGGGAGTCTAACATCAGCGAAGGGTAACTCTGTATTGTGCCCCTTGCGGATGTAAGACCCCTCCGTCCTACGGACACCTCCCCTTTCAGGCGGAGGGGTTGGAGATACTCTTGCTCATAACTCAAGCGCGCTTGCGCGCGCTAAATTCCCATTTAAAAGAACTTGCGAAACTTGAATTTCTTATGTAATGTTCCTGATTAATCAGAACTATCTGTCCTGAATTACAGATGCCTTGTCACCAGCTCCCCGTTTCCTCCGCTGCCGTCCTCCCAATGCCCGACGGTTGCCGTTACGTTTACCGCCTTTGGATCGAGTGAGGAAGGATCGGGAATTTCTACTGAAACGGTGTAGGATATTCCCCCTTCGCCTACGCCTCCTTCAAAGTGGATGGGCAGACCGGTGTAGACCAGGTCGTTCTCCGGCTCTTCATCCGTTGCCAGGCGCAGGTCTATGGTGAACTCCGCTTCCGGCTGTACCAGCACAAAGCCTGGAAGCTCGGCAACGCCTGCTTCGAAGGGGAAACAGTTGCCTGACTTCTCACTGTCATAGAGGATGACGGGCGGTGCCGGATTGCCGCACTCCAGCTTCCCGGTGAGCAGCGAAAGCGTCACTTCCTGTGCCAGCCCGTTCAGGCGGAGTGAACGGATGCTGTATTGTTCGGGATTTTCTACATCCAGTTTCAGTCGGAAGCTCAGTTGGGTGAGCAGGTGGCGGTGTACCAGCATCTTTTCTGTATCTGCCGTGAAGGGATTCTCCGCCGATCCGCTTTGCTCGGCTGTCAGCATCAGGTCTTCTTCCCCGGTGAGGGTGTATGTCAGTGTTCCGTCTTCTGTCAGGGGTGCGGGAGGGTAGAATCCGCGCAGGTAAACGTGGCTGCCGTCCGTGGGGTAATACCGCACGGGGACAAGGGTAATCTCATTGCCTGTTGCAACGCCGTCCCAGCATTGTGTATAGCTTCCAGAAAGGCTTCCGCATGCCACGCATACGGGAGTAGCGTCGAAGGCATCTACTGCGGCTCGGGTACGGATACCGGTATACAGTTGTATGGGTATCGGTTCGGGCTCGGAGGAGTGTTTGGAGCAGGCTTGCAACACTACGGTCAACACTGTAAGCAATGACAGCACGACAAACAGGAAGTGTATCGCAAGCTGTGGATAAATCTGTTTATTTTTCCATTTCATGAATTGCCGTATTATTCAGAACAAGTCGTTCAGTTTGATCTCTGCCAGATAGAGGCGCGTCATGTGATTGATCACTCCGAGTTTTGCAGCTGCACCGCGATAATGCTGGTAGAGCATCTCGTGTGTGGGATGGTTGCAGTTCAGATGCTCACCGATGGCTTCCAGCAGGTCGAGCAGGGTTATCTGATAGCTGGGCCTTGCCAGTTCATAGGCGGTCAGCAAGTCTCGCTGCTCGGTATCCTTGCAACGTATCAGTCCTCCTGCTTCGAGTTTCAGAAGCAGTTCGGAAACGGTGTTCTGTACAAGGGCATAATAGGGCAGGATTTCCTGCGTATTTCCCTGGGCTATGTCGTTGAGTACCGATATAGCCGTCTGTGTTAATGGTGTCAGCATGATATTTATAATTTGTTTGTTTACTGATTGTCTATTGATTGAGAATCCCTAAACACCAATGATGAGATTTCCTTCCACATCTTCTTGATTTCCCTTTCTGTGGCATATTCATAGAAAGCCTTTATAATGCGGATGTAGAAGCTCAATTTCAAATCCTTACCATCCCGAACTCTCGTAATACGTGCGGCGGCTGATATGACAGTCGCTGCAAAGCTGTTTAACGCTGATTCCCAAGTTGAGACGGAAATCATCAATATATTCGCCTAAACTCTCGTAACTACATGATTCTTCTGTTGCTTCAAGCATGATTTTTATAAATTGAAATGAGTACAATAAACATAAATTTGGCGGGCATTTTACCGGGCATTTTACCGGGCATTTGCCCGATTGATATAATATATATATACTAAAGGGGGATTCTTCTAACGAAGAACTTTCGCCTACCGGCGATGAGTATTCAATGCTTTAAACTTCAAGGAAAATATTATAACATCTGCTCTTTTGCTTGCTTATACGATGAAACTTGAAGATTAGTAATCATGTCGTGCAAAGATTAGTAATCATGACAGGCGAAGATTAGTAATAGCAT
This sequence comes from Bacteroides sp. GD17, assembly GCF_038448625.1. Lineage (NCBI taxonomy): Bacteria > Pseudomonadati > Bacteroidota > Bacteroidia > Bacteroidales > Bacteroidaceae > Bacteroides > Bacteroides sp. GD17. The sequence goes on from NZ_JBCEZS010000002.1 coordinate 78,714, forward strand.
TCCCTGCAGATTATTATCTCTCTATGATTTCTATGAATTCCGGTTCGATGTAGGCAGCTGCAACGGCTACGATGCCCGGTATCTTGATGACGATCCGTTTACTTCGTTTGCCCTTTACTTTCAGGAGTACCCCTTCCACGCCATCGAATGCTCCGCCGTGGACGCGTACTTTTTTGCCTTTTTCCAGGCAGATTTCTTCCGGTTTATAGTATGTGAGGTCTTCCTCGTATTTCTGCGCTACTTTGATGAAATCCTGCATCTGACTGCCGGGTACGATAATGATTTTTCTTCCCGCGTCCGTTTTTTGCGTGATATATTGCAGATAAGGATTTCTTGTTTTGAACTCGGTCAAAACAGATTTGGTGGTACGGACAAAGACCAGGTTGGAAATGGCGGGGACAAGTACCCGCTCTTTTCTTCCGTGATGTTCTTTGATGGTATAGCACATGGGAATGAAACTTTCAATATTTTCTTTCTTCAACTCTTTCTGTGCATGTAGTTCCTTTTTGTAAGCATACATGGCATACCAAACGGTAGTTTCTTCACCTTCTTTTTCCGTCGTGTTATACATTCTTTTATTCTGAATTTTATTGTGTTATGCTTGCGCCAGGGCATACCTTTGGGACCTTGAAATTGCTGTAATACAGTGTATCTCAATTAGTTAATTGTTTGTTTGCTTTAATATCCCCTTTTTTATTTTGTACTGTCTCTATATAAGAGACAGCACAACGTGTATAACCGCCAATAAATCAGTTTATTACAGATGATTATTTTTTGCTTAATGAGACGACTTTAATATTTTTTCATCGCCTATTAAAGTTAGTTTATAAAAAATAGGGATTGACTATATATTTAAATAATTAGTACTTCGTATTATTTTATATGAATGTAAAATGTTGATCTTTAAAATATTGAATCCTTGTTGCAAACAATTTTATTAAATTTTTCCTTGCTTATATTTGCTAATGTCTGCACTAATTAATACTTTTGTCAGTGCTTTGTGCTGTCTCTTATATAGAGACGTTACTAATTCTTTTGTAGAATCAGCTGCTATTATTTCGATTATGAAAGGATAAATGAGCAAGATTTTTCAATTAAAAACCTCCGGTGTTTGAGTGTAGATGTGAAGGCGATTTTTCTTTTTTCAGCTTTATTGAATTAATAGTATTTTCCAATTCCACCGAATCCTGTTATCATTTTATTTTCTTTTGTTTTATTGATAAAGTTGTTCAATCGCTTTTCAAATTCTTCCGGTCGTTTTCTGGCAGCCTCAATGTATGCAATTCGGATGCGTTTATATGAGTCTGAGAAGTGTTGGTAATTTTCCCATACAACTTTATCTTCTTTCAGTTTGTCGATTATATCATTTGGAAAAACAAAAGGAGCAGATAAAACATTTCGTATTTTATCCTCAAATTTAGGGTGTATCATTTTATTTTCCAATAACCATTTAAGTCTTTCTTTATTGGCTTGCGAGTATGTGCTTTTAGGATTTCTGGGCGTGAAATGCTGAATTTTATGTTCTTTGTCAAGCGACTTTATTGTGCTGTCAATCCACTCGAAACAAAGGGCTTCTTCAACAGCATCATTGTATGCAATACCTTTCTTGCCCGAAGATTTATTGGGAAATACAAACCAAACTTCATTAGCAGTTTCAAAGTTTTCAATCAGCCATTTTCGCCAATCTTTTCTGTTTTCAAAATACTTGATTTCTATCGTCATAACAAATAAATGAATTTTTATAATAGACTGTAATAGCTACAAATATAAGAAGATTTTTTGTTTATCTTTGTAACCTGAAAAAATAACTCCCCATGATGCATCATTCAGCAAAAGACAATTATGTCCATCTGACTACGACACCGGTTCCGCGGTTAATCATCTCGTTGGCTATACCGACTATCATCAGTATGCTGGTGACCTCGTTCTACAATATGGCAGATACCTATTTTGTGGGTAAAATAGATACTCAGTCTACGGCAGCGGTAGGTATTGTGTTTTCGGTGATGTCCATTATTCAGGCAGTGGGATTCTTCTTCGGACATGGTTCGGGAAACTATATCTCCCGTAAACTTGGAGCGCAGGAGACGGAGAATGCGGAGAAGATGGCGGCTACCGGATTCTTCTACGCATTATTTATCGGAGCATTCCTGGCAGTGCTGGGATTGCTGTTTCTCACCCCTCTGTCTTTGGCATTAGGTTCTACGCCGACCATTCTTCCTTATACGGAACGCTATTTGGGCATCATCCTCATTGGCGCCCCCTTTATGACAGCATCTTTGGTGCTGAACAACCAGATACGTTTTCAGGGAAATGCAGCTTACGCTATGGTGGGAATTGTGACGGGAGCGGTTATCAATGTGGTGTTGGATCCGATATTGATCTTTGTTTGCAACATGGGTGTGTCCGGAGCGGCGCTGGCTACGGTTATCAGCCAGTTTTGCAGTTTCTCCCTGTTACTGTATATGGGGCGCAAGGGCGGAAATATCCGAATCCGCTATAAAAACTTCACGCCGACACGGGCTTTTATAAAAGAAATTATCGGTGGAGGTACGCCTTCGCTTGCCCGTCAGGGATTGGCGAGTGTGGCAACCATTCTTTTGAATGTGGCTGCCGGTGCATACGGTGATGCCGCCATTGCAGGTATGTCCATCGTGACGCGCATCTCCATGTTCATCAATTCGTTCCTGATAGGTTTCGGGCAAGGCTTTCAGCCGGTATGCGGATTCAATTATGGGGCGGGACTGTATGCCCGCGTGCGTCAGGGCTTCTGGTTCTGTGTGAAAGTAGGTTTCTTCTTCCTGCTGATTTGTGCAGTGGCGGGCATGGGTTATGCCGAGGAGATTGTTTCCGTTTTCCGTAAGGGCGACCCTGCGGTAATAGCTACCGGTGCGGCCGCTCTGCGCTGGCAGTTCATCACTTTTCCGTTGGGTGCCTGGATTGTGGTCAGCAACATGATGTTGCAGACAATCCGCAAGCCGGTGCGGGCCACGATATTATCTTCGGCGCGACAGGGGCTGTTCTTTATTCCGCTGATATTTATTCTGCCCGGCTTCCTGGGGTTACAGGGGGTGGAGATGTGCCAGGCCGTTGCCGATATGCTTACCTTCTTCCTCGCCATTCCGCTGACGTGCGGGGTGCTGGCGGAGATGAAGAGGAAAGAAGCCCTTACCAGAAGCGATATCCCAGCGTAAAGAATGAAGCGAAGTTTTTGGGCAGGTATTTATCATATCCTCCGTATTCTTCCTGTATCATTTGATTGAGTTGCTTGTTGACTGTGACAAATCCAACTTGTACTTCGGCACCGATGATGAACCGGCGGTAGTCGAACGTAAGCCCGATGGCAAGACCTGCATCGAAGCGGTTGTTACCCATCTTGCCATCTATCATACTGCCGAAGGTGTCTATCTTGAAACGGTAGGATGATGACATGCTGCTACTTGCATAGTCGTTTATCTCGCCGGATGATTTGCCGCCTACACCTATGGCTACATAGGGGCCTGCACTCAACGAAGCATGATAATCCTTGCCCAGGTTGAGACGGGCGGCTATCATAATGGGGAGTTGGATGTACAGCTCGTTTATGTCCGCTTTGCCCATGTACTCTATTTCTTTCTTGCCGCCGATAGATACGAATTCCAGTGCTGATTGCAGAGACCAGGTTCTGTTAAGTATATACTCTGCACCGACTCCGGCCTTATAGGCAATCTTGGTTTCCCTGCCCGTATATTTACCGTGGAAGTAGGATGTTCCGATGCCGGCCTTGGCATGAAAAGAGAGCGGATTTTGTGCCGTTCCGCTCAGTGCGGCCAGCGCGAGGCAGAGGGTGATGATAATTTTTCTCATACGTATATTTCTCCGTTTTCAGTGATTAATAATATGGTTAGTTCGCCATCCGGCAGTAAGGGGGCACAGTGCCGGTGGCAGCATTCTATCAGTATTTTGCAGAAGCTCTCCAGATGGTCGGAGGGGATAAGGTCCCACAACTCACGGGCGAGGTTCATGGACTCGATGGCGGCAGCAGTCTGATCCGGGCAACCGGCTTGGCGGGCAAGGTCCAGGATAAAGGCCTTGTTCATGGTTACTTTTTTGCTGTGCGTGTCCAGATTGCCTTCGGCCAGTTTCACAGCTTTACCTATCATCACGCCGAGGGTGAGACGGGGCAGACCGAGTTCGGCTGCCAGTTTTATTGTTTCGCCGATAAAGTTACCGTAGTGCACAAAGGCTTGCGCAGGCAGGTCGGGATAATAGGCTTTGATGTACTTTTCGCTTTTGGCACCGGAGCTGATGACGATGCGCGGACTTCCGGTGGCACGCGCCACTTCCATGGACTTGCGGATGGAGTTGATAAATGCTTCGGACGAGAAAGGCTTGATGATGCCCGACGTTCCGATGATGGAGATGCCTCCCTCGATGCCCAGGCGCGGATTGAAAGTGCGCTGTGCTATTTCTTCGCCACCGGGAACGGAGATGGTGACTACGAACGGGTTTGCCACTCGGGGGATATGGAGTTTGCGGAGGCAGCGCTTCACATTGTCTTCGATCATACGGCGGGGAGTAGCGTTGATGGCTGCTTCGCCGAGCGGTATTCCCAGACCGGGCATGGTGATCATTCCCACACCTTCGCCGCCGCAAACAATTACGGTGTAATCCTCTTGGAGGACTTCCGGGCTGGGCGAGGGCTCGTCCATGCGGAAGGGGACGGCAACGTTGACTTTGATTTCCATGCCGTCGGTGATGTCGGGGTCATCGCCGCTGTGTTTGATGACGCTGGCGTTGGCCTCCATCATCCAGTCATCATTGAAAAAGTCGGATTTAGGAAGAGCGGGGCTGGGCTGTACGGGTACGAGGATGGTTTCGCCGTCGGGCAGGATGACGGGAAACTCTGTAGGGCGGGACTGGAATTGGACATTGAAGAGATCCCAGGTGGCAGCCACGGCGGCAGCAGTGGCACAAGTACCGGTAGTCAGTCCGCTGTGCAAGGGGTAGAAGTCGGGCAGAAGCTTCTCTACCATGCGGCGCAGGCCGTGGGGGCCATCTACGGTCAGGAAGCCTTCGGGCGTCTCGGGACGGCAGAGGGCGAAGATACGGATGCCCAGTTCGCGGGCTGCTTTTACTTTCTGTACAAAACCGCCGGACGTGCCGCTCTCTTTGATAAGGATGGCTTCGGGATGGAGCTGTTGCATCAGGAGACGTTCGTCTTCTCCCGCGTGGTAGTAATAGAGGTGTTGTTCGGAGAAGCCTTGCTCACGTGCCAACTGTCGGGAGCTTTCGCGGTCGAGGATGCGGAAGTGGCAGCAACAGCAGGCTTTATCGCCCTGCCACAACGGTTTTAAGGAACCGATGCTTTGTACGCCGGTAAGGGCGAGCAGGGTAAAGATGTTTTCGTCTTTTATCCGGCGGATGGCGTCGTCATAGCCTTGGCACCAGGTGATATGTTCCTGGTCGCGCTCGGGATAAATGCGCTCGAAGCGGATGACGGGGATATCGGTGCGGCGTGCCACTTGGGCTACGGTTTCGTGCAGTTGTTGGGCAAAGGGGTGAGCGGCGTCTATCAGCAGGCGGATGCCGTGATGGAGGCAACATCTTTCCAGCGTAATGGTGTCCATGGCACCTTGCAGGCGGATGCCGTTGTGCAACGTCACTTCTTGTTCGTCGCCTTTGGTAGAGTAGTAGAAGGGTTTCCCGGCTTCTTCGAGGGTTTGTGCGGCGACGCGACCTTCGGTAGTGCCGCCTAGAATCAGTATCATATTGTTTGGGTTATTTACGAAATAAATGTTTGAATTCGTGTGCGTATAGTCTCGACAACCCTTCGCGGTTGCCGATGGCTTCGCCAACAACAATCATGGTGGTCAGTGTCAGTTTGTTTTCTTCCACAATCCGGGCAAGGTCTTTCAGTTCACCACGGAAGATGCGTTCGTCCGGCCACGTCAGGTGGTAGCAGACGGCCACGGGAGTGGTCTCCGGGTATTCCTGCAGCAGTTCTTCCTGCACTTGCCGGGCAATGCCTGCACTGAGGAAGATGCACATGGTGCTTTGCGAGCGTGCCATGAGGTGCAGCTTCTCGCGTTCGGGCATGGGGGTACGGCCTTCGCCGCGGGTCAGGATGATGCTCTGTACCTTCTCCGGGATGGTGAATTGCGATTTCAGGGCAGCGGCGGCAGCCTGGAACGAGGAAATGCCCGGCGTGATGTGATAACTCATGCCGTACTGGTCGAAGTAGTTCATCTGCTCCTGGATGGCGCCGTAGATACACGGGTCGCCTGTGTGCAGGCGCACTACGAACTTGCCCCGGTCGTAAAATTCCTTCATCAGGGTGAATTGTTCTTCCAGATCCATCGAGGCGGAACTGCGTACGGTGGCGCCGGGCTTGGCGCAGAGCGTCAGTTCGCGGGGCACGAGGCTACCGGCGTAGAGTATGAGGTCGGCTTTTTGCAGCATCTGCCGTCCACGTACGGAGATCAGATCCGGGTCACCCGGTCCGGCGCCCACTATTTCGATGTGTCCCCGGCGCACCACACTGATGTCCAGTGCTGCGGCCAGGGTATAGTTCTCACCTTTCTTTTTGGGCATCAGCAGTTCGGTGTTCTCGGCCGTGAGCAGTGCTGCTGCTTCGCTCACGCTGGGGGTGCCCATGTGTTTCATCACTGTTTTGCTGGGATGGGGTACCTCTACCTGTGCCAGTTCCTGGGCGGTGTAGAAGTGTACGGGATATTGCTTGTTGAGCGCCCTCACCACGGGTTCGCCGCTCTTTGCGTCGATGGTGGAGATGGAGGCGATGGCAGGCAGGATGATGCCGTATTGCCGCAAAGTTTCTTGAATGTCGTCCTGTATCTTGCGGGTGGGACCTGCCTGGCGTGCCAGACCGATACCGAGGTGTACGGCGCGGGGCACGTAGCATATCATCGGCATCTCATTGAAATTGGGCACTTGGGCCGATACGCACAGTATCAGTTTGAAGCGTGCCGGTTTGAGGTCTTTCAGGCGATAGAACACCTTGACATGGGGCGGCAGATGTGCTTCCAGCCAGTCGGTGCCCTCGTCGCGGATGTTGAGCAGCAGGGCGGTGGGTTTGCCGGAGACGAAGAGGCTGATGTGTTCGTTCATGCATGCACGCATTTTCTCTTCGGGTGTTTTGGCAAGTTCTGCCATCAGCAGGGTGGCTGGTTCGGCGTTGATGATGGGAAACCAGCCGAAACGCTTCGGGAAGGTGTCGAGTCCCCACAGACCGGTAAGGTCGCTTTGGGTGGTTACTACCGGTTCGGCGCCCAGTATGCCCGCTACCTGATCGGTCAGCTCGTTGGCTCCGCCGATGTGGCCGGAGAGGACAGAGATGGCGTAGCGACCAGTGGTGTCTACGCAAACCACGGCCGGGTCGGTGTATTTATTCTTTATGCATGGCGCAATGGAGCGGACGCAGATGCCCATGGCACCGATAAAGACAAAGGCATCGTAATGGTTGAAGTTTTCGGCGGTGAATTTGCCGGTCGATTCGATATGTGTGCACCCCTCTTCGTGCCTGGGGGTGAAGATTTCAGATTCGGCGAGCTCGTTGAGCAATGATTGCGCAATGTCCAGGCCGGCTTCGGAGATGAGGATAATAGCTGTTTTCATAATCGGTGTGTATGTTTAAGAAAGCGTAGCTTTCATAATTTCAATAGGGTTATAGTCGTTCAGGGCGATGCGCACGGAGGGTTGCAACACCATTCCGATGGCTTCGGTGCCATGGACGAATGCCTCTTTGCTCTCGGCGGATACGGAGTTGAAGACGATGCAGCCTCCGGGAAGGAGGACTTCTTTTACCTTTTCCAGCATTTCACCCAAGTGTCCGCCATGGCCGCCGATGAAGACGGCATCGGGACGGGGCAGGGGGCTGATGTCTGTTTGGAGGAAGTCGCCGATCACTGCCGTGATGCCCGGTGCGCCGAAGCGGTGACTGTTGATGTCCATCAGTTCCCGGCCCTCGGGGCGGATTTCGAAGGAGACTACCGTAAGGTGGGGAAACTGTAACCGTGCTTCGATAGAGACGGAGCCGGTACAGAAACCTACGTCCCAAAACACGCGGCGGCGGTTCAGTTCCAGCGCTTGCAGGGTGAGCAGGCGAATGGGGGCTTTGGTGATCATGCGGGCGCGTCCGTCAAGGAGGGCGAATTCTCCGTCGGGGATACCGAAAGGACGGGCAGGGATAGTGCCTGCGCAGAGCAGCAAGTTGTTGGGGTGCTCAAATTCTCCTTTCACCGCCTCTTCGAGCGACATGTGGCGGATGCGTTCCTTGTCGGGATTGCCGAGGTGCTCGCCTACATACATTGTATAATAGGTGTAACCGTATTCTAGCATGCGGGCAGCAATGGTTGCCGGGGTATGTTCGCGGTCGGTCAGGACGCCGATCTTCGGAGCGCCTTCTATCAGGGCACGGTCGAATTCCTGCCACGGGCGGCCGGTAAGAGAGACGGTGCGCATGTCGTCGTAAGGCATCACGAGGCGGTGTACCAGCGTCTGCAATGAGTTGAAGGCGGGGTAGAGGCGGATGCCCGCATCGGGAAGCTTCCGCCTGATGGTATTGGCGAAGCCGAAGAACAACGGATCACCGGAAGCAAAGACGATAATGGTTTGGCCTGTCCGTACTTCTGCGTATCTGGAAAATACATTCTCTAAAGGTACGGTAATGGAAATCCATTCGGCATGTTCCGGCAATAGCCCTTTGACTATCTCCTTGTGCCGCACGCCGCCCGAGAACACCTTTCCCTGCCGGATGTGTGCCAGCACTTCAGGCGGGAAGAAAGGTTCCCGGCTATCGTCCATTCCTATGATGATAAAATTTCGTTCCATTTATACATCCCTTCCCGGTCGTAATTGCTCCGCGTCATTATAGCATAGCACGGCATTCACCAGCGTTGCTGCCAGGTTGCTGCCGCCTTTGCGTCCTTCTACAATAATCTTCGGTATCTCTATGAACGGCTTCACCATGTGCTTCGATTCCTGCACATGCACAAAGCCTACGGGGGCGGCAACAATGCCTGCCGGCCGGGCTTTGCCTTTCCGCGTCAGGTCGCAAAGTTCCATCAGCGCCGTGGGTGCATTGCCGAACACAAACAGTGCATCGGGATGTTCCTCTACTGCCAGCCGAATACCTGCTTGGGTGCGGGTGATGCCTTTCTCTGCTGCCATCCCTGCTGTACGCGGGTCGCCGAGGTAACATTTCACCTCCACGCCGAGACGCTGCAAAGCCCCTTTGCGTATGCCGCTGGCAGCCATCGTCACATCAGTAATGATAGTCTTGATTTTTCCGGCTTCAATCTCCCGGTATAGCGATGCCACGGCACCTTCGTCCGTATGCAGCAGATTTTCCATTTCAAAATCCGCCGTCGTATGTATGGCGTGTAGCAATGCCCATTTGTGGTCGAGGGGAATATCCTTATTCTTCAACTCTTCTTCAATAGTACGGAAACTGCGTATCATAATATCCTGCCCGATGCCCTTGGCTTCCGTATTTGTTTCGCGATAATAGCCTCGGGGAGTAATGAACGCCCCGTTCCATTCGTAAGACTGCGAATTCCCTATCAGTACCACAGTAAACATATCCACTTCTTCGGGATTGAAATCCTGTAAAGTCGTGATGTGCACCTCTTGCTCCGGCCGTCCTGCCTGGCGCACATATCCCACGGGTGTTTCCGGTGCACGTCCTTCCTGCAGGAAGAGTTCTTTCAGCCGATAGAGTTGCCAGTAGCGTCCTTCGCTCTTCGGATTGTAGACGGCGGTTACAAAATCGGCCGTAGCGGCGGCGATGATGCGCTTTTCAATACGTTCCCAAGGTGTCATCAGGTCCGAAAGGGAGATAACACAGAAGTCATGCCCTACGGGGGCGCCGAGCAATGATGCCGCTTTTTGGAAGGCACTGATGCCGGGCAGGGAAACGATCTCTACATTGCTCTGTCGTTCGCGCTTCATTTCGTAGATAAGGGGCGTCATGCCGTAGATGCCTGCATCTCCGGAACTGATGACGCAGACTGTCTTTCCCTGTTCCGCCAGTTCAAAAGCTTGTTTGGCACGGGTGCGTTCGCGTTTCATCCCGGTATCTATGCATTCTGTTTTGGGGCGGAGGTGGGGAATTACAAACCGGAAATAGTATTTATATCCTACCACCACATCTGATTCTTGCAATGCGGCAATGACGGCAGGAGTAATGTCTAGTTCGTTGCCCGGTCCGATGCCGGCAACTATTATCTTGGGTTGCTTCATATCTGTATACTCTATTGGAGTACAAAGATAGGACTTAAATCTGATGTAACCGAAAAAATAGGATAACAATCTGCCGTAAAAGGCCTACCCCCTTTTACGGCTATTGTTTGTCATTCTTTTAGCATAGCTTTGATGTGGTCGATGTATATCCGGCGGATGGTAATATTTTCACCCAGACCTTGCATACGTACATTTACCCGGTAGCCTTGTTTTTCGAGTTCTGTCTTCCACACACCGGCAATGTCTTCTTTGGTATGATTGCCGCAGACCAACAGCAACGGGACCAATGTTATGTTTTTAGGTCGTGTCTCTTTCAGTTGTAGCAAGGTAGCGTCCAACGTAGGATAACCTTCGATGGTGCTGACATGGAAATTCTTCAATCCATGTGCTTTCATCATAAAGTCGAGCATGGCATAAGTTGCCGTGCTGGGTAGCTGGTTGCCGTGCCCCACGTAGACCACATCTTCTTTCTTGTCCGGTTGTTCGGCCGTCAATATACCGATTACCTTTTCGCAGTCTTCTACGGAGTACAGCAGGGGATTGCCGACTTTTATCTCCTTGAAGAACGGGCGCACCTTGTCTGCGTCTCTGCGGACGGATGTCATCTCGCTGCCCTCAATCAGAGTAGTGCTTTGTACGTAGACTTTTTGATAGCCGTCGGCGCGAAGTTTTAGCAGGGCATCCGTCGGACTGTCTTTGTCGACGCCTTCCTTGGCAAGTTTTCTTCGCACAATCGGGGAGATGTATGCTTCGCGCACCTCGAATTGCGGGAAGGCTTCTTTGGCTTCACGGGTAATGACGTCAAGGGTCAGTTCGCGCGTTTGCGGGTCCGAACTGCCGTAATGGGTGATAAGCAAAGCCGCCTTCTCCTCTTGTGCGGAGGAGAAGAGGCTGGTGCCGAGTAAACAGAGAGTAATGAAAAAATGCTTCATATCTTTAATGTTTAGAAAGAGATTATTTAAGTCTGAGTGCCAGGCTGAACATGATCGAACGTCCCGGAGAATAGAGGGCAAAGTTCTTGTTCAGCGGGCGGTTGTCCTTTTTGTTGAATATATTGTCGATGCCGATACCCGGCTCTACTACGAAGTTGCGGAAACCGTCGAAGGTATGGCGAGTATTGAGGCTCCAGATGCCGTAACCCGGAGCATTTCCGTCTGCATCTCCCGGATAGTAGACCTTGCTTTGAATACGACCGTTCAGGTTGATGTTCAGGGTGTAGTCGCTCCAACTGTGTATGTAGTTTCCGGTGATGGTAGCTGTATGGCGCACACTGCGTTCGATGTTTTGCCATTCGCCTCCTTCGTTCAGACCGCGTCCGTAGGCGTATGTGTAATTTCCGGCCAAGGTGAATCCGGAGAACAGATTGCCGTTGAGGTTTACTTCAAAACCTTTGACGGTGGCTTTGTCGAAGTTGAAGTAGTTCTTCACACTCAAGTTCTTGGTGGACGAGAGATCGCCAATTTCGGGAAACTCCTTGCGCAACTGGTTTTGCTCGGCTTCGGGCAAATCGTCGAATTTGGTGGACTTGGAAGTTACCATGCTTTTTACATAATTCAGATAACCGGTAACGGAAGCGCTGAAACGGTTGGTACGATATTCCATGTTTATGGAGTAGTAGTTGCTGTGTTCGGGGTCCAGGTCTTTGTCTCCCAATGAGATGGTAGATCTGGTACCCATCGTCTGCTTGAACATGTGGTAATAGAGTTCGTCGATTCCCGGGGCACGGAAGCCGGCTGCATACGTGGCGCGTACGTTGAAGTTGCCAACGTTGTACATGGCTGCCACTTTCGGGGTGAAGCGGCCACCGGTTTGTTCGTGGTGGTCATAGCGCACTCCCACAACGCCGGTGAGGTGCTCCCATAGCTTTACTTCATGTTGTCCGTAGGCCGATGCGGTGTAGACGCCTTTGTCCAGGTCGGAGTCGGGGCGGTGCAGCACTTCACGACGATAATCCACACCAAATACGGTGGTGCTGTTGGCGGTGAAGCCAAAAATACCTTTCAACTCGGCATCGTGGAATTTCTGGAGTTTGGTGAGTGCGTATTGTCCGGGCAGGTAACCGCTGTTCTCAATCATGTATTTATAGCGCGAAGCATAGTTATTGCCCGAGTAGTCGAACTGGAGGACGTTGCGCTTGCTGAGCTTATATTTGGCTCCCGCTCCCCAGTTATACCCCTCATAAGTGGTGTTGTACTTGCTGCCGCCAGTTATATCTTCCTGTTCTACGGGACGTTCCAGACCACGGTTGTAATATCCGCCATTGGCATAGAAAGAGAGCCGGTCCGTGGCATCGTAAGTAAACTTCTGCGAGAGATTGTTGGAACTATATCCTATGGACAATGGGGCAATAGTTTCAATCAGCTCCTCGCCGTCTTCCGTCAGGCAGTTGTTCTGCCAGCCGTCGGAATGGTCGTATTTATAAGAAGTATAAGAACTTATTTTTCCTTGGGAAATGTCCAGGTTCAGTCCTTGTGAGAACTGGTTCTTCCGGGTGTAGCTGCTGTTGCTGCTGAAAGCTACCACATCTTTCGGTTCGTTGGTGATGATATTGATTACACCTCCGATGGCGTCTGAACCATAGAGCGAGGAAGCAGCTCCGTTCAGTACCTCGATACGCTTTATGCGGGTCATGTCTATCTGGTTGAGATCGATGTTACCGGTGATGTCTCCCGTTACTTTACGTCCGTTCACCAGTATCAGTACGTGCTTGTTGGAGAGGCCGTTCATCATCAGGTACGATCCCATGGCGTTGGGACGGAAAGAGATGGATGGCACCATCCTGGTCAGAGCTTCCTGAAAGTCGGTGATGCCGGCACGTTTTATTTCGTTGGCAGTGATGACCGACACCGGAGCCGGTGTATTCTTCAGTCGCTGGTGTGTACCTGTACCTGTAACAACAACCGGATTCAACTCATAAGTCTTTTTTGTCATGTCCTCGCTTTCGCCTTTTTCGGCTTGTGCATAAGCACCGGTAGCGATGAATCCGCCCATCAAGAGGGCAATCAGAAATCTTTGTTTTACCATATATTATTTTATTTTATATAACGCAGCAAAGGTAGGCATCATTTTGAGGCTCTGAAATACTTAAAACTTGTCATAATAGAGGTGCGGAATAACTATATGTAGGTAGTGAATTCTCTATTCCGGCACGTAGATGATTTCTCCATTTTCCAGCTGATAGGCAACGCCTACCTTTTTACCCCGCTTGCCGGAGGGCTGCTGTTCTTCGCTGGGGGTATATTTTTTTATTTCCTGCCCTTCTTTGGTAATGATTTCCATATTTTCCTTTCCGGGATTCTTCACCATGGTGAAGTCTTCTTTCGAGAACATTTCTGTCATGTTAAAGCGGGAGACGAGTGCTACCATCAAGGCCACGGCAAAGACCATGGCCACGTCGAAAAGATTGGCTACCGTACCCATCGGGTCGGAGTCCGTGTTGTTGTGGAGGAGTCGGTTTCGTTTCATTGGATGGGGGATATGGGGTTAGAAGCAATTACCGGAGTACTGAGTACCTTGTACAGATATTCCAGGTCGTTCATCTCGCGGGCGTACCAGCGTTGTTTCACTTGCAGGGTGACCACCCCGATGGCTGCAATGACCATGCCTACCACAGTGGTGGCAAAGGCTACTTGCATGTTGTAGGCCATGGAAGAGATATCTCCGGCGGCAAGTCCTACTAGAGCGGGACCCATCGGGATCAGTGTTCCCATAAGTCCCAGCATAGGACCCAGTTTGATGAAGGTGCGCGAACGGCCCAGTTCCTTTCCGGCATCCACCTCGTAGTTGGCCAGCAGACGTTCGCAGTAATCTGCATTGTCGCGTCGTTCGGACAACTTCTTCAGGCAGCGGAGAAGAGGGGAGTTGCCTGCCGGAGGAAGCTGTTGCAACCGTTCGTCCCTATTTTCGCTGTTGATGTCTTCCAGTATATCAGTAAATTGTTTTTGTAATTTTATCCGTTGGTAAAATTCACCGAAGAAACCTCCTGCGAGAATAATGGCACGGAGGAAAAACAAGAGCAGCAGGACTACGACCGGAACCAGTAATCCGTTGGAGATCCAGAAAAGAGTATTTGAAATTGTTTCCATGATGATGGTATGATTTATAGTTTATATTTCTTTTTAATAGCCGGTGGCGATGATGCTTAGAATGACAATGAAGATGTTGACTATGAACAAAACCTCAAGACGAAGTGATTTGTCACCGAGAAGCAGGTGGAGTAGCGGACTACCAAGGCAGACCGTCAGGAAAGCAGCGAGTGCCGCTATCCATGAGAGGTTGACAAAATCTATGCCCGGATAGGAGAATAGCAGTAATGCCAGTGCATAACAGATTACGCCGCCCACTAATACGCCCGGGTAGAGTTTCAGAAAGAACGTTACTGCCTGTTTGAAGACTGTATTGCGCGTACGTATCTCTGCAAAGCAGTCGAAGCAGAAGGCAATCATCAATACCGCTTCCAGCGTGACGCAAACAGAGAGGTTCAGCATTTGCGCACGCGATGTAAAAAAGGCGCTCATCACCGTTTTAGATTGCTCCGTCATCCAGGGAGTGACCAGCCAGGCGAACAGGGCACAACCAGTCGCTGCCGCCAATATCCCCCAGCGGGAGTAGAACCCGACTTTCAGCAGGAAACTGGCGGTAACGAAAACAGCCAGAAGGTGTATCACGTACTCCATACTTTAGATTATTCCTTCTTCCTTTTTTTCAGTAACACCACCAGACCAATGAAAGCCGCGATTACTATGGCCCCGATAATAACACCATTAATTTTATGCTTGCGTGTCACTTGCTCCGGAGTCAGTTTCTGTTCTTTCAGAACAACGTCCTTTCCTTTGGTAGTGGCGGCTTCGTGCACGCTTTTCATATTTTGGTTGTAGGTTTGTTTATCTTTACTGTCCAGCTGGTCGGCAACAAATGCTTGCAGTTTGACATTGTCGCAGACAAACTCGGTACAGGCCGCACCTTTATCACGGGTGGTCTGTGCATGCAGGGCGGCGGTAGTTTTCAGTTGTTCTTCGGATGCTTTCCAATATCCTTTGCGGGCACTCTCCAACATTACGGCTGTGATGGCCTGGAAGGCAGCCGGATTGACGCGAAGAAAATACTCGTGGATACCCAGTTTGTTCTCATCCTGTATATACATCTTATACAGGTCGTTGAAAAGTTCCTTGTCCATAGCTGAGGGACGCATGACGTGCCAACCGAAGATGTTGCGGAAAATCTCGCCGAACATTTGCGCCGTACCTTCACCGCCTTTCATCCTTTCTTGTATGTAAGTAGGATTTAGGACAGTGGCACGCGTCTCTACGGCGATGGCTTCTTTGGCATCCTGCATACGGCGGTTGGTGCGGTTGCGGTAGTCGGCCATGTAGGCATCCGGTTCCTTGCCGGTTACGGTCTTGACGGTAAGAGACAAGCCTCCCGTAAATTCGTAGACATGATCCAGCGAAATGGGTCCCCATGTATTGCTTTGGCGAGGCTGGATGACGACATCCGTTTCGGACAGGGCAGAGGCAAACAATCCCTCCTGTACATCTCCCCAATTACTATCGTCGCCATAAGTGGCTCCCATATTATTAAGATAGCCTGCCGCTATTTCCTTTTCATCTTCCCACGAACCGCTATGCTCGGTATATGCCATTATGCCGGTACTGTAACCACTGTTTACCGGGCCGAATACACGCATTACGGACATTTCGCGGGCGCGTTTGGGAGAGGCCCCTTTCTCTACCAGCAGTTTTTCCTGTAGCAGTGTTCCCGATGCTACATAGTTGGGGTAGACTTCATCTTTGGCTTCCGATGCCAGGCGCACGGCGTCGGTCAGCAGTTTCAAGCGAGAACCGGCTATGTCGCGAAGCTGTCCGGAAACTTGAACCAGGACATTGATACGTGGGCGTCCCAACTCTTCACTTGGCACCAGTTTCAAGTCTACTACCCGCCCTTGTCCGTCGCGTATGGGTTCTATACCGAGCATCCAGAATACTTGTGCTAATGTAGCACCTTCGGTATTGATGAATTCGCCAGCCCAGAATGTATAACTTACTTTCCGGGGATATTCGCCGTGCTTGCTGATGTACTGTTTCAGTGTGGCTTCTGCCAAGCGCTTTCCGTCTTCCCAAGCACGGGGATTCGGTGTGTTTTCAGCATTGATGCTGTACATGTTGCGACCGGTAGGAAGTACGTTCGGATTCAGTACCGGATCACCACCCGGAGCGGGAAAGACGGTGCCACCACCCAGTGCACGTACCATGGCATTCAACTCGTTTGTGGTCGATGCTATCAGTTGCTTACGATAGAGTAGGGCAGGGCGGAGTTCCGGTGCTACGGAAGCCGTGTCTTTGGGCGGATTTTGCAGCAGGGCTGTCAGCCGTTTTCTGGCACCGGGCAGGTAATGGTGGGCTATGTAGGTGAAGTCCTGTAACTGCTCCGTGGTAATCTTTCTCTTATCCCGGTCTTTGCGGGCGGTTTCGTAAGCCAGAGGGTCGGCGGCAACGGCCAGAGTTGTTGTCAGCAGGTCGCGTTCGGAGTAAGGTTCGTCCATGGTGTAATAGGCACCCTGCATCTTTTCATTGGCTATCTCTTCGGTGAAGGCATCCAGGCGTTCCAGTTCTTCGGTCGTATAGGGTTTGTCGGGTATAGAGTCCAGGTCGAGGTCGCGATGCAGGCCCAGGCGCATTGCTTCTTTCTTGATACGTATTCCCAGCATTTGGTATTTTTCCGTGCCTTCGTCCAGGACTTTATGGATATCTTCCAGCAGGGAGGAGTAGCGTTGGCGCATGCCACTTTCCGCATAAGGCGGAGTGAGGTAGGTCACCAGCACGGCATGTGTGCGACGTTTGGCAATGATGCCTTCGCCTATGTTCCCGGTTGTATAAAAATAGAAATGCGGAAGATTGCCCACTAATACGTCCGACCAGTCTGATTGTGACTGAGCTACGTTTTTTCCGGGTGTGTATTCCAGATTGCCATGCGTACCGAAGTGGATGAGTGCATCTGCCTTGAACCCTTTTTGCATATATAGGTAAGAGGCAAGGTAGCTGTGCGGAGGAGCTACCGGCATGCCATGCACCAGTTTGAATTCATCGTCTCCCAATGCCGGACGGGGCTGGGGGAACAACAGTACGTTTCCGAATTGCAGGCAGGCAACGGCAATGCTGTCTTGGGTAGCCAAGAGGTTACCCGGAGCATCTCCATATCGGTCGGTTACTTCTTTGTATTTTTCCGGGAGAAGAACTTCGTGTGCCCATTGCTCATATTGTCCGGCAGATAACCATACGGGATGTGCTGTCTTTAGGAACTGCTCTTGTGCACCTTTGGCGTATGACCCCATGACGGAACCGTCGCGATGAATCTGTTTGCCGAACTCCTCCACTGTGGCAGGCAGTCCGCTAACGTCATATCCTTCGTTACGCAGGCGCTTCAGAAAATTATAGAGTGAAGGAATCACCTCCATGCCGCTTGCCAGCAGGGCATCTTTTCCGGGTGTCTTGAAGTAACAGATGGCGACGCGTTTATCCTGGTTCGGCATATCTTGCAAGGACATGTACTTGCTGATGTGATCGACGAGTGCATTGATTCGTTCCATTTCGGCGGTGTACATGTAATAGCCTTTTTCGTTCTCGTTTTGTGTGGCAATGCAGAGGGGAGCCATGCCACCGTCTATTTCCGGCACTACTACGCGGGCTGTCAGTGTGCCTCCACTGACCGGAGTATTTCTATCCAACCATTCTTCGTGAGACTGTATCAGGGGAAAAGGCATAAAGAGAGGAATATTTTCCTGGTGCAGCCAGTTGATGAGTGAATCGTTGCCCAGCCGTCCCATCGGAAGATAAACAAGCCCGTCGGGATGGAGCGAGCGTATCATGTTTGCCCTTTCTTCGCCACCTGCGGTGAATGGATAGACGTTGAAGCCTGCTTCTGTCAAGCGGGATATAAGGGTGTCTACATGGGCACGGTTACCTTCCATCGGGAAGTTGAGTCCCGAAATAAAGGCGAGGTTGCAACCGCTCTCGTGATAAAGATTCTTTTGTTTCAGGTAGTCGGTTACTTCTTGCGGAGTCTTGAAGTAGCGCCCGTATTCCCGGTGATAGAACATATTCTCCAGCAGAGGGATCGGAGCTTCGTAATCTTGATAACCCCATCGTTGAGGAGTGGCAAGATGGCGCAGGTAGCGCAGGGCGTTCCGATAGTTATGCTTGCTGGCATTTTTGAAGTATTCGCGCAAAGTAGCTTGATCTTCATCGGTAATATTGTGGTTGACGGAATAGCTGAAGTTCCGCAAGGTGTTTGTAAATATAGGCACACCTTTGGCTGCTACCCTTTCCAGTTCGGCTATTTGTGTTTCGTCAAGGAATAAGCCTCTGCTGTACATCATGATGGCATCGTAGCCGGAAAGGTCTTTCACGTCTTCTTTCTTGATGCAGGTCACGTCTATCCGGTCGCAATCGTTGTTCAGTGCAATGTCTGCTGCTTGTGCAAGCGTGGGGTTGATGATGAGGATGCGGGTAGGTGCCCACCAGTATTGGTAGGCTGCAAAGCAAGCTGCTATCAGTATGGCTATGCTGCAAAGGATTATTCCTAAACTTTTTCTATTCATAAAGAAGACATTTTAAATAGTGGGGGAATTAAGCAAGAAATAGGACTATATATTTATTCCGGGTCTTTTCCGGCAGCATAAGCGGCTTTCTTGGTCATAATGTCCAGCATCCGGTGTTTCAGCCCGAAACGGATGTGTTCGATGAATATATCCTGTATTTCGGGTACTTGTCCCAAGCCTTCAAGACGTGCATTGACCGTGAAGTCTTCTTTTTCGAGTGCTTCCTTCCATTCACCGGCAATGTCGTTCTTAGCATGGTCGCCGGCAACGAACATAAAGGGGACAAGCGTTACTTTCTTAGCTTTCGCAGCTTTGAGTTGTGCCAGCATTGTCTCGAAAGTAGGATAGCCTTCGATGGTACCTACATGGAAGTTCGTCCGTCCGGCAGCTTTCAGCATATAGTCCATCTGGCTGTAGATGGCGGTGCTGGGCGTATAAGTGCCATGACCTACGAGGACGAAGTTTTCCTTCGCAGTTTTCTTTCCCTGTGCAGGTGCATCGAGACGTTTCCCAAGTATCTCAACAACTTTTTCCGCATCTTCCGTGGAGTAGAGCAGGGGAGTGCCTACGCGGATTTCCTTGAAGAAAGGCAACACGCTTTCTACATCGCGGCGGAGGGATTCCATTTCTACACCATCTATAATATTAGTGCTCTGCACGATGACATGTGTGTAACCCTCGCCACGCAGGCGCAGCAGAGCCTCGAGTGGAGTAATTTTATCAATGCCGCGCTGTTTCAGTCGGCGGATAATGATGCGTGAGGTATAAGCCTCTTGGAATTTCAGTTCGGGGAAGGCGGCTTGTGCCTTGGCATTGATGGCATCGATGGTCAACGCGCGGGTATCGTCGTGCGTCGTACCGAAGTGTACCATGAGCAGGGCGGCTTTGTCGCCGGGTTTCATATTTGCCAGCATATCGCTGTGTTCATGATTACCTCCCTCGTGCGCACGGCAGAGGAGGGAGATAGTCAGTATCATTAGGAGAGAGAATACTTTTTTCATGAATCGGCTTATTATTTGTCGTTTTCTATCACTCTGAGGATGTCGAAGTAATAGCCTTCTGCAATTTCCACGCCTTTCTCTACCTTGCCGGTTGCAATGTCGTAGATGTAAATGCAAGGATTGGCATCTTTCGTATTTACACCGATATATGCTTTTCCGTCAACGACTACAGTGCGTTGCGCAAAACGTCCGCCACTGTATGCTATTTCTTTACCGTCGTAGCTTAAGCGTGTTCTGCTTCCGGTAGTAAGGTCTACGATTGAGTAGTAGTGGCTGTAATCATCAATAGCAGTTCCGGCAGCATCGTTACGGGCATATACCAATGCCTTTCCATTGCCCAGGTACTGAACGGTAAGCAACTTACCGTCAGCGTCGGGATAGCCTTCATAAGTGGTATCGAAGTCTACTTCTCCCTTTTTGATGCGGATCAGGTGTCCTTGCTCCATATCATTGGCATCGGTATATGCAGCCAGGTAGAGGTTGCCTTCTTCGTCGTACATCACGCAGTTCTGTAACAGTTCTCCGTAGGCACTGCCTGCCATTTCGGCGGCAAGAGTGTTGACGTTGATGGTCTCTATCTCCATAGTAGAAGGATTGATGGTAGCCGTCAGAAAGTTGGACGTTGCTTTGCCGCCTCTACCGGATGTGGTTTTGCCAAAGTAGAAGTAGAAGAGCTTACCTGCTTTTTCATTGTAAGTAAGGATGCCTGAAGTCGTAAATGCTTTGGCACCTTCGGGAAGAGGAAGGTCCAGAGTACCCTCGTCGAGGATTCTCAAATCATCGGCATTGAGCTTGGTCCACAGAATCTTGTCCACGTCGCCATTGGCTGCCATGATGATAAGGGTATTGTCGTCGGTCCAGGCGTGTGTATAGGAACGTACTTTATAGGTATTCTTTACGAAAGGTTGTTCCTGCTTAACTACAACTGAGTTTCCTATGATCTGCAACTTGGTGAAGCGTTCGCCGGAGTTAGGTACCTGATAATAATATTTTCCTTTGACGATGTTCTCTATGGAGTATACGTTGTTACCCTCCTTGTTGTTGAATTCAACACCGTCGTTCTTGATGTCGATCATGGTTTGGTCGGCAGTAAGGGCATCTACGCTCTTTACGATGGTACCGTTACCCTGGTTCATGCCACCATGCTTGTCTATACTCATGAAGATATCGAAGTGGTAATTGGATTTCTCCGGGGTGGGGTCGGGATCCGGATCGGGTGTCGGTTCTTCTTTTTTTGCAGGATCGTCATCATCGGAACATGCACTGAACGATACGGTCATAGCCATGACCATAAGGAAACTGAATAGCAAATGTAACTTTTTCATTTGAATAAAATTTATTAGTTAATAAATAATCTGAATTTAGCGAAGAAGGAGCGGCCCGGCTTCTGTAACTTGTAGTTGTCGTAGGCCAACTTATCTAATATATTTACGCATTCCAGTGAGATGTTATATTGTCCCCGTTTCCATGAATAAGTCATATCGGCGTTGTAGATGTGCTGTGCCGGGATGCGGGCTTTACTATCGCGTGAACCGTAGGCTTCCCAAGTCAGGAAGAACCAATGCACCCATTGATAGGTGCATCCCAGGCGTAACTTGCTTTCGGGCAGCACTACGTTGCGGAATACATAGCTTGCTTCGGCACTGCCGAAGAGCCACGGACGGTTGGGTACGCGGTTATTGTAAGTGGCCGATGGCTTGCCGTCGGTCTTATATCTCTTTTGGTCGCGGGCTTCCTGGAAACTGACGTTGGTGGCCAGTTGCAGTTTGCTTTGCCAGTCGTAGCGCACTTCTCCCTCTATGCCTTTGATGTTGACTGCCGGAACGTTTTCGTATTGCATCATGCCTTCCTTTTCCGATACGGTGGCTTGAATATAGTCGTCCACATAGCGGAGGAATCCGTTTGCTTCGTAGTAGATGGTGTGTCCCGATGCCGGATGCCACGTCCCGAAGACTCCCAGGTTGACGTTGTCACTGCTCTCGGGATTCAATGCTACGTTGGCATAAATGGTGGTACCGTTGCCCAGCAATTCGCGGGCAAGGGGCAGACGGACACTATGTTCATAGGAGAGTTTTATGGAGAAAGGTTCTACAAGTGTGAAACGTGACCCGGCACCATATCCGTAGTACTCTTTGGTTACGGCACCGCTTATGTTCTTTGAACCTGTGATGCTGGGTAAATCTGTTTGCCGGATGTTCAGGTGGTTGATGTACTCCTTGGCAAAGAAGGTGTTGTTCATTTTTCCATTGAAGAAGGACTGGTTATAGGAGAAACCGAGCACATGCTTTGCCAGGACGTCGTTGGCGGCTTCAAAGTCAACGTCTACTTCATCGTAGCGGTTGTTTCCCGTACGACTCAGCAGGTAATTCAGGTTGAGGCTGTGATGGTGATTCAGCTGATAATTCAGATTGGCGCGGGCAATGGTCAACGGACGCTTGTAGTGACGCATGGAGCGTCCGCGTCCCGTTATTTCATTGCGTGAACTTACAATATAATCGCCATTCCAGTCGTACTTGCGGTATGCGGTGTCCGTAGTCAGCGAGTGATCCCAGGTGTGAGACAGGAAAGCATTCAGTTGCATATTCTTCAAAATGAAGTTATGCTTCTGATAGCGTGCCGAAACGTTCCAGGCATCCGATTCCCTTTCCGCCATGCCGTAGACCTTGCTTTGAACGGAACCGGTCTGCAACTCTTTATTGACTTTGGAGTAGGATCCCGAAACAAAAAAAGCATCTGCCCATGATTTGTTGGCAAAGCCTACTTCTACTTGTCCCAGGAACGAGAAGTAATCATCGTGGAAACGTCTGCGGTTGGTCAGGACGTATTTGCGTACGTCTTCGTCCCAAACTTCAACGTCTTTCATCATATAGTCGTTCTTGGAGTAGTTTACTCCGATGGTGGGCTTGATGATCAATCCCGTCTTAGGCTCCACAAACTGTGTGTTCAAGTCCGCTTTGTGTGTATGGAAAGAGCCGATGCCGTAGGACACGTCCAGGTAGTTTTTCTTTTCCTGCTTGGTGATGATATTGATTGCACCGCCTAAGGCATCTGTACCCAGACTGGCGGGGACTACTCCTTTATAAATCTCTATCCGGTCTATGATGTTTACCGGCAGGTTTGCCAATGAAACTTCGCTTCCTTTTGTATCCAAGGGTACTCCGTCCAGAAAGTAGCGGATTGAGTTGCCCGACATTCCGTTGATGGAGAGGTCGAAGTCCGAACCTACCCCGCCTTCCTCTCTTACCTTGATGCCGGTGGTGCGGTTCACCAGGCTGTTCAGGTTGTTCAGTGAGTTTATGATCGGTTTGATGTCGAGTGCATTGACAGCGAAAGCGCCTTCTTTCACCCGCTGTGTTTGTGTTTTGCCGTACACCTCGACCGAGTTGAGGGTGACGGAACTTTCTTCGAGGGTGAAGTCCGCTTTCTTGTTTTGCTGAATGTTGAGGGAGGTCTTCAGGGTTTGGTAGCCCACGTATGATACGACCAGTGTGTACTTGCCGGGCGTGATGGGTAAGGAATACCTGCCATTGTCATCGGTATATGTGCCGGAGGTTGTATTTTCCACTGCAATCGTTACCTGTGGCAGAGGGGTGCCATGCTTGTCGGTAACAGTTCCTGATAGAACAACCTTGTTTTGTGCTATTACACCTACCTTCTCGTCTTTATCTTTCAGAATACTCTGTGCGGTAGCTGTTTGTGCTGCACATAACAATACTACCCCAAGCCAATACTTGTATTTCATCGTCAGCCGATTTTTTTTGAATAAATAAAACGGCACGTTGCTTCTATGCATGAATGGTAATGACCCGAAAGAATAAAATAGGCTACCTATTATTATTATATGGGGACATCGCTTCTAACCCTGGAAGCTACGTACTCAAGTTATGGAAGTTGGTAGGTATTCTGGCTCTCCTCTGCCTGTACTGCCTTCCCATTGCGCCGTCGCAACAGTGGCTTTTGTAGTTACAGGCATCTTTCTGTGAGGATTACAGCTGCAGGTACAGCTCCGGTTTTGCACCGGATTCCCTTGCATCGGTAGGCAGGTTTGTCTTCCCGATTGCCAATTCCGACGCAAAGATAAGGACAATTTTATATTATTTCATGTTTTGTGTTCAAAAAATGTAAAATTATGCATGTATTACTCCAGGTCAGCTATTATATGATACGTTCTGTTCTACGACATCTTCTGTATTTATTGCTTTCTTTAGAACTATATTTTTTTAAAATATCCTCCGTTTTTCGGTGCACCTCTAAACTCTATTAAGTCTTTATCTTGTAAAGTCTTGATGTATCGCATTGTTGTTCTCAAACTCTTATTTAAATGTTTGCTGATTTCAGATGCATTTGAGCCAGGAGTTGTCGCCAATAAATTGATAATGGCTTGTTCATTCTCATTTACTATGCCATTTACTATGTCATTTACTATGTCATGGTTGGCAGAGTTAGCATTTTGTCGTTTGAACACTACTGTAAACATCCCGTCCGTATGAAATTCAGGTTCAGGAAGATTAGCTTCCTTCATGGCTTCCTGCATACGGGGTATGCCGGATGCCACCCTTTCGACCAAATGCATACGGGTAAACAATCCAAAGATTAATGGATTACGTGTCATGCTTTTATGCCCGAAATTTTTGGCTACGATAGGTAAAAGTCCTCCGGGATTGGAAACCTCTACTCGGTCATCAAACATTTCTATAGTAATGGTTGCTCCCTGTTCGTAATAGTCACGATGGGAGAGGGCGTTAATAATGGCTTCTTTAAATACTGTAAGAGGAATTTCCCAAATCTCTTCTCTCGGTCCTGCTCCCTCAATTTTATAAGCTACTTGCAGTTTACTTTTCAGCCATGCCATAGCCTGCAAATATTGCTGGTACAGCGGACCACCAAAGCTTTTATCATCTATGATATATACCTTAGTAGTTCCTTTGAAAAGAACGCATCTTGTTACTGCGTGTGGAAATTTTCGTTCAGGTTGTTTTCCAAAAAACATGGCTGCACCATTCTTGGCTATTCCTTTATCCGTAAATAGTTCCAAATTCTCAAATATCTGTTTGTCAGCAGTCAATGGACTTAGCTTTGCTTCCGTGCGAAAGTCTTTTATCGCTTGTTCGTCTGCATCTGTGTAGATGTTGAACCACGAACAAGGGATAGTATCAAAAAATATTTTGTTGCATTCCTGAAAGAAACTACGCATTTCTTCGACAGTACGAAGCTTCTGTGAGTTTGTTCCCTCACGCACAAAAATAGAACCAGAAAATATATAAGGCTTATCTTTGCCTGACGGAACATCAATTACCCAAACTGTCTTATCTTCGATACTTACCGCATACATATTACAATGAAGAGCCGGAGATATTTCACTGATAGAACCTTGAATGGCTGAACGTTTGTCATTCTCTAAATCTGTGCCAATAATCCGTCCGTTATCATCTATACCAATGAATAAATATCCTCCGTCTGCATTAGCGAAAGCGCAAATTTCCTCTGTTAGTTCACGAACTTTTGAGGGTACACGGACTTTGAACTCTACATTATAACCTTCTCCGCTATTAATGAGTGATTGTATGGTTTCTGTATTCAGCATAAGTTTCTTTTTAGTATGCATCATGCTAATATTTATACATACTTGACGCAAAGATAGCAAATATTTAACTTTGTAAACAATATTAAAAGCATAAAAATGAAAACCCAAAAAGTATTACTTCTTATAGACCTCCAAATAGGAGATTAATATCGTGTCAACAGGAAATTAATTTCCTGCCGACACGATATTTGTTTCTTGTATGACACGATATTAATACTTTGGGCGACACGAAGTTAATTTGTTCCCTTGATGTTTCTTTTCTCTTTGGCGAGGGCTGCGATGAGGTACTTTCCTTTGGTGTTTACTACGCTCCATCGTGTATCGTGGATGATTCTCCATACGGGATGCCCCAGTCTGCCGTAGTCTGACAGTCGCAGGATGGTTTTCTGTTCGTCCGGATTGTTGATGTGCAGTTGCTCCATGTCCAGCAGCAGGCATTCCAGGTTATGGGTCTGCTTGTTGTAGGCATATCCCGGAATCT
The DNA here is from genome assembly GCF_038448625.1 of Bacteroides sp. GD17. Taxonomy (NCBI): domain Bacteria; kingdom Pseudomonadati; phylum Bacteroidota; class Bacteroidia; order Bacteroidales; family Bacteroidaceae; genus Bacteroides; species Bacteroides sp. GD17. The sequence continues at coordinate 104,615 of NZ_JBCEZS010000002.1, forward strand.
CTATCGAAGAATTTCCCGGCACATTTCCTCCGTTCTCCCCCGGGGGAGTCAGAGGGGGAAGTGCTTTACTTTCGTTTGCTCTACTTTCATTTGCTTTGCTTTCTTTGCTTTGTTGTGGATTGCATGCATTTTCGGAGGAATTGTCTGCATGTTGCGTGCAATTTCCCTGTTCTTGCGTACAATTACCGTTTTCGTTGCCTGTATCGCCTTTATTATCTTTGTCATCTTTTTCGCTTCCCTCTGCTTTAACCAGCATGTAGGGTAGGGATGGTAAGTCCCTTTTTCTCCGCTTGGTGGCTTCGAGCCATACTTTCTGTATTTCAATGGAAGTTAGCACCTGCTGTTCCCGGTATGTTTTCAGGTCGAAGAATCCCTTTTCCACCAGAATATCCACAATGCCCTGCATCTCTTGCTCGTTGATGTCCTTTCCCGCCTTATTGGTGAAGAGCAGGCATTGCTCTTCATCCCACTTCAGGTAATATCCGTTTTCTTTGTGTATCTTGCACAGCAGCTTCATAATTGCTGCTGTGCTTTTCAATCCGAATTTAGCTTCTGCCAATTCTATCGGTACTTCGTCCATGAAGCTTACTTTAAACGGGAAATATAGCATTCCCCCATACGTCATTGCCATTTCTTCTAATTTTTAATTTTTCACTTTTAATTTTTCACTTTTCGTTCTCAATTAATCGGTCTCCATTCCAGGAAGTTTTCCATTTGGAAGCTTCTCCATGCTTGCAGCTCCACGTCCCAATAGACGATGGTACTTGTCACTTTGGTGATGTTATACTCTCTTTGGAAGCTTGTTTCGTAGAACCGAAGGGTTGCTTTTACCAGCTTGAATGTCCCGTCCTGTTTGTGATAGGCAATGAGCGCGTAGCCGTATTGCATGTGGTCGATAAGACTTTCGATTCTTTCTGCCATCCAAGAGGCACACGTTTCCGTGTACCCCTTTTCAAGCATGATGCGTATTTTCCATAGATTTCTGAGTGCTTCGTGAAGTGAAGCGGGCTTTTTCATTTTCTTCATTTTGTTCAATTTGAATTAATAAATTTGTTGTTTATTCAGCAGATAATCAGGTATAAAAAGAAAGATGCCTTTTTCTTGAGGAAGCGGCATCTTTTCAGTTGTGGCTTGATCTTTGCTAAAGTGGCGTCAAAGATAAAGCTAAATCTTTATACGTTGTTAATTTTTAAATATTGTCCGATATTCTTCTCTTACTTATCCATTATTATATAACTCTGTTTTTCTTCATCTCTCTCCATATTTCTCCAAATTCTTGCGTTATTGTGTTCTCTGACAGTGGTTTATTGTTGTAGCCTATGAAGGTTATACTTGTATAAGCCCAATGTGCCAAAGCTTTTATGCTTGTTGGATTTTCTTCTATAAAGAAGTTCCTATAATGTGCTATGATGATTAGCTTGATGACCTTTTTTCTGCATTCCGGTCGTATTCCTATAACCGTTCCACTTATTGGCCTTCCTACATTCCCTTTTACATCTGATACATTGTTCTTTACGTTGTTCTCAAACGAAGTGACTTTCGTTTTTTTCCTTTACTTTCTAATGCTTTTTTTGCATCCATTTGTACTTCTTTTTTGGTTAATAATTAAAATTATTCTAAAATGTAAAATAAATGCAAAGGTATATTTCTTTTTTATTTCTTGAAAGTGATGTGGGTGCAAAACTTAATTTCTAATCTAATAATAGAGGATAATATTCTGATATTCAGATATTATTAAAGGTGATGAGAAAATGATTTTTAAACGTTCGTTTAATGGACGCAAAGATAATGTAGTTTTTTATATCTGCAAAATGTTTAATAAAAATATTTCGTAGTGCTCTTTTGCTTATTATATAATATGTTGATATTTAGTATAATACCATTTGCTTTTTATAATTTAAATTTCCGTTCTCTTTTATTAAACTTCGATACTTCTGTTTTTCTAAATATTGACGTCCAAAAAACGAACGTTTTTTGGACACTTTAAGCCTTCTATGTGTATAATAATCAGAAAGATAAGCGACTAAAAGTGTACCAAACGTCAAAATAGCCGTTTAAAATGTAAAACATTGATTTACAAACGTTCCATCCCCCTTCTTACAAAGAATCGGAACGGAAAGCATGTACAAAACATATAGAATCAACCTTATGATAACACCAATGACACAAGTCGCAATTGCGATGCTGAATGACATTTATATGGACGCAGACCATTTCCAGATCAAGGAATATGCTTTGAGTGAAGATGCACAATGCATCCTTCTACAAAAACTTGCGAATGCAGGACTTATATGCTGCACTGACAAGGCAAAACCGCATTTACCCGCTTCTTATCGCCTTTTACGTAAATCGAGTGAAATCTCCTTGCTCGATATTCTCGAAGCGACCGGGGAACATCTGAACTGTAACCATCCCACTACCGAACAGTTCTACATGCGCTACGGACGGGCGGCACAAAAGCTCGGTGTGGTGAACCAAATGACACGACTCTATCTGAAGGACATTAAGTTATTCGACCTTTAATCGGAATTCAAAAATATTCTATTTATTAACAAATAAAACAGTTGAATTATGAGCAACAAACAAATCATGCAGACTATGTTTGCATTGTGCACTGCCGCGTTACTGACGGCAGGATGCAGCAATGAGGCACCGGATGGTGACTATGGTAACAGCAAAGATGCTTCCGTAGTGTTCAATTTGGGCCTTCCGCAGGGAGACGAAGTACAATTTACGCGCGCAGACGCCCCTCTCATGCAAGATGAATCCGAACGTACCGTCAACTCCTTGAAAGTGTACGACTTTAAAAAGAATGATGCCAATGTGATGGTACTGGCAAATGTCTATACGCTGAAACAAGCGGAAGCGACCGACCAGTTGGCTTCGGGTAGTTATGCCCCCACTGCTACCACTGCGCAATATCAGGTACGCATTTCCATCCCCGGTTCCATAGGTGAAGTGCATCAATTTGCATTTTTGGCGAATGACGGCTGTACGGCCTTTGAGGATGCCATGGTGGTGGGTACCACTACTCTCAATACCTTTCGCAGAAGCGTAGCGGACAAAATGATGTCCAACAATAGCACCACAGCCGACTTCCTCGGCACTGTGAATGGACTTGCCATGACAGGTATTACAGATGAAATAACACTTAAAGCAGGCGAAAACACGCAACAAAATGCGATCTCTCTGACCCGCCTTGTGGCACGCTTCGACGCAGAAGTGTACGTAAGTGAGCAACGCAACTTCGAGCTAATCTCACTGCAGCTGAAAAATGCTGCCCTTAATGGCTATTTGTTTGATAAGGACATGGACGGCGGTAGGACGGCCAGCATTTGGGATTATGTTACTCCCGCCCCTCTGACGTTGGGCCAGAATCCGGTATTCACCACAACGGGATACAATTCGACGCTGCCGGATGCCAACAGAGCCACCATCAGCGACAACGGACGTCCCGGAGTATGGTACAAGAAAGTGTTCTATGCTTACGAATACTTGGCTACCCGAGGAGGAACTTCCACTCCGTCTCCCTCCCTGCTTGTCGGCTATAAACTGAATGGAGCGCCCAATACCGTAGAAATAAAATTGGTGGACGGCACCAACAACAAGCGTTTTGATATTCTTCGCAATTATATCTACACCCTTCAGATAGGTGACACTAAGGAGCAAGGCCAGGAATTAGCATTCAGCATCAAGGTGAGCGACTGGGAATACAATGAAATCAATTCTAATCTTGAATAAATTTGTTTGAAACATAAAAAAATGAGTAAAGTATGAAAACGAACATAATGACATTGAAACGCATCGGCATGGCACTGATGAGCGGCATGATGCTTTGCACCGCTACTCTACTGAGCGGATGCAGCAACGAAGAAGATCTGGCATCCGGTATACCGGACGCCACCCGGAAAGCCGGTACTTTTACATTCAATCTGGGTGGAGCGGCAGCCGGCACAACCACTACACGTGCCACGTCGGAAGCTAAAGACAAGGAGAAAAATGTAGAGTCACTCTACATTGCCCTGTTCACTGAGGACGGGAGCCTGTACAAGCTATTCAGTACGGAAAGCGAAACAACAGACCAGCCCGGAACGGTGGATTATGACAAGATAACTAAAGGTGATGATGGCAACTACACCTTCCAGCCCTATTATGCAGGCGATTATACCGCTTACTTTATAGCCAATCCGGACGCAGACCTGGTGACTGCCATGAAGACTCTGACGCCTGTAACGGCTACGCTTACCGATTTCGAGGCATTGGAAACAACAGCTGCCGCAGATCAATCCAAAAGTGGAACCGGAGAAGCAGGCTCTTTCTTGATGTCCAGCGGGCGAAAGAACATCACCATTGCATCTGATACGCCCACCAGCAGCGGTACCATTCTGTTGACACGTCTGGCGGTACGCTTCGATATTGTGAATTCACAACCGGGGGACGGAACGGCTACTGAAGGACAAGGAGCTAAAATAAACAGCGTGCAGTTGCTGAAAGCGCCTGCGAAATCGGGCATAGTTACGCCTACTACGATGGATAAGGATGACATTAATAATTCGGAAGCAGTGGCATGGAACACAGAGAGCGGAGGCAATGTGGTTACTGACCCAACAACTCAGGCAGAAACATTAACTTTGTATAGCTACGAAAACATCAATACCGGAACCGAGAATGACGGTGCCACCGCTGTCAAGGTGAGCTACAAACTGGGTGGTACGGACAATAAAGAGATGATCATCTATCTGAAAGCAGAAGATGTAAGTCTTGCCGCCAAGCGCAACACTCTTTTCCGTATCAATCTGAACTGCACGTATGGAACTTATACGCTGGAAGTAATAGACTGGACTACAGGTGAAAGAGTAAATATACATAATAGTGAACTCGACATTGAGTATAAAGAAGGAAATGCTAACTTCTTAGGGAAGATTGGTGACTATGTATATTATACCGAAGGCGAAGATGACGTAACTTTCAGTGATGGAGGATTGCGGAAAATGAAGTTCAACGGGCGATTGGAATGGGCTGCTACCAAACCGGGACCCGATGCCACCAGAAACTGCATTGGCATCATATTCTCGAATATGCCGAGCCAAAAAGATAAAGATGCCGGATTTACGAGAGGATATATTGTTGCATTGAAAAATATAACTACTGCTACTAATACCCAATGGAAAAGCACAGAAGGACTATCGACTTATGTGCCGACATATACTACAATGCAGGATGCCATAAATGACTTAGACGGGTACACTAATTGCAAGAACATAAAAGACAACAACAAACTGAACGAATACCCGGTTTTCGAATATGCTATGAATTATTCTGTAAAAGTACCCACTTCAAAAACAAGTGGTTGGTATCTTCCCGCTCTCGGACAAATAGTAGCTATTGCCCGTAATTTTACTTATGCTAATGTTTCAAGCACAACAACCCTCAACACAGGCCAAGCAACAAATGAATATTACGGAGCAGAGAATGTCTCCCAGAATATAAAACGATTATTCGGAGGATTGCAAGATAGTCAATATGATGCAATGCCTTTATCAGGGACTGATTGGCTATACACCACCACTCAAGGTCCTATATACGCTGCAAGAGGATTCTGGAATGGCAACAAAAATCAATTTGCAGCCCATTTTAATGTTGGCTTAAATGAGAAATATACGGTTGGTTTTATTCGCCCAGTATTAGCCTTTTAGAGCAATCTTCAAGCGCATATATAACGGACAAATACGTTTTCTCCATAGAGAGCCCGTGTTTGTCCGTTTCATTCCGCGTAGTTCGCGTAATCCGGTCGTGGAGTCGGAAAAGAAAAAGAACGGTCTTTGAAATGTTGGGGAAAGAAAAAGAGAGAAGGTTTGTTGTATATTGAAGAGAAAGCTGTATCTTTGTTACAATAAAGACAGACAAGTATGGATAATACATTAAAATTAACCGATACCTACTGGGAAATGCTAAAATCGCTGAATGATGACATTAAATTGCGATTGGCCACCCGACTCACTGCTTCTGTTGTTGCTAACAAAAACGTCCGCAAAGAGAAAACAGAAGAGATGATAGAAAAACATCTCGGCAAGTGGAAAGATGAGTAAGAGTATGAAAACAAAAGATGACATTTATAACTAAGCATGGTATTATCTATCATGCTTATTTTATTGACTTTTCGAACTATCATTCTTCATTTTCAGAGGTATATACTTTTAAAAATGATTTCTAGGATCAGTCGCAAAACCTGGTGGTTTTAGCTACTACTGGCTGACATTTTCTTCATTTCGGACAGGATATGAGCAAGAGTATCTCAAACTCCTCCGCCTGAAAGGGGAGGTGCCCGTAGGGCGGAGGGGTTTTACATCCGAAGGGACTTATGTATTGCAAGCTTATGTAAGACCCCCTCCCCCCTACGGGGTACTCCCCCTTTCAGGCGGGAGAGTTTGAGATACTCATGTTTATCATTTCATTCATTTCTTTCGCATTATGAGTTAAATGAGAAAGGAATTATTTTTAGGCAGAAGAACAAAAGAACAAATTTTCTATGCAGATTATCTGATTTATGTCTCTTCTTTTGTTCTTTTGTTCTTCTGTCTAAAAATATATAACTCCTGTCAGTCCCGCTATGAATAATAGTAAGCATCACATAACTCATAGAAAGATATCTACCAGGTTTTATGACTGATCCGATTTCTATCCTTACAGGTACAATTAAAATCAACTTGCTTGTGATTTGCAACAAAATCAAGCGAATTTTGCTTGTGATTTGGAACAAAAAAGAGTTGATTTTGCTTGTGATTTGAAACAAAACATTTCTCTTTGAAGTAATAAATGTGTGTTTTTTTATAAAATTAGAGAACCTTCTTTTATGGGCAAAAATGCAGAACATAAGTTTACGTCAATCTTCCAAAAAATATTGGAGGATAAACGTGCTATACGTAAATGTATTCAAAAAGGAGATGATATAAAACAAACGGCAAAAGAACGTGGAATCAAATTTGCAACTCCTTTATGAAATAATTGAAGATAATAATTGGAATAACTCATTTATAACTAAGCATGGTATTATCTATCATGCATCGGCTTTCTATGATTTAGTAAAGAACGATTTCTATCCTATTGAATAAATAGAAAGTTTTTTTCTCTCCCCAACCTTTCAACCGCTTTCTTTTCAAACTAATTGCAGTTACAAAAGAAATGAACGATGTTGAAGCCATTCAGATATGATATTTTTATAGTTGCCTTTTTCTGCCTTTTCTTCGTTGCCTGCGATGTAGGTGACGAACGGGACTTGTGCTGCGATCACGTCGTTATGGAATATATCTATCTGACAGACGGAAAAGAGCTGTTTAAGCAGAACATACGCTCCATGCGGCATTTCCTCTTCGATGACTCCGAACGCTTCGTGCGTGAAGTGCCATCGGAAGGGAACCTGCAACTGCAATATCTGGATGATATGGAGGCGGGAACCTACACCATGATAACTGTAGGTAATGCCGGACAGTCTACTTTAATAGAAACGCCCGAACAAGGCAGCCATGCGGAAGACTTCTTACTGCATATAGCTGGTACAAAAGGAGAGAATGCCGATCCGCTATACTACGGAATAAAGCGCTTCACCTTAAACATGAAAAGCGACAGCAGGGAGCAGCACTTCGTCACCCACATGGCAAACGTGCACTGTAAACTGCGGATAAAGGTAGTCTGGAAAAACCTGCCTCCGCTGATGAGCAACGAGCCTTGCTACCGGATCTCACTCAGTGGATGTGCCACCACGTACGAGCTGGACGGGAAACAAGGGTATCCGTTGGGAGAAAAGCATATACCGTATGCCTCGGACTGGACAGGGGAGCATCATCTGGATTGTGCTTTGGAGAGTCTGGAACTAAAGGCGAACTTCATCACCCTGCGATGTACGAATGATAACGCCCCTCTGCTGAATGTGTGGTGCCGGAAAGAGGAAGGATACGTCCCCGTTACACCGGAGATAGATTTAAAAAGAGCATTTGCAGCATGGGGATACCGGCTTTCTACAGTAGAAAGACAGGAATACGGAATCATCGTTACCGTATATCTGGACGGACATGTGGGCGTGAAACTGGAAGCGGAGGTAGGTGTGCAGGATTGGATGGACGGAGGAAGCTTTGGATGAGTTGAGAATCGAGAATTATAAAAACGGGAAGGATGGGAAGATTTATATTTTGGATGATTGGCGGCGGGATGCTGTGGCTGATGGCGGCATGCAGCGAAGAGGTGACGACTGATGATGTACAGACCGGAAACGAAGCGGTTATCACTTTCAGACTGGGCGTTCCGCCGGGTGACGAGATAGAGTACACGCGGGGCAACCAGGAGGCATCGGAGTGGGAGATAAACAGGCTGAAGGTATACGACTTCGTGATAGATGTGGATACAGTACTGGTAGGCATGCAGAGCCTTGTGAAAAGCGATGTGCCCGGTATGCCGGACGTGGGGAGCTTCACCAGTAACAGCGGAGGCGGTACTGCCAGGCTCTCATTACCCGTCGACGTAACGGGAAAAAAACATGCCTTTGCATTCGTTGCCAACGAAACGGGGCTCACGCACTTCGACTCCATCATGCAGATAAAGGTAAGCCGGATAGATGAACTGAGAAAGTGTCCCTCGAACCGCCGTCTGAAAGATGGTGAAAGTTGCTATGCACTGATGGAAAACGGTCCTGTGATGACAGGGGTGACGATAGAAAGTATCACGGGGGATTTGGATTGCAAAGTATCTCTGCAACGAATTATGGCACGGCTGGATGTGGAAAACAATGTACCGGAAAGCAGGAATTTCCGCTTGAAGAATATATGGATAGAGAATTGTGCACCGGTGGGCTATCTATTTGGCCGGGATAGCAAGCAGCAGCTCACTGCCAAGCAATGGGACTACAAGAAACCTGTATCGCAGAAACAAAATTCGCAGGTGGATATGGAAAACGGAGACTTGAAGAAGGTGCTGTATCTGTATGAATATTTGGCGACGAGCGCGAAAAATATTCCTACTCTCTACTTGCGCTACACGCTGAACGGTGCGGAAAACACGTTGAGCATACCGATGGTAACTGATGGAGGGGCAAAGTTCGATATCCGGAGGAATTATCTGTTTACGTTAGTGATAGGTGATGTGTCTGCGGCGTCTGCACGATTGGAATGTAGTTTGAAAGAAAAAGGGAAATAAAATAGGATGAAAAAAGAAATAAGGTATATAAGTTTGGCAATAAGCCTGGTGTGTCTATGGAATGCGGGGATACAGGCACAGGACATGACCGTTAAGGCAAAAGCCGGTACAGTGGAGCACACGTTTCTGAAAGTGGATTTGCGGATAAAGCTGGATAGTGTAAAGGTAGGGAAGAGAGAGTTCCGGCTCTTCACCCCCATATTGAGCGACGGGGTAAACCGGCAGGTATTGCGTCCCATCATGGTGAACGGAAAGTGGCGACATCTGATGTATCTGCGTGAGTTGAACGGGAAAGAAGGTGATATGGTAGCTGTGCGTTGCGGAAAACGGGGTGCAGGTATGGTGGAATATACGGATTCATGTATATATCAACCGTGGATGCAGCATGCAAAGCTATGGCTGACAGAAAACCTGTACGGATGTGGATGTGAACTGATGGAACGAAATGGGATTGACAAAATGATAGAACTGCAATGAAACGATTCTCTTTATTGGTATTAGCCGGATTACTGACCTTATCGCTATGGGGACAGGATGTAGAGCTGAAGACAAATCTGCTGTATCTTGCCACCAGCACCCCGAACATCGGTGTGGAGTGGAAGATGAACAGGCATTATACTGCTTCCCTGATGGCTGCTTATAATCCTTTCCGATTTGCACAATATGCGGATGCAAACGGAAATACAGTCAATCCGAAACTGCACCATTGGCTGGCATCGGCAGAGACAAGGTATTGGTTCTGCGAATCTTTTCTGGGTTGGAATGTAGGAATCAATGTATTCGGTGGTGAATACAACGCAGGAGGCATCCGGTTTATACCAGCCTTGAAAGAGAGAAGATACAAAGGCTGGGCTGCCGGTGCCGGATTGACGGTAGGTTATCAGTTTCCATTATCCATGAGATGGAGTCTGGACTTTTCTGCAGGATTAGGGTACCTCTATACCCGCTACAACCGGTATAGTTGCTATGCCTGCGGCGACCGGCAAGGACAGTACAAAAGGAATTACCTGGGACCGACAAAAGCGGCTATTTCGCTGGTGTATTCTTTAAAGTGATTCATTCTCGTATATTTTGTAGTGTATATAAGGGTATATGAATCAGTACTTTATAAACTTATTTTGGGAAACAGTTCCCGCGGGGCTGTTTCCTTTGTTTTAGAGCGTATATATCCTCACCTTTGCATCGTTGATCAACGAAATGAAAATTAAAACAATGTTGAATTTAAATGTAAAAGGAGAAAGATTATGCCTTTATTTTATTATGCAAGACAGTCGTCTTTGGCGACAAAAGAGGGTGCCAAGTTGTGGCATTTAAGTTTGAAGAAAGTGAGAAGAGCTGTGGATGCTCAACAGCTGGCTGAGGTAATTGCCGAGAAGTCTTCGTTGACGCCGGGTGATGTACACAATGTGGTCAGAAACCTGATGACGGTGATGCGCAGCCAGTTGCTGAATAGCCGTACGGTGCGGCTGGATGGTTTGGGTACATTTACGATGAAAGCGCGTACACGCGGGAAGGGTGTGGCGAAGGCTGAAGATGTGAATCCCAATCAGGTGACGGCTTTGCGTTGCCAGTTTACTCCTGAATATACTCGTCCGGCGGCTATCGGTACTACACGTGCCCTGATTCAAGGTGTGGAGTTCGAGAAATGGACCGGTACGGTTGCGGATGGCAAGGATGATACCGGTGATGGTGGTAATTCCGGTGGTGGAAACTCCGGTGGAGGTTCTGATGGTGACCAGGGGGAGAATCCACTGGGATAAAAAGCCAACCGAATTTATAACGTCTAAAAAATAACTCTTATGAAGAAAACGGTTTGGGATAAGATTTTGAAAGTGGTGATTGCTGTAGCTTCGGCAATCCTGGGAGCTTTAGGGGCCAATGCGATGAATTTGTAGTTTGATGCCATAGTTTGGAAAGAAGGCGGTGAGGAAGTAAGATTCTTCACCGCCTTTTTTAGTGTAGGAAAATCTGATTGAAAAATAAAATTCATGTTCTCTTGAGGATTGAAGATTTAGTAGTATCTTTGTGATTGAAAGGAGAAATTAATATGGATACTTCTATAAATTTGCCGGATAACTATTTAGAAAAGTTATTATCACTGAGTGATGATATGAAGTTACGTATCATAAATAAATTATCAGAAAGTTTGTTGAATAGTGAAAATAGGCATCATGTACATACACGAAAGTCTAAAATTGTAAAAGATAAGACTGCATTACCCGAGGATATACAGAGTTTAATAGGTATTGTTTCGGATGTGAATGATCCTGAAGATGAACGTCTCAATTACCTATTAAGAAAATGATGAAAGTTTTTATTGATACGAATGTGTTGATTGATCTATTGTTAAAGAGGGAAGGCTATCAAGAAGCTGCAAGTATATTGTTATGTCAAAAAGAGCGAAAATGTTCTTTATGGTTATCATCATTGACAATGGCAAATGTTGCTTATATCCTTCGGAAAAAGATCAAGGGGGAGGAACTCTATAATGCATTAGATAAATTGAAAATATTTTTTAATATAGTTGATTTGACTGCGGGCAATGTTGAATCTGCGTTGAAACTGCGAGCGAATGATTTTGAAGATGCATTGCAATATTTTTCTGCCAATAATGTGCAAGCAGATGTTATCGTGACAAGAAACGAAAAGGATTTCTGCTTTTCAGCAATAAAGGTTGTTTCACCAAAATATTTTCTTGAAGAGTATATCAAGTGACATTAATTGTATTTAAATCAATAGTTTATATTTTGTTCTGATAGATACCTTCCCGCCTTTTCCAGCGTTTCGGGTTTCCCTATATCGAACCATTGAAACCCTTGTAGCGGATAACCTTGTATCCGTACCTTTTGGCAGGCCGAGAGATAGAACGGAATGATAGAGAATTTTCCCATCCACTGTTCTTCCTCCATGAGGGGGAATAGGGAGGGGGAAATGACATGCATGCCGCCAAAAGCCAGTTCTTGATAATCATTACCTTCCCGATAGACGAATCCTTCGGGTTTCACTTCTCCGGTAGACTTGTTGATCCATCCATGTAGGGCATAGTTGCTGTCGAACAAGAGATATCGGGCTGTTTTCCGTTCGCTGACGAGCAAGGTTGCTTCGGCACCGCTTTCCAGATGATGGCGATGGAAAGCGGCAAGGTCGATATCGGAGAGGATATCGGCATTATGAACCAGGAAGGGTTCGTTGCCATCCAGGAAGGGACGGGCTTTCTTGATGCCTCCGCCGGTATCGAGCAGCATATCCCGTTCGTCGCTGAGGTGGATGTCGGCACCGAAGTTGTTGTTGGCATGCAGGAAGTCGATAATCTGCTGGCCGAAGTGGTGGATGTTGATGGTGATGTCGTTGAATCCGGCTTCTTTCAGCCGCAGTATCACTCGTTCCAGCATAGGCTTTCCGGCTACAGGAACGAGTGCTTTGGGCATATTATCCGTCAGCGGACGCAGGCGGGTGCCGAGCCCGGCAGCGAAGATCATTGCTTTCATTTAGTTCTTTGCTTTGAAGGTCTGTTCAATATTCTGCTCTCTGTGCATCAGGTTCACTTGTACGCCGAATTTCTGGTTGAGATGTTCGGCCAGATGTTGTGCCGAGTATACGGAACGGTGTTGCCCGCCCGTACAGCCGAAGCAGATGGAGAGATTGGTAAAGCCTCGCTCCATGTAGCGCTTCACGGAAGCATCGATCAGAGCGTAGGCATGCTCCAGGAAGACGGCTATTTCGCCATCCTCTTCGAGGAAGCGGATGACGGGTTCGTCCAGTCCGGTGAAAGGTTTGTAGCGCTCGTATTTACCGGGATTGTTTACGGCACGGCAGTCGAACACGAAACCGCCACCATTACCCGAGGTATCTTCGGGGATGCCTTTCTTGTAGGCGAAGCTGGTGACTTTGACCACGAGGCGGCGTTTCTGCATGTCGTCGGTGAATTGCTTCAGTTCGGTGAGTTCGCGCAGTATCTTGCAGAGGTAAGGGTATTCGGGATAAGGTTCGTGCAGCAGTTGGCGCAGGTTTTCGATGGCGAAGGGGACGCTTTGGATGAAGTGGGGCTTCTTCTCGAAATAACCGCGGAAGCCGTAGGCACCCAGTACCTGCATGGTGCGGAACAGCACGAAGTGGCGGAGTTGGGCGTAGAAGTAGGCCTCGTCTACGGGTTGGTACTTGCGCAAGGCGTCGATGTATTCTACCAGGAGCTCCCGGCGCAGGCTGTCGGGATAGTTGGCTTTGGCTTGCCACAGGAAGGAAGCTACGTCGTAGTATACCGGGCCTTTGCGTCCGCCCTGGAAATCGATGAGCCAGGGTTCGCCGTCTTTCACCATGACGTTGCGGCTTTGGAAGTCGCGATACATGAAGGTGGCGGAACTGCTGCGTAGCAACACATCGGCCATCTTCTGGAAGTCGTCTTCCAGGCGGTCTTCCTGGAAATCCATACCGGTGGCTTTGAGGAAGCAGTATTTAAAGTAGTTCAAGTCCCAAAGGATGGAGCGGCTGTTGAATTCTGCCTGCGGATAGCAGTAGGAGAAGTCCATGCCGTCGGCTCCGGCAAACTGCACGGCGGGCAGCAGACGGATGGTCTTGCGCAGCAGTTGCTTCTCGTCTTCGCCGAAAACGCTGGTCTTGCGGCCTTTCTCGATGGCATTGAAGAGGAGGGCGTCGCCCAGGTCTTCCTGCAAGTAGTAGATGTCGTCTTCGGAACGGATGAATACTTGCGGTACGGGCAGGCCTTTCTGACGGAAATGGTCGGCCATATAGAGGAAGGCACGGTTTTCTTCAACAGACTCGCCGCTGACACCAATCAGTGTGGGGCGGCCGGTAAGGCGGAAGTAGCGGCGGTTGGAGCCGGAGGAGGGGAGTTCGTCAATCAGTTCCGGTTCGTGTCCGGTATGTGCGATGTAGAGTTTCTTTAGTTCTTCGGTAATCATAACAGATGTTTTATTTTGGCAGCTAAGATAAAGCTTTTGTCGGAGATATGCTTACCTTTGCGGCAGGAAAATGCTCCCCCGAAGAATAACTCATAACTTATAACTCATAACTCAACATGCGTTCCATTCCTCAATTCTTAATTGCAGCTCCTACATCGGGCAGCGGTAAAACTACCGTCAGCCGCGGCTTAATGGCATTGCTGGCAATGAAAGGCCTGACGGTACAACCTTTCAAATGCGGTCCCGATTATATCGACACTAAATATCATACGGCTGTTTGCGGGCGTCCGTCCATCAATCTCGACACTTTTATGGCATCGAAGGAGCATGTACGCGAGCTTTATGCGCGCCACTCGGCCGATGCGGATGCCGTCATTGCGGAGGGTATGATGGGGATGTTCGACGGTTACGACCGTGACCTGGGTTCGTCGGCCGGAATAGCGCAGTTGCTGGATATTCCTGTGGTGCTGGTGGTGGATGCCAAGTCTGCCGCATATTCCATGGCAGCTTTACTGTCGGGCTTTATCCATTTCCGCCCGGAGGTACGGGTGGCAGGGGTTATCTTCAACCGTGTGGGCTCGCCGCGGCATTATGAGATGTTGCAGGAGGTTTGTGCGGACTTGAATATTGCTTGCTTCGGCTACTTGCCCAAACAGAAAAGTCTGGAGCAGGAATCGCGCCATCTGGGGCTTGACTTCAGCCAATCGAAGGTGACGGATGCATTGGAACAGCTTACGGAACTGCTGGAACAGTATGTAGACTGGGAACTGCTGCTGGAGAAGACGACACTTCCTTTGCCGGAAGCCTTGCCGCCCGCCGCCTTGCCGGAAGAGCCTCGGGAGCCGGGGACGCTACGCATCCTGGTGGCCCGCAATGCAGAGTCGTTCTCGTTCATTTACGAAGAGCATCTGGAGATTCTGCGCCGGCTGGGGACTGTCTCTTTTTTTGATCCTGAGCACAATCGTCCCATTTCCAGGGAGACCGATTTGCTGTATCTGCCGGGGGGATATCCGGAGAACAGGCTGAGGGAGCTGGCCGAGGCTCGGCGTGCCCGATCTTCCATTTGCGAATATATTGAAGCCGGCGGCAAGGTGCTGGCCGAGTGTGGCGGAATGATGTACCTTTCCCGTGGCATCGGCTGCGATACTTGGGAGTCTCAAGATCCGTGCAGTGAAATGATGGTGGGCATCTTCCCTTTCTCCGTCTCGAACAGAACGTGCGATCGGAAGCTGTCGCTGGGTTATCGGCAGTTCGACTATAACGGCCAGCATCTGCGGGGACACGAGTTCCATTACACGCAGTTCGACCGTCATGGCGAGGGAACGGTTCCGCCCTCCGTGGTGCAGGTGTACAATGCCAAGGGGCAGCCGGTGGACACGCCCGTCTTCCGCTACAAAAATACGATTGCCAGCTATACCCATCTGTATTGGGGCGAGATTGATGTAATGTCTTTATTTAAGTAGTTATCAGTATGAAAAGAGTCTATACAAGAACAGGAGATAAGGGTACGACGGGTATTCATGGCGGTACGCGCGTAGCCAAGGATGATATCCGCATCGAGGCGAACGGTTGTCTGGATGAACTGAATGCGGTTATCGGCATTGTGCGTTCCCTGCTTCCGGCAGACGATGCGTGGCAGGAACTGCTGCATGCCATCCAGCGGGAACTGATGGTGGTGATGAGCCATGTGGCAACTCCTTCGGGGGTAGTGAATCCCAATCCGCTCTTGGCCGGAGCGCTCACGCTGCGTTGCGAACAGGAGATGGACTCGATGACTGCTGAGCTGCAAGATCACGGCTATTTCCTTTTGCCCGGCGGTACACCCGTTTCGGCCCAACTCCAATTTGCCCGCACCGTGGCCCGTCGCGCCGAGCGCCGTTTGTGGACGCTCCATCGGCAGGATGCGGTTGACGAGCAGATCTTGTGCTTCGTCAACCGCCTTTCCGATCTGTTCTTTGTCATGGCGCGTATGGAGATGCAGCGGCAGGACTGGCCGGAAGAGAAGTGGCAGGCATTCGCTTATAAAAGGAAGAAATAGCCAAGGCTCCGTATACGACGACCTGTATCCACATCACCAGCATTTGCGGCCAGACGTCGGCCAGGGTTCCACCCATTGAGTTCAGCTTTACAAAGGCCAGTACGGCGGGGGCTGCCGGGAAGATGTAGTGCGCAGCCTGCCAGTACCACGGCATCAGTTCCAGCGGATAGGAGACGCCGGAAAGGAAGATGAAGCCGACGGAGAAGAAGGCTATCATCAGTAGCGGCGCTTCGGAGTCGGTGAACCAGCGAGAGACGGCGAGGCCGAAGAAACTGGTGGCTATGAGATAAGGTATCATCATGGTGAAGATGTCCCATCCGCAGCCGATGTTGGGAATGCTGAAGACGTGCGGCAGCAGTCCCAGCAGGAAGAGGGAGAAGATGGCGTAGAGCAGGACGTACACAAATGTTCTACCGGCAATGTCTCTTAACGCCGCTTTCCAATGCTTCTCCTTCGGGGAAGAGGGATGCCCGCAAAAGGCGGCAGATAAGCCTCCGTTCCTTCTCTTTTCCGCCTCCGCCCCCGTCAGCATCCCAATCACCATCAGCATTGTCTGGAAGATAATGATTATCATCACGGCAGGAATCAGGTAAGAGCCATACCCCTCGGTATAGTTATAGAGGGCTGTGCCCGACACCTGGATGGGAGCAGCCGATGCCACCGCCAGCAACCCTTGCGGAGGCAGAAAGACGATGCCCTCCATGCGGTGGGCGTCGTTCAGGGCCAGCATCACGCGGGAACTGGATTCCTGCAATCCTTTGAAGTCGAGAAAAGCATCCGTAGCGGCGTATAGCAGGAATACGGACGTCTCGCCCCGTGCCACCCGTGCTTCGAAGTCGGCAGGCAGGTAGAGGATGCCGTCTACCCGGCCTTGCTCCATCCAGCGGCGGGCTTCGAGGATGTTGGGCGTTTGGGCGTAGACCGAGGTTTGCGGAGTGGCGTCCAGCAGGCGGGTGTACTCGCGGCTGAGGGCGGAGTGGGAGAGGTCGACTACGGCAACGGGGGCTTTACGCACCACGTTGGGGGCGTACATATAGTTGTAGAGCAATCCGTAGAGGAAGATGCCGCCTGCCAGCACCAGGAGTATGGCCGGATTGGTGGCGATGGCGCGCCATTCGCGGCGGATGACGGCGGGGAGAGTTGACGAGGGGGCAAGGGGACAAGTTGATGAGGGGACAAGGGGACAAGGAGTTGACAAGGAACTGCGCAGCCCCTCGTCTCTTTGTTTCCTCGTCAACTTGTCAACTTCCTCCCCCCTTGTCAACTCCTTGTCTGCTTCGTGCCCCGTTGCCATTTTCTGCATCCACCACTTCAACAGCGGAAGCATCAGCAGCGCCCCCAGCAGGAAGAGGAAAAGCACAGCCACCGACTGCCAATATGCCCAGAACCCTGCATTGAAGTAAATCATCGCCTGCGCCGCCTCCGTGAAGTGGCGCACGGGGAAGAGGTAAGAAGCCGCATGCACCACTCCGTACATCGCCGTGACGGGGAACGTTACTCCGGACAGCGTCGCCCCCAGTGAGCCTATCATCGACACTACGCTGATGGTGTAGGCTATCCTCGGGAAGATGGAGAAGATGAACACCGCCAGCGCCTGGGTGGCGATGATGAACAGCACCGTCACGGCATTCATCATCCAGAGACTGCCCGCAAAGGGGATGTGCAGCGGACCGAACAGTACATAGTTGGCCAGGATGCCGATGAGCGAGAAGATGACGGTGTAGGGCAGTAGCTTTCCGGCGACGGCCGTGAGGATATTGCCCCGCGCCATGGCCATCCACTCCGCCGCCGTGCCGAACTTCAGTTCGCTGCCGATGGCATAGACGGTGACCAGCAGGACGAGTATCTGGAAGAGCACGAAGAAGAACGGTTGGCTGAGGTAGATGGAGTAGTCCATGTCCGGGTTATAGAGCGGATGGGTGCTGGCTTCTACGGGCAGGAGGAAGGTCTGCATCTGCTCCCCGTCCACGCCCAGCGCTTGGGCCTGCACCATGATGGGCGAGAGGGCCACGGGTGCAAGGGCGCTTTCGAAGGCGGCCATCAGTTCGCTGCCCACGGAGAGGAGGGCGTAGTGGTAATAGTACGTCAGCGTGGCGGCTCCGGGGGCATGGGTGCCGAGGGGGCTGGGGGCACCGGTGCCGACTGCTCCGCCGGGGCCGCCCGTTACGGCTTTCTGCTCGAAGCGGGGCGGGATGGAGAGGTAGCCGTAAATCTCTTTGCGCTGCACGGCCTGGCGGGCGGCGGCTTCGTCGGTGAAGTGGCGGGCGACGCTGAAGGTGGGGACGGCGGAGATGCGGCGGACGATGTTGCGCGAGGTGGCCGTGTTGTCCTGGTCCACGATGCCGATGGGGATGCGCTCCATCTGCCCGTTGCCGAAGATGGTGGCCATGAAGAGGAGGCAGAACAGGGGCAGCACGAGGCAGACGCCGAAATAAAGACGGCGGGAGGTGAGGCGGCGGAGCTCGCGGCGGACGACGCGGAGGAGGGGGGCGGGGCGCAGGGCGAGGCGGAGGAGGGCATTGCGCTTGGCGATGCGGAGGAGAGCATTGCGTTTGGCGATGTGGAGGAGGGCATTGCGTTTGGCGATGCGGAGGAAAGCATTGCGTTTGGCGATGCGGAGGAAAGCATTGCGTTTGGCGATGCGGAGGGTGCTGTATGGGCAAAGATTCTTCTGTTTCATATTTTTTTAGTTTAAAATGAGCGAGAGTATCTCAAGTTTAAAATGAGCAAGAGTATCTCAAACTCCTCCGCCTGAAAGGGGAGGTGCCCGTAGGGCGGAGGGGTCTTACATCCGCAAGGGTCTCACATCCGCAGGGGGCACATCCGCAGGGGTCTTACATCCGCAGGGGCAGATCCGCAGGGGGTTCACAATACAGAGTTACTCTTCGCTGATGCCAGACCCCCTCCCCCCTACGGGGTACTCCCCCTTTCAGGCGGGAGAGTTTAAGATACCCATGCTTATCATTTGCTTCATTTCTATCAGCGCAAAGGCCGAAATAAGGCTCCGTAGCCCTACAGAGAGATGAAACGCAAGCGTTTTGAGCCTCCGTAGCCCTACAAAGTGATGAAACGCAGGCGTTTTAAGCCTCCGTAGCCCTACAGAGGAATGAAACGCAAGCGTTTTAAGCCTCCGGGGGCCTACAGAGAGATGAAACGCAAGCGTTTTGAGTCTCCGTAGCCCTACAGAGAGATGAAACGCAAGCGTTTTAAGCCTCCGTAGCCCTACAGAGAGATGAAACGCTCGCGTTTTGAGCCTCAGCCTTGCGGCAGAGTGATGAAACGCTCGCGTTTTGAGTCTCAGCCTTGCGGCGGAGTGATGAAACGCTCGCGTTTTGAGTCTCAGCCTTGCGGCAGAGAGATGAAACGCCTGCGTTTTGAGTCTCAGCCTTGCGGCGGAGAGATGAAACGCCTGCGTTTTGAGTCTCAGCCTTGCGGCGGAGCCTCTCGTCCTCTGCTCCCGGGAAGGCTGAGCAGCACCGACATCCCCGGCCGCAACCCCTCGACCGCCTGTGTAGGCCGTGCATGTATCTCGAACGTCTGCATATCGTAACTGCCCGTCTGCTTCGTCGACTTCCAAGTGGCGAAACTGCCCAGCGGACTGATATAATAGATGCGGAACTCTATATCCTTGCCCCCAATGCCCGGCACATCGGCCCGGAACGTACCGCCCATCTTGAACTGCGGCATCAGGTCTTCGCGCACATTGAGCACCACGTGCGCGTCGCTCATCACCACCAGACTCATGAGGGGCGTGCCCGGTGCCACCAGCTCGCCACGTTTCGGAAAGATGGTAGCTATCTGCCCGTCTTCGGGAGCCGTGAGGCGGGAGTCGACGAGGAGGGCGGAGACCTCATCCACCGTGCTGCGGGCAGCGTCTACCAGGCTGCGGGCGGAGGCGCGGTCTTCGCTCTGCGCACCGTCCAGGGCCATCTGATACTGCTCGTAGGCGGCACGTTCGGCTGCCTGGGCTGCCTGGTACATGGCCTTAACTTCATCCCGCCGCTGCGAGGTGACCACGCTGTCGCGGTACAGCGTCGCGATGCGCTCGTAGGTAGTCCGGGCCAGGGTGAGGTCGCTTTGCGTCTTGTTCCATAGTTGCCGGGCGGTGGCCACGATCTGACGTCGGGTACCGGCATCTATCTTCTTGTTCTGTTCCTGGGCCACCTGCTCCAGGGCATTCACCTGGCGATACTTGGCTTCGATGGTGGGGCTGTTGATGACGACGAGCGTGTCGCCTGCCTTCACCCAGTCGCCCTCGCGGACGAGGAACGAGTCTACACGTCCCGGCAGCTTGCCGCTGATACGGATTTCGGTAGCTTCTACCTGGCCTTGCAGCACAAGGGGCTGCCGGCTCATGAGCGCCATCCCTGCCACGGACACGATGACCGTTGCTGCCAGGACGATGACGAATGCAATGCTGATGCTTCTGTTACTGATTCTCATATTGGTTAGGGTTTTAGATTATTCTACTTTTTTATTGATGGGGCTTAGTACGTAGCAGTGCTATCTTCATTCCCCTCCTCCCGGGAGGAGGGGAATGAAGTTACTTTAGTAGGCATATTCATGTTGTTAAATTCTCATTCAACGAAGTACTGTTCGAACCGTTCCGGTGTGCCGCACAGCGCCAGCAGGTTCATCAGCGCCACATCGTATTCGTAGTAGGCTGCCAGACGCGCCACCCGCACGGTGGCCAGCATCGTCTCGGCATCTACGACCTCGGTGCTGGTGGCCATGCCTTCGGCGAATGATTTCTGCCGGATGCGCACCAGCTCTTCGCTCAGACTGATGGTGGTGTTCAGGGCGCTGACGTTGTCCTGCGCCTTTTGCAGTTGCGTGTAGAGCTTGTCGATGCCTACACTCAGGTCCGCCTTTGCCTTCTCTTGTCCCAGGGCCAGCGTCTGCTGGGCTATCTTCGACTGGCGGATGCGCTTTTCGCGTGCCAGGCCGTCGAACAGATTCCAGGTGAAGCCGATGCCTACTATGGTGCGGGGCACGAGGTTGCTCTGTATGCCGTGGGCGTAGAGCGTCTGCTTGCCGAAGAGGGCGATGTCCGGCAGGTAGCCGCTTTGGTCGATGCGGAGCTGCTGGCGGGCGATGTGCTGCTGCAGGCCGAGTTGCTGCACGGTGTAGTTCTCCACCTGCATGGCCTGCACGAACTCTTCTTTGGCGGGCAGCCGGTCGTTGATGAAGAGCGGGGAGGTGGGGTGGATGCTGCATGTGTCCTCCAGGTTGAGCAGGGTGCGCAGGGCGCTTTGCACCACGCTGACTTCCTTCCGGGCCGCCTCCAGTGCCCGCTGCGCCTCGTCCATGTTCACTTGTGCCAGCAGGCGTCCGGCTTTGTCTATCATTCCGGCGGCTTCCAGTTTCAGGGCATTCTGGTAGTGGCGCGTCAGGCTGTTGTAAGTCTCCTGCCGCACGCGGACTACTTCCCGGGCTAGCTGCAGTCCGAAGTAGCTTTCGGCGAGCAGGGTGCGCTGCGTGGCATCGGTCTGCTCGCGGTTCTCGCGGGCCAGGTCTATCATAGTGTTGCCTATCCGGGAGGCGCGGATGCGCTTGCCGCCGGAGAAGACGATCCATTCGGCGGTCAGGCCTACGGTGGTCAGGTTGCGGGGGGCGAGGGGGAAGGCAAGGGTGTGGGCGCCTATCTGGTCGAGGATACCGCTGATGAACCGGTCGTCCGGCAGGACGGTGTGTACAAAATCCTTGGCCGGGTCGGTGAACTGTGAGAGGGGTTGCTTTACTTCTATCTTCTCGGAGAGGTGGACGTAGGTGCCGGCGCCTTGCAGCGAGGGGTACCAAAGGGCGTTCAGTTTGTCGCGCTCGGCGCGGGCGGATTCTACGGCGCGGTCGGCTATCTTCAGGCTGCGGTTGCCGGTGTGCAGTTGCCGCAGGGCGTCGCCGAAGCTCAGGGGGAGGGCGGCGGAGCTCAGGGGCTGGGCGGCGTCGGAGGCAAGGGGCCGGGCGTCTTGTGCCGTTATCCCGTTGCTGGCCAATAGCATGGCGGCCAGGGCCGGAAGCAGTTTCCGGCATGATAGATTATTCATAAGTTCGTTCGGTTTAGGGGTTCTTGCTCCTTGTAACAAGGGAGAAGGAGAATTGTTCGGGAGAGGGGAAGGAGGATACCGAGGTCTGATATGAGTGCTTACCGATGATATGATTTCAGGCACGGATTACACGGAATTCACGGTTTTAGTATTATGCAAAGCAACCGTGAATTCCCTGTAATCCGTGCCTGAAGAATGTTCTTGTGCAATCGGCTTATCCCAGCGGATTTTCGCTTTGGTCGCCGTCGCTGCCGCCACTACCTTCACCGGAGCCGCCTTGCTGACCGTCACCGCCTTGTCCGGGCTTGCGGGCTGCCACTTTGTATTCCTGGTAGGCCTTGAGCGAGGGGTAGGAGAAGCCTTCTTCCACGATGCCGACGTTCTCGAAGGAGAGTCCGTTCTTGACGGCGGACAGCAGTTCCTTGCTGGGGGTAAAGATGACTTTGACGTTCTTCATCATGGTGGCGGCGTCGAAAAGTTCGGGAGAGCTGACACCGGCGCTGCCGAAGCTGAGGCGGAGGGTGCCGAGTTCGCCCAGGCGGACGCTGTTGCCCTGCTGTAGCTCGTGGGGGATGCCGTCGCATACGAGGTTGAAGGCCGATTCCAGTTCCGTGGGGGCGGTAGTGGTGTTGCGGGTCACGACCTTGCATACGGCGCGGGTGTCCATACGGTTCACTACGGAGGGGTTGGCGTACCATTTGCCTGGTTCGTCTTTCTTCATGGGGTTCTTCTTGAATGCCAATTTGTATTTAGCCATAATTATAAATATATTGTGAAGCTTTCCGTCGGTGTCTTGTCACACGGTGATGTGGCTGTAGTTTCGTCTGCCGGCTTCCGGTTTCGGGTTAATAAAATATTCGAGATAGATATGAATTATATTTTTTAGAAAACGGAGATATCTCCCGTTGAAAATGCGCATATCTCCATTTTTAACGCCAGATATCTCCCGTGAAAAATGCGTATATCTCTATTTTTAACGGGAGATATCTCCGTTTTCAGCGCCGTGCGCCTCCCGTTTTTCCGTGTCGGGCGGGAGGCGGCGGGTAGGAGCTATGGGGCTTGATGCTGGTCCTCG
Source organism: Bacteroides sp. GD17 (assembly GCF_038448625.1). Lineage (NCBI taxonomy): Bacteria > Pseudomonadati > Bacteroidota > Bacteroidia > Bacteroidales > Bacteroidaceae > Bacteroides > Bacteroides sp. GD17. The sequence continues at coordinate 127,877 of NZ_JBCEZS010000002.1, forward strand.
CAATCGGGGGTGCTGCCATAGTTGTTTCCAATTGCCGGATTCCCCGGGGTCGGTGTGCCGTCGGCTTCGAGCACGGTGCCGGCATGGGTGTTGCAGGAGTAGATGGTGCCGATATTCCTTCCGGTAAGTCCTCCGGCATTTGCCCAGGAGCTTGTTGTTGCTTTCTTTATAGTTCCCACGTTCAGGCAGGTGTGCATGGTGCGATTGTTGGACATATTTCCAATGATTCCTCCCAGGTAGAAACCATTTTCGGTGTTGGGGCTTGTCACTTCCCCGTAGTTGGTGCAGCCGGACAAATTGTAGCTGGATCCTGCAATGCCTCCGGTGTTGGGGTAGTTATCGGTTGATATACCTGCCGTAATCTTGCCGTCGTTCACGCAGTTTGTGATGATGTATTTGCTGCTAGAACTGCCTCCTGCAATGCCTCCGGTATCGCAAGAGGATGCTCCCGTGCCTCCCGTCACTTCTCCATGATTGCTGCAATCGGTGATGGCTGTACAACTACCTGTGATGCCTCCGGTCCAGGATGTTTGGGCAACTGATTTGCCTCCGGTCACCTTGCCGTAGTTGTGGCAGTTCTTCACTTCTGTGTTTGAACCATTCCCACTCCCTACAATGCTGCCGGTGCAATAATAGTTACCACTTGTTGTTCCTCCTGTTACTTCCGCATTCATGTTCAGGTTCTGTACGGTGGCATCATTTATATAACCGAAGAAGCCAAAATGTATTTCACCGCTTTGCTCTGCCGTAGTTGCATGCAGCTTTCCATAAATGGTGTGCCTGGCGCCGTCAAAGTTTCCTTTGAAAGGTATATAATAACTTGTTCCTATTGGTGTCCACTCGTCCGCCGTCACATAGATATCGGTGGTCAGCTTGATGTATTTGCCGGAATAGTCTGTTCCTCCGGCGGATGTTCCTTTGTTCACCTGCTCCACGAAGTACTTCAGTTCGGCGGCATTGGTGATGAGGTAGGGGGTGGCTTCGCTGTCTCCGTCACCGCTGCCCGTGCCGAAGCCTTGGGCTGGTTGCATATCATTGCTGAAAGTCTTGTCATCGATCTTGTCCCAATCGTCCTTGCCGATGGTGGCGGTATAGCGCTTCCCTTTTTGATAGATGTCTTGGATGAGATTCCTTGTAAAGCTATATATTGTTCCGTTGGCTGTAGTGAGGGTGATCTGCATTTTATCTCCGTTCTCCATGTCATTTGAGGTAAGCATATAAGCCTTTAGCTTGCGGTCGGCCTGTATGTCGATATTTTGCAATCCTAACGAGACTATACCAATTGCTTCTGATGCTCCACCACCGAATCCCCCCGTACCGAAGTTTCCTTTTATATCCAGTCTTATCGGGCTTCCGTCTGTTCCTATATTATATGTTGTGGGAAGCGTAAGGTCGAAGGTCAATAACGTGAGATAGGTACCGAAAGTAACCTTGCTTTCCAGATTCAGCACTTGGGCAGCAATAAAATTATTGTCAGATAGATGCTTCATGTCTCCATTTCCATTCTGTACCTGCTCCAGTATAGAGAGCGGAGAGTGGTTGGGATCATATATCTTCGGCATCCTGCTGGCGGGATATGCAATCATATATCCCGCAGCCTGGCCTTCCGGCAGTCTCCCTTCAAAGGTTCCGTCGTCTGTTCCTGCGCCTTGTGTCAAGGTGAAAGTGTAGCCCTGAAAAGAAGATTGGGATCCTGATTCTACGATATAAACCATGATGGCGTCTCCTTCGCTCCAGGTGGTCTTTACTCCTTCCGTGCCGTTGTCCGTGAAGTCCATGCGCGTCTGCACACCGCTTTGGGGCAGATTGGCGCGTAAGGTTACTTTCTTTCCTTCGTTTCCGGAGGGGGTGTTGGCGGATGTTTCCAACTCGTTGGTGCAGGCGGTTGCCAGCATCAGCGTCAGACTCAGGGCGAAGAGGATGCCTGCGCCCGTCTGTTGTATTCTTTTCTTCAGTGTCTTCATTGTTCTATGGTAAGAATGTCGTTAATCAAGTCTTCAATATCGCTGGCAGTGCCTGCGCTGTAGGAGTTGGCTCTTTTCGCCGGTGCGGAGCCGAACATGCTCTCGCCATCTTCGTAGCCGGGTGATGTGGCACTTCCGTTGGCGCTGCCCGTCATTACGCTGCCTTCTACGGCCATTTCAATCACTTCGATGCAAGGGGGAAGGTATGCCGCCCGCTTCATCTGCTGGTTTGTTGTTCTTTCTTTTTTCATAACTTTATCGGATTAATTTGATGTATAGATGCAAAGCGGGCATCGGTCGGCAGCACGCAGTGAAAGTGCTGCAGGCAGATGCCCGCAAGGAGGTCCGGCTGCGCAAAATAGCCGGGTACTGTTCGTAAATGTTTACATTAACGGGGGGGGGGGTAAAAGCCTTAAAACCGCTTGTAGAAGCGGATGCAGCGTGTGCGGCAGGTAGATTGGGCTTTCGAGGGTCATGTTTTATTTATTAATGTTTACAGCATGCAAAGTTACACATTCATTCGAGACGGTCAAGGAATATGTGGTGTTTTTTCTTCCCCCCCGTTTTTCTGTATCGGGGGGGAGAGAGATTTGTTTGGGGAGGGGCTAACGGGGTTTGTGTGTCTTGTCTTCGCAAGTGGGGGTGCTGCCATAGTTTATTCCGATTGCCGGATTACCCGGGGTCGGTGCGCCGTCAGCTTCGAGCACGGTGCCGGCATGGGTATTGCAGGAATAGATGGTGCCGGAATTGAATCCGGCAAGTCCTCCGGCATTTGCCCAAGAGCTTGCTGTTGTTTTCTTTATCGTTCCCACGTTCAGGCAGGTGTGCATGGTGCGATTGCTGCTCAGATTTCCGATGATTCCTCCCAAGGAGAAGCTATTTTCGGTGTCGGGGCTTGTCACTTCTCCGTAGTTGGTGCAGCCGACCAAATTGTAGCTGGATCCTGCAATGCCTCCGGTGTAGGTGTAGCTACTGCCGGTGGTTAAGCCTGCCGTAATCTTGCCGGTGTTCATGCAGTTTGTGATGGTGTAGTTGCTGCTAGAGCAGCCTCCTACAATACCTCCGGTATCACTGGTGTTTTTTCCCGTACCTCCTGTCACTTCTCCATGATTGCTGCAATTGGCGATGGTTGTACAACTGCCTGCGATGCCTCCGGTCCAGGATGTTTGGGCAGTTGATTTGCCTCCGGTCACCTTGCCGTAGTTATGGCAGTTCTTCACTTCTGAGCTTGAGCTATCATACCCTGCAATACTGCCGGTACAATAATAGTTATCACTTGTTGCTCCTCCTATTACTTCTGCATTCATGTTCAAGTTTTGTATGGTGGCACCTTTTATATAGCCGAAGAAACCGAAGTATATTTCATGGTTTTGCTCTGCTTTGGCTGCGTGCAGCTTTCCATAGATAGTGTGCCCGTCACCGTCAAAGTTTCCTGCGAAATATATGGAACTACTTGTTCCTATCGGTGTCCACTCGTCCGCCGTCACATAGATGTCGGTGGTCAGCTTGATGTATTCGCCGGAATACTTCGTTCCTCCGTTCACCTGCTTCACGAAGTACATCAGTTCGGCGGCATTGGTGATGAGGTAGGGGTTGGCTTCGCTGCCGTCACCAGGGTTGCCTTGGGCGTTCGTGCCGAAGCCTGAGGCTTCTGTAGTTTTGTTGTCGAAAGTTTTGAGGGAGATATTGTCCCAATCGTCCTCACCGATGGTGGCGGTATAGCGCACCCCTCCTTGCTTAATGTCTTTGGCGAGATTCTTTGTGAAGCTATATATTGTTCCGTTGTCTGTAGTGAGGGTGATTTGCATTTCATCTCCGCTATCCATTTCAATAGAGGTCAGCATATAAGCCTTCAGCTTGCGGTCGGTCTGTATGCTGATGTTCTGTAATCCCAACGAAAGCATCTTAATTGATTCTGACTCACCGAATCCCCCCGTACCGAAGTATCCTTTTATATCCAGCCTTATCGGGCTTCCGTCTTCTACGGCATTGTATGTTGTGGGAAGCGTGAGGTCGAAGGTCAATAACGTGAGACCGGTAATGAAAGTAACCTTGCTTTTCAGATCCTCCACTTGGGTAAAAATAAAATTATAGTCAGAGAGATGCCTCATGTCTCCATTTCCATCCTGTACGTTCCCCAGGATGGAGAGTGGAGAGTGTTCTGTGAATACCTCCGGCATCTTGCTGGCCGGATATCCAATCAAATATCCCATTGCTTCGTCTTCCGGCAGTATCCCTTCAAAGGTTCCGTCGATTGTTCCTTCGCCCTCTGTCAAGGTGAAAGTGTAGCCCTGAAAAGAAGATTGTGACTCTGATTCCATGACATATACCATAATGGCATCTCCTTCGCTCCAGGTGGTCTTTACTCCTTCTTCGCCTTCGTCCGTGAAGTTCATGCGCGTCTGTGCACCGCTCTGGGGCAGATTGGCATGTAAGGTTACTTTCTTTCCTTCGTTTTCGGAGGTGGTGGCGGTGTTTTCCAACTCATTGGTGCAGGCGGTTGCCAGCAGCGTCAGACCCAGGGCGAAGGACATGCCTGCACCCGTCTGTTGTATTCTTTTCTTCAGTGTCTTCATTGCTCTATGGTAAGGATATCGTTAATTAAGTCTTCAATATCGCTTGCAATGCCGGCGCTGTAGGAGTTGGACCTTTTCGCTGGTGCGGAGCCGAATATGCTTCCGCCTTCGCTGTAGCCTGGTGCTGTGGCACTTCCGCTGACGCTGCCTACCATTACACTGCCTTCTACGGCCATTTCAATCACTTCGATGCAAGGGGGAAGGTACGTCGCCCGCTTCATCTGTTTCTTTGTGGTTTTTTCTTTTTTCATAACTTTGTTTGATTAGTTGGATATGTAAATGCAAAGCGGGCATCTGTCGGCAGCACGCAGTGAAGGTGCTGCAGGCAGATGCCCGCAAGGAAGTCCGGTTGTGCAAGACGACCGGTGTGTATTCGTAAATGTTTACATTGACGGGGGGGGGGGTAAAAGCCTTTAAACCCGCTTGTCGAAGCGGATGCAGCGTGTGCGGCAGGCGGCTTTGGCTTTTGAGGATCATGCTTTGTTTAGTTAGTATTTGTAGCTCACAAAGTTACAGATTCATTTGAAACAACCAAAGAATATAGGATGTTTTTTCTTTCATCCCTCCCAGTTGCTATTCTGCATGAAGTTTTGTACCTTTGCAGGCGTAAGCTTGAATGAAATATGAAGAAACTTCATCCCCTCATGCTGGCCGGTACGGGCAGCGACGTAGGTAAGAGTATCATTGCCGCCGCCTTCTGCCGCATCTTCCGCCAGGACGGCTACCGGCCCGCCCCCTTCAAGGCGCAGAATATGGCGCTCAACTCCTACGCCACCCCCGAAGGCCTCGAGATAGGCCGCGCCCAAGCCGTGCAGGCCGAAGCGGCCGGTGTGCCTTGTCATACGGATATGAATCCGCTACTGCTGAAACCCTCTTCCGACCACACCTCACAAGTCGTCCTCAACGGGCGTCCTATTGGTAACCGCGACGCTTACGACTATTTCCGCAAGGAAGGACGCGAAGAACTGCGCCGCGAAGTCTGTGCTGCCTACGATCGCCTTGCCGCCCGCTATAATCCTGTCGTGCTGGAAGGCGCCGGCAGCATCTCCGAAATCAATCTGCGCGACACCGACCTCGTCAACCTGCCCATGGCCCTGCATGCCGGCGCCGACGTCATCCTCGTGGGCGACATCGATCGTGGCGGCGTCTTTGCCAGCGTCTACGGCTCGCTGCAGCTGCTCCGTCCCCATGAGCGGGAGCGCATCAAGGGCATTCTTATCAATAAGTTCCGTGGCGACATCCGCTTGTTTGAGTCCGGCATCACGATGCTCGAAGAGCTGTGCGGCATCCCCGTGGTAGGCGTAGTGCCTTACTACCGTGATATCTATATCGAAGAAGAAGACAGCGTGGCGCTGGCCACCAAGTCCGTGCGTGCCGAGCAGGGCAAAGTGAACATCTCCGTCGTCCTGCTGCGCCACCTCAGCAACTTTACCGACTTCAACGTGCTGGAGCGCGACCCGCGCGTGCACCTCTTCTATACCAACAACGTAGACGAATTGGCCAAAGCCGACATCATCCTGCTGCCCGGCTCCAAAAGCACCCTCGACGACCTCTGCGAACTGCGCCGCAACGGCGTAGCCGCAGCCATCATCCGCGCCCATCGCGAAGGCGCCACGGTGATGGGCATCTGCGGCGGCTATCAGATGATGGGGCAGGAGGTCTGCGACCCTGACCGCGTGGAGGGGGACATCGAACGCCTGCCCGGACTGGGGCTGCTGCCCGTCAGCACCCGCATGACGGGGGAGAAGGTGACGCAGCAGGTACGCTTTCAATTGACAACTGCCAATTGTCAATTGTTAGAGGGGTACGAGATTCACATGGGCGAAACCCTCCCCGTAGAAGGTGCTCCTGCCTCCCCTCTGAATCTGCTGGAAGACGGCAGCGCCGACGGCTATTTCGTAGACCACAGCTGTATGGGAACTTACATCCACGGCATTCTGGACAACCCGGCATTCATCGACTTCCTGCTCCGCCCCTTTGCCGACAAGCTGTCCGAAACAGCAGATACTTTCGATTACCACCGATTCAAAGAAGAACAATACGATAAGCTTGCCGACCACGTGCGCCGCCACGTCAACCTGCCGCTCGTCTACCAAATACTGACAAAAAACCATGATTGAAGGACACGGAGACGACTCCTATAAATATCAGCGCCCCATAACGGCGAATTTCAGCTCGAACGTCTACAGCCGCGTAGACCTCTCTGCCCTGAAGGCGCATCTGTGCCGGTGCATCAACGGCGACGGGGCTTCTGACTTGCCGACGTCGGCTTTGTCGGCTTCTGCTTCGTCTGTCTCTTGCTCCCTTTCGTCCTATCCCGAGCCGGAGCCTTACACGCTCGAGTCCCGCCTTGCCCGCCGCCACCGTCTTCCTGCCGAAGCTGTATGCGTGACGAACGGTGCCACCGAAGCCATCTATCTCACGGCACAAACCTTCCGCGGCACAAACAGCGCCATCCTTCAGCCTACCTTCAGCGAGTATGCCGATGCTTGCCGCATGCACGGACACCGGGTGACCTCGCTTTATCAACTCCCGTCGGTGCACGAGGGAGGACTTTTGCCGGAAGAAGTACGTATGCTTTGGCTTTGCAATCCCAATAATCCCACGGGCGCAGTGGTCGATAAGGACTATCTGACGGAGCTTATCGAACGCAACCCGCAAGTCTGTTTCGTTATCGACCAGTCATACGAATACTTCACCCTGCGTCCGCTCTTCTCTGCGGCCGAAGCGGCGGCTTTTCCCAATGTCCTGCTGCTGCACTCCATGACCAAGCGTTATGCCGTTCCCGGCCTGCGTCTGGGCTACGTTACCGGTGCGCCGAATTTGTTGCACCGCCTGCGTACCAACCGCATGCCCTGGTCGGTCAACCAGCTTGCCATTGAAGCGGGGCTTCATCTGTTGGAACACGATGTTCCCAATCCGCTGGATGTGGAGTCCTACTTGCAAGAGGCTTCCTGCCTGCGCCTTGCGCTCGAAGCGCTGGGAGGACTGGAGGTATGGACCACCGAAACCCATTTCATGTTGGTGCGCCTTCGCGTTGGTAAGGCTTCTGCCTTGAAAGACTACCTTGCGCAGGAGCATGGCATCCTCATCCGTGATGCCTCCAATTTTGACGGACTCGACGCCGGCTTCTTCCGCATAGCCACGCAGACGTGCGAGGAGAATGACCGGCTGGTGGAAGCAATAGGGCAGTGGCTTGAAGCTTAATGTGACTGAATGACAGACAGTACAGTTATATCGAATGCTAAATAAAACAATATAATGGAACATCTTTCTCTCATTATAGGCTCTGCCTTCCTCCTAAACCTGCCGCTGCTGGCAGCCTGGCTGCTGGACCGCTGGCTGGGCGACCCCGTTCGCTTGCCGCATCCTGTCGTTGCCTTCGGTCGTGCCATCTCTTTCTTTGAGCATCGTCTGAACCACGGACGTGCCCGTTTCCTGAAGGGCGCTTTCACGACATTGCTCCTCGTGGCAGCCGTCTACTTTCTGTCTTCCTTGCTGCTCCGTTACGTTGCGCGCCTTTCTCCCGAAGTGCTTCTGGGATTGCAGATACTCCTTATCTTCTACTGCCTGGCCGGTACCACCCTTGTTCGTGAAGTTCGCATGGTCTTCGAGGCTGTGGACCGCTCACTGGACGAAGGCCGGAAGCAAGTAGCCCGTATCGTAGGCCGCGATACTTCCGAACTATCAGCCCAGGAAGTACGTACCGCCGCCCTCGAAACCCTTGCCGAGAATTTGAGCGACGGTGTCATTGCTCCTCTATTCTGGTATATTCTTCTCGGCGTCCCCGGCATGCTCGCCTACAAGATGGTGAATACCCTCGACTCGATGATAGGTTATCGCAACGAACGTTATCGCCGCTTTGGCTGTTTTGCCGCCCGGCTGGACGATGTTGCCAATTACATCCCTGCCCGGCTCACCGCTTTCCTTATGGTCCTTGCCTCCGGGCGCTTTTCTCTACTCTCCTTTGTAGGCTGCTACGGACACCAGCATGCCAGCCCTAACTCCGGTTATCCTGAGGCTGCCCTTGCCGGTATTCTCAACTGTCGCTTCGGCGGTCCTCATAATTACTTCGGCAAGGAAGTTTGGAAACCTTACATCGGATATAACAATCGTCCTCTCTCCACAGGGGATATGCGTTTGGCCATCCGTATCAATCGCCGTGCAGAGACATTGATGATAGTAATAGCCCTGCTGATTGCCACTATCGTTTCTTTTTACTTTTAAGACGTTGTTATTTTTACAGATTCTTTGCCCGTTGAAAAGTTTGTGATATATTTGCAGAGGATGTTGCATCCGGGAGGCAAACCGGTACACAAAACGAACAAACAAAATAACTCTCATGAGTAGAATATTAAAATACACGCTTCTTCTTCTCTTTTGTACCGGCAGTACATTGCTTGCCTCAGCAGCCGAAACTGACATTGAAGACTCTTTGGAAGAGAATGAGAACAGTGCAGCGTACGAAGTTATTTCTACTTTTCACAACAGCATTGGTTTCGATTACCTTACCAAGGAAGAAATTGACTCGCTGAATGCCGATAGCCTCTTGGCCGATTTGGATGAGTCGAGGCGTTATCATGCCTATTTTGACTTTGGCCGGATATTGACCAAATCCTACCTCTTTCGTGGGGAAGTTCGTCTTGCCATCGCTTTGAGCGACCAGATGTATTCCAAAGCCCGCGCCCTTTCCTATCCCTTCGGGAATGCTCTTGCTTTGAATGCCATGGGGGAGGTCTACACTTATACGGATCGGCTCCTGGAAGCCGGTATTGCCTACGAAAAAGCTCTCGAACTGCTGGATGACATGACGGGAGAGGATGTGCGTATCCGTCTGTTGTTGATTGAGTTGATAGATTATAATCTGCGCATTCAGAACCAGAGTGCCGCTTCGCATTACCTTGCCCGCCTGAACCATTATCCCAAGGAAGAACTGTCTACCCAGGAAGTGGCCATGCGACACATTGCTAATACTTCTTATCAACTGTTCAAGGAAGATATAAAAACTGCCCGTCAGCATTTGGATCAGTTGGAGCTGCTTCAAGTGAGATTAATCCCCGGTATTCAGGAATATCTTTTGATTGTGAACGCCCGCTACCTGGAGGCTGCCGGAGATTATGAAAAGGCGCTGGATGCGTATCGGAAGTTCTTGCAAACCGATTATGCCCGGATTAATCATACCCTCTACCAGGAAACACTTCAGGAAGAAGCTGATCTGCTGCTGAAGATGGGAAATAAAGAGGAAGCTTACAATCAGTATCGTGAAGCCTTCTCCTACATCAAGTCTTCCTTCGACAAGAATTATCCGAAGGAGATTGACCAACTCTCCACCCGCTTTCAGGCAGACCAACTGGCCTATCAGAACGAACACGACCGCATTGTCTCTATGCGTTTCTATCTGGCAGGTATCATTTTTTTTGTATTGCTTCTGATAGTTCTTCTTATTCTCGGCTGGAAAAAAATATTCCGCTTGAAGCGCTCCCAGCAGTGCCAGGAAGCAATGAAGCAGAGAGCGGAGCAAGCCATACAGCGCAAGAATCTTTTCCTTTCGAACATGAGCCATGAGGTACGTACTCCGCTGAATGCCATCGTCGGCTTCTCTGCCGTATTGACTGACGATGACGAATCTTTTGATGATGAATCGCGCCGGGAGTTCTCCGAGATTATTAAAGTGAACTCTTTCCAACTGCTGAAACTGATTAATGATATATTGGACTTCTCTGACTTCGAGAACGACAACATCACGTTCAATATACAAGAACATGATGCCGTGAAGCTATGTCGCGAGGTAGTGGAGACTGTGGTCGCTTCCCGCAAGATGGAAGTAGAAATGCGTTTCGATACCGACTTGTCTGTCCTGATGCTCGATACGGATGACGCCCGCCTTCGCCAGGTGCTGATAAACCTGCTGGTCAACGCTACCAAGTTTACAGAAGAAGGTTCCATTGTTTTAGAATTGAAAAAGACCGATGACAAAACAGCATTCTTCTCTGTCACCGATACCGGATGTGGTATTCCGCTGGAAAAGCAGCAATTGATTTTTGAGCGGTTCGAGAAACTGAATGATTATGTGCAAGGAAGCGGACTGGGACTTTCTATCTGCCAGCTCATCGTTAGATATATGAACGGCAGGTTGTGGGTGGACAGTGAGTACACACAAGGTGCGCGTTTCTGCTTCACACATCCTTTGAAGTATAACCCTGCATCACACCAAGAAACAGCACCATGAAACGAATCCTACTTATCATATACAGCTTGCTTTGCGGATGGATCTGTCCTTTGATGGCCGAAGATGCCGATGCACTCCGCTATCAGGACAGCATCTTGCAGGTGGCCGATGCTCTGCCTGCCACTCTGGCCCGTTTGACGTATCTTCGTGATATGACTTACCGACACCAGTATGCACCTTATAATATGACGTTCTCTACCCGCCTTTATAAAGAAGCGAAACAACAGAAGAATGTGTTCTACGAAAATCTGGGAGCTTACTATCTGGCATCATGCTATGACAAGAAGCACGATGCAGACAGTCTGGCCTATTGGGTGAATATCCTGAAAGAGTTTGTTCCTCAAGTCGGTACGTACGATTATTATCTGGAACAGAAGGCTGCCATCAGTCGTGCTTTGGCCTCCAAACGGCAGATAGAAAAAGCGGTGTATGTGGCCAAGGAAACGCTGGAAGAATCAGTGCAGCATCACAGCAATAACGGAAAGGTGGCGGCATGCAACAGTTTGGGATGTGCTTATGGCGTGTCCAGTCGCACCAAGGAAGCGCTGAATGTCTTTCTGGAAGCCTATAAAAGTTTCTCGCCTCAAACAAAGGCAAGTTTGAAGATTGATATTCTGTCGCGTATAGCCCAAGTATACGGCAATTCCGGACATGACAGTTTGCGGCTTCCCTACCTTTTGGAGATGGACAGCACTTTGCAGGAAGTCATTTCCAACGAACCGGAGACCCGGAAGAATTGGGCTAATTTTGAGATCGACTGCCAGATAAAGTATATTCTTCACTATTTTAGCGTGGACCTTGACAAGGCGCACGAACATATTGAAAAGGTGAAGCAACTGCTTGGCCCGCATGTCGATCCGGTATTCTGGCTGAATGTGCAGTTGATACAGCTTCAATACTATAACAGAACCAACGAACCCGACAAGAGCATTGCTCTGATAGACGAGGTTACTTCTACGGTACTGAATAATTATGTATCCACTTTTGCCACACTGATAACATACAAAGCAAGTATACAGTACGAAAAAGGAGATATCGACGGTGCTATCGAAAGCTACCGCTATCTGATACATAAGCAAGATTCTCTGAATAACGCCTTTTCTGCCAATCAATTACAGCAGGTCAAGGAAATCTATCACATTGACGAACTGTTGTTGGAGAAGCAGAAGATTCAGGATACCAATTACCGCAGAGGATTTATGTTCCTGATAATTGTCCTGTTGCTGGCACTACTTTTTTATCTTTATACCCACTATCTTTCCACCAAGATTGCAGGCGTTGAGAAGCAGACTGCTGAGGCAGCCCTACAGGCCGAGACAGACAACATCGCAAAAGATCGTTTGAAGTCGGAGATCAGCCACGACATACGTACGCCGCTGAATGTGGTGGTAGGATTTGCCGAATTACTGACCGGAACGGAAGAGCTGGACAAAGAGACTAAAAAAGAATACGGACGAATCATTCAGACGAATGCAGAAAGCTTGCTGAGCTATGTCAACAGTATCTTGGAACTCTCCCGGTTGGAATCCGGTAAGACCCAATACGTGCAGGAGGAGTGCGATGTATTGCAGCTGTGCGAGAAGGCGATGCGGTTCATCAATGAGCAGGAGAACTTATGTGTATTCGTTACTTTGCAGACAGATATAGACAGGCAAGAGGTACAGACTGACAAAAGATGGTTTGAAACCTTGCTTACCAGCATACTGACCCCATTGGAAAATGACGCGGAACATTACCAGGCCCTTGTCCGTATTAAGAAGGACAGGACCAAGTCTGTTCTTTGCTTCGATGTGATAAATGCTCCGCTTGCCAAAATGCATTTTGAGAGTAAGACAAGCTTGATCCGCCATGAAATCAATGCACACTTCATTCACCACTTCGGAGGAATCTACAAAGTGCAGGCCGAGGCGGCAGAAGGGCCGACCATCTCGTTTACTATTCCTTATCAGCGTTGAGCTGCTACTTGTCAGTAGTGGTTATTCTTTCCCGATGTGGATGCGGACAATGCCTCCATAAGGAGTCAGCGCTCCGAAGGCTTCTTCCCATTTCAGAGTGCTGGCATAGATTTGTGCACAAATCAATACGCCGCCATGGGCAAAGATTGCTACCCGTTCGTAAGGCATGTTTTTCAATTCATTCAGGAAACCACTGACGCGTTGGTATAGCATCATAAAGGACTCTCCGCCGGTAGCGGCTACATTCAGATAGTCGGCATACCACTCCTGTAGGCGCGGATCATCGTTGCCGTCAAATGGCTTCATTTCCCATTCACCAAAGTTTATTTCCATAATCCGCTTATCTCGTTCGGCATCCGGATATCCGCAGTAAGTGGCAAGGCGCACGCAGCGGGTGAGGGGACTGGTATAAACATGATCGAAGGGAAGATACGCTTTCAAGTTTTCTGCCGTAACGGCGGCTTCTTGTTCGAATGTGGGTTTCAAGGGGACGTCCGTCTGGCCGTAACATATTCCGGGTGCGACGTCTACTGAGGTGTGACGAATAAGGGTTACTTCCATATTATATATAGTTTATTATTAGGCTTCCGATATAGAAAGATAGTTCGCAGAGCAGGAAAGTAGCTCCGCAGCAGTCGCCGGTGTATCCCTGTAAGCGTTGTTTCATCAGACGGCAGAGCAGGAAGAAGGTGAGTACCGGAAATAGGAGGGCAGGCCACATCTTCATTGGGAGAAACAAAACAAATGGCAATACTCCGCAAATAAGGGCGACTGTCCATTCTCCCTTGCTCATCCGGTTGTATACTACTTTAGCCTTGCTTTCTTCTTCTCTTCGGGCGTAGGGCAGAAAATTGACAATCTGCGATGCGCAGAACTTAGACCAGCAGTCTCCGCTGAAAACGAGGGCACAAAGAAGATTCAAGGGTAAATCACGGAGCTGCAGTATCAGCAGGAAGTAGAATATCAGCCCGATGACACCATAACTTCCGATATGCGAATCCTTCATGATGGCAAGGGTTCGTTCCTTGGATGTCCCTCCGCCAAAGCCGTCGAAGAAATCTGCCAGGCCATCTTCGTGCAGGCATCCGGTGATGAGCAGCCGTGCAATGATGGCCATTATCCAGGCAAGCGATACGGGCAATATCTGTCCCGTCAGCCACAGAATACCGGCCATGATGCCTCCCGTCAGCCAACCCACCAACGACCAGTAGGGTACTACGTGCTTGAAGGCTTCTGCCGGCACCTCTTTTATCTTCCAGAAAGGCAGTCGTGTGAGGAATATAAATGCTGCCAGGATATTGTTCATAATTAACTGTTTAAAATCTGTAGAACGTTGTGTCTCCGTAATGAATTTAAAAGTATTTGGTAATGGAAGCATGTGCAAAATTATCCATTTCGTTCATCATCCGCACGGCAGAGTCAACAATAGGATATGCACAAATAGCTCCCGTTCCTTCTCCCAACCGCAGACCTAAGTTTAATAACGGTTTGGCATGCAGGGCATCGAGCACCAGTTTATGGCCGGCTTCATCGCCGCAATGCCCGAAGATAGCATAATCCAATACTTCGGGATATAGTTTGCTGGCAGCCAGGATGCAGTTGGTCATGATGAATCCGTCTACCAGAATAATCATTTTCAGTTCGGCGGCTTTCAGCATGGCGCCTATTGCCATTACCATTTCCAGCCCGCCAAAGTAACGGATAATGTCCCGGGGGGAACCGTCTCCTTTATAATTCCCCAGCGATTGTTTTAGTACTTTATATTTATGGCGGACACCTGCATTATTCAGTCCGCTCCCTGCACCTACGCACTGCTCCAAAGGAATGCCGGTGAAGCAAGTCATCCATAAGGACGATGACGACGTATTTCCGATACCCATCTCGCCGAAACTAAGTACATTACTGCCTTCTTCGTGACAGCGGCACACCACTTCGGCACCCCGTTCCAGGCAAAGCTCCATTTCCTCTTCTGTCATGGCTGCTTCGTGTAGATAGTTGCGGGTACTTCTGCGCACTTTCATATCGATGATGCCTTTATCATAAGGCAGGTCGTAGTCTACACCTGCATCTACTATCTTTAAAGTGAATCCATGTTGCCGGCAGAGAAAATTAACGCCTGCACCTCCATGGAGGAAGTTGCTGATTTGTTGCCAGGTTATTTCTTTGGGAGAGAGGCTGACACCTTCGTCCACGATGCCATGGTCGGCTGCAAAGATAACATTTTGAGGATGTTCCAGGGTGGGGGATAATGTTTGTTGGATGAGGCCGATTTGAAGAGCCAGTTCTTCCAGCGTACCCAGCGAGCCTTTCGGCTTGGTCAGATTGTTGATCTTATCAATTAAAGCCGGACGTATGGCTTCGTCCGGGCGGGTGATATGAAATGTTTTCATCAGTCTTATGATTTTAATTCTTATTCTTTGATTTTCACAGGAATGCCGGATACCATCAATATCACTTCGTCTGCACGGGCGGCAATGTATTGGTTCATCCAGCCTTGCATATCCGTGAACTTTCGTTGCAGTTCGTTATCGGAAGTGGCACCCATACCTATCTCGTTGGTCACGAAGATAAAGGTGGCATCTTGCGCGGTGAAACGGTCGAATTCTTCTTTAGCGGCAGTGAGTGCACCGTCTATATCGGATTTCAGGTCAAAGAAGAAATTGGTACACCATAAGGTTACACAGTCTATCAGGATAACCCGACCTTCCAACCGGTGCCGGCTGAGTTCTTTTTCTTCTTCAATGTTTGTCCATTCCGGTCCGCGCCGTTCCTGGTGCCTGATGACCCGTTGGCGGAACTCTTCGTCCCAGATGCGTGCTGTGGCAAGGTAAACGGGGTTGGGAGAGAGGCTGAGCGCCAATTCCTCGGCATGTGTGCTTTTGCCGGAACGGGCTCCTCCGGTGATTAATATGATTCGTTTCATGTGATACCTTGATTTTACGGGAAGCAAATGTACATGATTTCCGTGGCAGTGGCAAGGATTGACATTAAAAAGAAAGAGGGATGCGTTAAGAAATATAGATAAAGGGGCAATTATTTCAAGAATCTTTTGCGCTTTTCTGAAAGAATTTATTAACTTTGTCGCCGTTTTCATAGCATAGCATTATGAAACAGTTTGCGGCAGTAGCTCAGTTGGTAGAGCATCAGCTTCCCAAGCTGAGGGTCACGAGTTCGAACCTCGCTTGCCGCTCGACTGAAAATCAGGCAGCTACAACTAAAGTAGCTGCTTTTTTTATAACTGATTGAAATTTATCGTCGGTTCGTAGCAAAGATCCTTCTCTATTATTAAGCATATTTTTTCTCTTTATTAATTTTTTGCTAGCTATTAAATAGTTTGTGAGCGTATTTTTCTCCTGATGCTTTAGTTTTCTTTATTAGTTGTATGATAGTGTAATAAAAGCGAAATAGATATTACATATATGAATTGTAATTTTATAAAAACACAATGGCTTTATAGTTAATAATAGTGAAATATACAATAATATATTCTTTATATGTTGCTTTTACTAAAAAATATTCATTTATTTGTCTGACAAATAATACTAATAGGATTAATAATAATACAATTTGGTATATGGAGAACTTGAAAATTGATGGTCAATCAATCACTTTGGTTGACCAAGTAGAAGACAAATTACTGAATTACTTTAAAAGTCAAGATTTGAAGGTAGGTGATTCTATTCCTAATGAAATAGAGTTAGCGTCAGCATTGGGCGTAGCTCGTAGTGTTCTTCGTGAAGCCCTTAGCCGTTTAAAGATGATGGGAATGATTGAAAGTCGTACACGACGTGGAATGATTCTAACTGAACCTTTTATTTTGGGAGGCATGAAGAGGGTAGTCGATCCTCGTATTATGAGTCAAGAATCTCTTCTTGATCTTCTTGGCTTCAGGGTTGCTCTGGAAATTGGAATTAGCAGCGATATTTTCCATCATATCACGGAACAAGATATTATAGAATTAGAAGAGATTGTAAATGCTGGTGTTGCATTGGGAAATAACGAATATGCTAATCTCAGTGAATATACTTTTCATTCAAAATTGTATGAGATAACAGGAAATAAAACAATCGTGCAATTTCAAAGTATAATTCATCCAGTAATGAATTTTGTGAAAACTAATTTGAGGGAGTTGGTTGAAACCATTAATATAGAATTAGAGAAAAAGGGGCAAATAGTAACGCATACCGATTTACTGAATTTTATCAAAAATAAGAATGAAATGGGCTATAGAAATGCTATTGAGCAACATTTTTATGTATATAAGAAGTTGATTTACGATAGAGTCGTACTGGGAGAACGAAATAAGGGTTAATCACGAAAAAAAGTGTAGCAAATGGCACGAGTTATAAATTATGGTGTTGCATTGATATGTCTTTGCTTGTTGGGGTATCAGAGTTTGAGAGCCGCGAATACTTCTAATACTGAACAAATAAAGTGGGGTACGGAGAGTATTCTTTACGAAGGAAATGGTCTATTAGGAACTTTTGGAGGTGTACTTGATGGACAAATAGTTCTGACAGGCGGAACTTCTGCCGATTTTAGTCAGTGGGGAAGAAATGCAATATGCTTGTCAGGAAACGTTGGGTTCGATTTATATGAAGATATCTTATTCAGACCGTTAGCTTATGGTACTTCTATAGTGCTTCCTGATGGCATATTATGTATTGGAGGACGCGATTCTCATAAATGTTATAGGGAGGTGTTTCTTATTACAAAGCAACAGGGTAAACTCAAAATCTCGGAGGATTGGCCGTTGCTTCCCATTCCATTGTCAAATGCAGCAGGAGTATTACTTGATAATAAGGTCTATATCATTGGGGGAAGAGAATCAATCAAACCTTTTAAATTATCAGAATCGTTTTTTGTTTTGGATTTATCAAATAAAGAAAGAGGATGGAGAGAATTACCGGTATGTCCAGGAGGTGTTCGAGAGAATGCAATTTGTGTAGTACAGAATAATGGTGTTTCTCCTTGTTTGTATCTTATTGGGGGGCAAACGGAAACGGAAGAAAATTCCTTATCCTATTTGACTGATGGATATGTATATAATCCTCAGCTAAATAGATGGAGCTCTTTAGGTTCAGACTTTCCTAAAGGATTATGTGCAGCCATTTCTAGTGGGGCCAACCATGTTCTTCTTTTTCAGAAAGAATCGGGGGATACAGTGCAGTTCAAGAAGGAAAATATTTTATGGAAATACCATACAATTACGCAAACTCTGATAAAGTCTGAAGTCATACCATATCCATATGACATTGCAAAAGTTTTGTATCGGAATCAATCATTCTTTATAATAGGTAATGATGCCAATTTTGGCACAAATAAATTGTACGGCCTTCAAGGTGATATTATTCCTTTTAAAAAAGGGTTGGGTGTTGTCAATATCCTTGTGATTATTGGTTATTTTGCTGTATTGGCTGGAATAGGAATCTACTTTTCACGTCGTCAGAAAAATACAAACGATTATTTTAAGGGTGGAGGACGTATTCCATGGTGGGCTGCTGGTTTGAGCCTTTTTGGAACAGCTTTGAGTGCCATTACGTTCATGGCCATACCCTCTAAGGCATATGCCACCAATTGGAGCTATGTATTGTTCAATATTGGCATTTTACTTGTTGCACCAATTATTGTTTCTGTTTTTATTCCTTTTTTCCGAAAGTTGAATATAACGACTGCCTACGAATATTTAGAAATACGTTTTAATGCATTTATCCGTGTTATTTGTAGTATGGCTTTTATTATCTTCCAGATTGGGCGTATGGGAGTTGTGCTTTTTCTGCCCTCTATTGCTTTGAATGTTGTAACAGGGTTGGATATATTCCTATGTATAGGCATTATGGGTGCCTGCAGCATTTTATATACAATGATTGGAGGAATAGAAGCTGTAGTATGGACCGATGCTATTCAAGTAATTATCTTGTTAGGAGGAGCTATATTTGCAGTGGTATATATATCGTGTTCTCTCCCTGGCGGTTTGGGCGAGACTATTGATATTGCAGTAGCAAATGGTAAATTTGATTTGGGAACGACAAATTTTAATTTAAAAGATGCTACGATGTGGACTGTCATTATTGCTGCATGTTTTACGCACCTTACTACCTATGGAACTGATCAAAGTATGGTACAGCGTTATCTCACTACTTCCTCAATGAAAGAAGCCCGGAAAAGTGTGTGGACCAATGCGATATTGACTGTTCCCGCTACTCTTATTTTCTTCTTTATAGGTACTTCACTTTATGCATATTATAAAGTATACCCTGAAAATTTAACTATTAGTATTCCTAATGGCGATGCTATTTTCCCTTGGTACATTTTTACCCAATTACCAATCGGTGTTGTTGGATTGCTTATCTCGGGTATTTTTGCAGCAGCAATGTCTACTCTTAGTGGTAGTATGAATTCGGCAGCTACAGCTTATATTGTAGATATTTATTCCCGTTTTCTGCACAAAGGCGATTACGGAAACGAATTGCGTGCAGCACGTATTGCAACATGTGTAATAGGGATAATCAGTTTGTCCTTTGCCTTTCTTATGGCAACATGGAATATTGCATCATTATGGGATGAATTCAACAAGATACTTGGGCTTATATTAGGAAGTATGGGAGGGCTGTTTATGCTGGGAATGCTCACTAAACGCGCCAATTCCAGTGGAGCGATCATAGGAATCGTAGTGAGTATCATTGTACAACTATTTGTGGCTAAATTTCAAATGTTTCACTTGCTTTTATATACAGCCTCCGGATTCATTTCATGTTTTTTCGTTGGTTATTTGGCAAGTTTGTTCTTCAAAGAAAAGGAGGTTTAAACCTTTCATTAATTATAATTACTCTAATTTATGAATAAACAATTTTTAACAGGATTAATTGCTGCGCCATTTACGCCAATGTACGAAGATGGTTCCTTAAATTTGCAGGTGATCGAGCCGTATGCGGAGTTTTTAATTAAAAAGAAATGCGTGACGGGAGTATTTATTTGTGGTACGACAGGAGAATCTGTGTCTCTGACAACAGAAGAACGTAAAGCTGTTGCAGAAAAATGGATCGAGGTAGCTAAAGGGAAGTTAAAGGTTATAGTGCATGTAGGTGGTATGTCACAAGTTCAGTGTTCTGAATTGGCAGCCCATGCTCAAACTATCGGGGCAGATATGATAGCAGCTATGGCGCCTTGTTTTTTCAAACCTGGCTCTGTGAATGATTTGATAAGTTTTTTTAAACCGATAGCGGCTTCTGCATCCCGACTGCCGTTCTATTACTATAACATGCCATCTATTACTGGCGTGTCATTACCGGTACATACTTTTCTTTCGGAAGGTAAGAAGCAGATTCCAAATTTGGTAGGAGTGAAGTTTACTCACAACAATCTGATGGAGATGCAGCAATGTATCCATGTGGATAACGGAGCTTTTGAAGTTTTACATGGCTTTGATGAAATATTGATTACCGGACTTTCAATCGGAGTTAAATCTGCAGTAGGAAGTACGTATAATTATGTTCCGGGGATATATAAATGTATGATGGAAGCCATGGAAAATGGAGATATTGATACGGCTCGTGAGATGCAGTGGAAGGCTGTAGAAATTATTGATATACTGATAAAACATGGTGGTGGAGTCAGAGCCGGTAAGATTTTCATGAAATTGGCTGGGATAGATTGTGGTCCGTGCCGCTTGCCGATAGCTCCTTGTTTCGAAAAAGAATTGGAAGAAACGCGAAATGAATTAAAGAATACTGACTTCTTTAAATATATTAATTAACTAAAAATGATATGCCTATGGAAATAATGCAATAAAGTATCTAAAGAAATAGCTCATTAGCCGAATAGAGCTTGAAACTTAAAAGGAGAGGGAGAAACGAGTATTGGTACTTCCCGTTTCTCCCCAAAATAAATTACCGAAACAATTTATTATTAAAATCGTAACAAAGATGAGAAAAATATTTCATTTTCCCCTCATAAGTTTTCTACTATTTTGTCCATTCTTACTTTGGGCACAAGAATTTAACCTATCAGGGATAGTAGTGGACAGCACAGGTGAAACTCTTCCAGGAGTTTCCATCGCTGTGAAGGGTACGACTCGAGGAGTTATTACGGATATGAATGGTGCTTTCCAGTTGAAAGTAAGCAAGGGGGAAACTCTTGTATTTTCCTATGTGGGCTATGATGAACAGCAAATCTTGATTACCAATCAAAAGATTCTTAACATCCAGATGGAACCGACTACTATGGGGTTGGATGAAGTGGTGGTCGTTGGTTATGGCACCCAATCCAAGCGTACTGTAACATCCGCCATCAGTAAAGTGGATGGAGAAACATTGAAGGCAACTCCTATCAATACTGTGGGAGAAGGGCTGAAAGGTAAAATTGCGGGTGTACGTGTGTACAATGAGAATAACACTCCGGGTGCAGAGGCTACGTTCCTGATTCGTGGTGGTTCCTCTATCAGCCAGAGCAATTCTCCTCTTATATTAGTTGATGGTGTAGAGCGCAGCACGGCGGGTATCAATCCCAATGACATCGAATCTATCGAAGTCTTGAAGGATGCCGCTTCCTCTGCTATTTATGGCTCGCGTGCATCGAATGGAGTTGTCCTGATTACGACAAGAAAAGGAAAGAGTGGTGCTCCTCGAGTAACGTTTGAGGCTTCCTTTGCAAACGAGAATGTTGAACGAATGATTGAGTATCTGGATGCTACCCAAGCTGTTACTATCATGCGCGATCGTTGGGCTTCCGGACCCAGCCCGGAAAAGTTATACCTTGACGGATATGCTTATAGCTCCGGTAATACGGATGTTTCCAAGTTTTCTACCCGTTACCTGAGAGATGGAGAGAGTATTCCGGCAGGATGGAAGTCTGTGGCTGATCCACTGGATCCCAGTAAGACCTTGATTTTTGAAGATAATGACTGGGCCAGTACTTGTTTCAAGAATGCTCTTTGGCAAAATTATTATGTGGGGATAGAAGGAGGTACGGAAAAATTGAGCTATGTAGGCAGCATCGGCTATATGAAAGATTCCGGTGTAGGTGTAGGCACGGCATTCGATCGTTTCAATGCCCGTACTAATGTGACCGCCAAAATCAGAGAAAACCTGACTTTCAGCAGCAACATCGATTATAGTCAGACGAATAGTGAAGAATATGCCAGCCAGTATCAGGTAATTTCCCGCGGACTGATGACTCCGGCCGTTCAACGCAGATATTGGGTATCTGACAATGAATGGTACGGAACTCCGACCCCGGGTCCCAACTCTTCGTCTCCGAATCCGAGTTTTTACTCGTATTTCAATGATAACAACCAGCGTGCTAACCGTCTGGGACTGGTAGGTTCTCTTGATTGGGAAGTTTTGAAAGGATGGCATGCTGTGGGCACAGCTTCTTTGTTTACGCAAAACAGCCATGGAGATACATTCATGCGTGCCAACCCGATGAATGGAACGCGGAAAGCGACTACCAACATGACGGATGAGCAACGCAAGAAACTGGAATTCTACACCAGCTATACAAGAACGTTTGCCGATAAACACAGCATCAGCGCGATGGTAGGATATTCCTATCAGCAATATTTGTACAAGTATGTGTATGCTGCCACTACCGGACACAGCTCCGACAAGATACCGACATTGAACGGAGGTTCTGTCTATTCCGATGCAACGTCGACCAAGCAGGAAGATGTGAATATCGGTTATTTCGGCCGATTGAACTATGATTATCTGAAAAGGTACATGTTGACTGCTACTTTCCGTGAGGACGGCTCTTCTCGTTTTGCCAAAGGCAATCAATGGGGATTTTTTCCGGGGCTTTCTGTCGGATGGGTTATGAGTGATGAGCCTTTTATGCAGAATGTCGGTTTTATAAGTAATTTGAAGTGGCGTGGCAGCTATGGCCAAACGGGTAATAACTCTATCGGATATTATGATGCCTTGGGGCTGTATGCCATTACCACCAGCTACAATCAGGATGCGGCAACTGTTTCTTCTGCCATGCCCAACAAGGCTCTTGAGTGGGAGACTTCCACACAATTGGATTTAGGTTTTGATTTGGGTTTGTTCAAGAACCGCATCATATTGGGTATAGACTATTTCAATAAGATTACGGATAACCTGATTACTTCCAAAGTATTGCCCAATACGTCGGGATACGGTTCCATCCTTACCAATCTTGGAAAAGTACGTTTCCGTGGTTTCGATGCTGAAATAACAACACGTAACATTGCCAAGAAGGATTTCACGTGGGAATCTAAATTCACCATTACTTACGTAAAGAACAAGGTGCTTAAACTGCCCGAAAACGGACGGGACAAGAACCGCCAGGGAGGATACTCTGTAAAAATGCAGGATGGCACGACCAAAGAATTCGGAGGTGTTGCCGAGGGTGAACCGTTGGGTCGTTTCTATGGATATAAGAAAGACTTTATCATTACAACTCCCGAGCAGGCTGCCAATGCCCGTTATGACACCTCATCCAAAGGCTGGGACTGGACCACGAAAAAGAGCCTGGGTGTCGGAAAAAAGACAATCGGAGACTATGAGTGGAAAGATCTGAATGGAGACAATATCATCAATAGCAATGATATGTTCCTGCTGGGAAATACGATTCCCCATACAACTGGAGGTTTGAACAATACTTTCACCTACAAGGGCTTCACTTTGAATGTCTATCTTGATTTTGCTTTGGGGCACTCCATTTCCAATGGTTATCTGCAACGCCAAATGTGTAATTTCATGAATGGAAACACCAGCCTGCCTGCCGAAATCCTGAAATGCTGGAATGTGGGGGATGACCCGAATAAGGCTAAGTATGCCCGTTTCTCAGGCAATGACTCTGATGAGTTGAATAAGAATTTCCGGGACAACTCCGATGTTTTTACCCAGAAAGCCGATTATCTCTGTATCCGTGAAATCTCTCTGCAATATGCTCTGCCTCAGGCATTGCTGGCAAAGATTGGTCTGAAAGGGCTGGTATTGACCCTGGCCGGAAACAATCTGCACTATTTTACGGAAGTAATAGGCCTTTCTCCCGAAGTAGGTGCATCAAGCACTTATTCCGGCAGTTTCAACACCTATCCGCCTATCCGTAAGTTCTCTATCGGATGTAAAGTTACTTTGTGATAAAAGAAGTTTAATACGAAAAATAAGAATTATGAAAATAAAAATATTATCCGGCATTCTTCTTATAAGTGGGGTCTCGTTTTTTACATCATGTCATGGAGACCTGAATGTG
Source organism: Bacteroides sp. GD17 (assembly GCF_038448625.1). Taxonomy (NCBI): domain Bacteria; kingdom Pseudomonadati; phylum Bacteroidota; class Bacteroidia; order Bacteroidales; family Bacteroidaceae; genus Bacteroides; species Bacteroides sp. GD17. The sequence goes on from NZ_JBCEZS010000002.1 coordinate 151,818, forward strand.
ATACAGCCCAGCCAGTTCACCAGCCTATCCATGTGGACAGAGGAGAGCGATGCTACGAGTGCAGTAAATGGAGCATATACCCAATTTCGTTCCGCCTTTTCCGATTTGCTCAATATCTATGGGGAGATGCGCTCAAACTGGTATGAGAGTGGGGCGGTAAATGATGCGTTTTTTAATAGAGTGGGTACGAACGTATTGCTGAGCGGCGATGCAGGTACAAATTGGAGTAGCATATATACTACAATAAACAGTGCAAATTTGATTCTGAAGCATACTCCGGAAATCTCTTTCGCCAATGAAGCTATACGCAATGAAGTGATGGCCAATGTCTATTTCCTGCGGGCATATTGCTACTTTACGCTGGTGCGGGTATTCGGTGATTGCCCGCTGCTGACTTCCGGTTTTGAGTCAGAAAAGCAGGAGGACATGTATCCCAGCCGTACGGCGGCCTCTGAAGTATATGCCCAGGTCGAAACCGATATAGAAGAAGCTTTAAGGTTGATGCCCGCTTCTTCCAAGCTTCTCCATAAGGCATCTCCGGCAGCCATCAACATGTTGCGTACCGAATATTACTTGTGGAAGGCAAAGCGTCTGGGGGGAGGAAATGCAGCTCTGAGTACGGCACAGTCTTCTGTTGATGCGGTATTGAAAGCCGGATATGCGCTTCTTCCTGCATTTGCCGATATTTTCAATTTAAACAATAAAGCCAATGCCGAGCTTATCTGGACATTGCCCTATATCATCAATGAAAATGTGACTCCGGGAACATCCCCTAACTTTTTTGCCTATTATCTGGCACTTAACGGTGACAGAACCCGGTTGAGGGAAGCTGGATATACTGAAGATGAGGTTCCTGCCGGTTCCCATGCCCAGTATGTTGTGCCTACGCAAGCCTATTGTGACTTTCTGGCTGAGGATGCACGTGACACGCGTACGGATGTTTCGGTACGGGTATTCAAGGATAAGTTCCTGACGGAAGAAGTGCAGATTAAAAGGATGATTGTGAAGTTCAAAGGCTCCTTTGCCAATGATACGCGTAGTTTTGACAGTGATGTCCCTGTCTATCGCTTGGCTGAAGCCTATCTTTTGAAAGCTGAAGTGGAGAATGCCTTAGGAAATACGGATGCCGCCCTGCAGAATCTGAATGTAGTGGCCAAGCGTGCTTATGGGGTAGACAATTACTATACGGTAAGGACTCAGGATGCCATAGACAATGCCATTATCAGCGAAATACTGAAAGAGTTTGTTGCAGAATCAAAAGCATGGTGGGCATACCTTCGCTTTAATAAGGAATTCGAGCTTATTGAAACCTTGAAGGGGCGTGAAGGGGAGAAGAATGTTACGTTGTGGCCTATTGCTCCTGCCTGTCTCAATACTAATCCGAATATAACACAAACTGAAGGTTACAAATAAATATTGAGATGATATGAGATGTAAGACTATACTTTTACTGGTCTTGTCTGCTTGGGGCATCATGGCATGCCAAAATTATACGGATAAGATAACGGTGGAGATTCGGCAACCGATATATCCGGTGCTGACGTTGAAAGAGCATAATCCGGTATTGTGTCTGCGTCTGATTAGGAATAGCGGCGTGGCATATCAGTTGGAAAAGATAAACTTCACTTTGGATGGAACTGTCCGTTCCGGCGATGTCGTTTCCGCTTCGCTGTTCTTAGATGAGAATTGCGAGCAGGTCTGTACAAGTGCCAAACCGGTGAACAAACAATTGAGTTTTAAGGTAGGCCGGCAGATAGAGGAAGATACACTGACATGCTGGGTGACACTCCGATTGAGGGATGATGCGGCACAGGCTACAAGCAGGATTGAGATCTCATGCAATAGTGTTCAGACAGATCTGGGGCTGGCGGGCATCCGCCAGTTGCCCGCAGTAAAGCCGCTCCGTATAGGAGTGGCCCTGCGGCAGTCGGGTCAGGACGGAGTACATACTTCCCGCATTCCCGGATTAGTAACTTCGACGAAAGGTACCTTGCTGGCCTTGTATGATGCACGCAATGAAAGAGATGACGATTTGCAGGGCGACATTGATATTGCCATCAATCGCAGTGAAGATGGAGGGCGGACTTGGCAACCTATGCAGACTGTTCTGGATATGAAAGAATGGGGCGGGCTACCTCAGAAATATAATGGAGTGAGTGATGGTTGCATCTTGTCGGATGATTTCACCGGAGACCTCTATGTCATAGGGTTATGGATGCACGGAGTCTTGGACCCCAAGACGGGCAAATGGATAGAGAATCTTACCGATACCTCGACCGTATGGAACCACCAGTGGCGTGCGCACGGTTCTCAGCCGGGATATGGTGTCAAACAAAGTTCTCAATTCCTGATTAGTAAGAGTACCGATGACGGACTTACCTGGAGTGAGCCGCGTAACATCACCCGCCAAGTAAAAAAGGAAAAATGGTGGCTGCTCGCTCCCGGACCGGGTCGTGGCATCACAATGGAAGATGGTACATTGGTATTTCCGGTAGAGGGGCGGAACGAAGACGGGCTTCAGTTCTCTACAATCATGTGGAGTAAAGACAAGGGCGAAAACTGGACCGTAGGCGAACCGGCCTACTACAATACCAACGAATGTCAGGTGGTAGAACTTTCAGATCATTCCTTGATGTTGAACATGCGTGAGCGCAGCAACCGGGGACGTCAGGAAGGTAATGGGCGGGCCATTGCCGTCACTGCCGATTTGGGGAAAACGTGGACGGAACATCCCACGTCGCGCAGAGCTCTCATTGAACCGGCTTGCCAGGCATCCTTGCTGCGTCATGATTATATTGAAGACGGAGAAGAACGTCATGTATTACTCTTTGCCAATCCTAATTCAAAAGAGCGCCGTAACAACATTACCATTAAGGTGAGTTTCGATGACGGGCAAACTTGGCCCGAGGAGTATTGGATGTTGTTGGATGAAGGTAGGGGGGCGGGGTACTCTTGCATGACTTCCATTGACGAGCATACCATAGGCATCTTTTATGAGGGGAGTCAAGCCGACATTCAGTTCCAGGCTATCCCGCTGAAAGAATTATTGAAGAAATAAAAGTATAACACCTTAAAAAATAGACAAATATGAAACGCAGTGAAATCAATCAATATATCCGCGAGGCCAAAGCATTTATGACAAAGTATCACTTCATGCTGCCGCCATGGGCGGACTGGACTCCGGACGACTGGAAAAGCAAAGGACCGGAATGTAATGATATCCGGGAAAGAGCCATGGGCTGGGACCTGACTGACTTCGGCTGGGGAGATTTCCTGAAAATCGGCCTGACTCTGGTAACCCTCCGTAATGGAAGTTTGCAGAAGAAAGACAAACCCTATTGTGAAAAGATTATGTTTGTCCGCTGCGGACAAGTTACTCCCACCCATTTCCATTGGCTGAAAACGGAAGACATCATCAACCGGGGTGGAGGAATCCTCTGCATGCGTCTGTGGAAGGCCGACAAGGAAACTGAAGCGCTGACTGAAGAACCGCTTGTCGTTTCCATCGACGGAGTCAGTACACGGGTAGCTCCCGGAGAAACGGTGCGTCTTGCTCCCGGACAAAGCATTTGTTATGAGCCTTATCTCTACCATACTTTCTGGGCCGAAGACGACCATTGTCTGGTAGGCGAAGTCTCTACGGTGAACGATGACATGAGGGACAACCGTTTCCTCACCCCCAAGGGGCGTTTCCCGCAGATAGAAGAGGATGTTCCGGCCGAACATCTGTTGTGCAACGAATATCCCGAAGTTTAGAAAGTATGAAAGATAAGACCAACCTGACGGGATTGAATCCCGATGATTTCCGGTCCGTAATCAACGGAAAGGATACCGGCCTTTATATACTGCGCAATGGTAGCGGTATGGAGATGTGCGTCACGAACTACGGGGCCATCGTCTTATCCATCATGGCTCCTGATTGTCATGGTAAGTTTGAAAATGTCGTCATAGGCTTCGATACGCTGGAAGAGGCCCGCAGGCAAAGCAAGGACTATTATATAGGAGCTACTATAGGCCCCGTAGCCGGACGCATATTGCACGGCGCTTTCCGTGTAGGAGAAAAAGATTATCACTTACAGCTTAACTCTGTTTCTAATACTCTGCACAGTGGTGATAACGGTTTTCACACGGTGGTGTGGGAAACACAGCAACCGTGTGAAAACCAACTTCTTCTCCGTCATTTCCATGCCGATGAAGAAGCCGGTTTTCCGGGCAATGTTACGGTAAGGATGATGTATACCTTGACGGATGACAATGGGTTTCGCATAGATTATGAGGCGGAGACAGACCATGACACCTTGTTCTGTCCCACCAATCATGCCTATTTTAACCTGGCGGGCATGGGAACTCCCACTACTTCCATTGAAGACCATTTGGTGAGGATAAACGCGGATTTCTATCTGCCTATCGACATGAATACGAACAATACCGGCGAAGTCAGGGCAGTGGGCGGTACGCCTTTTGATTTCCGCGACTACCATTCCATAGGCGAACGCATCAACCGGAAAGACTTGCAGCTGCTCAACGGCCACGGTTATGACCACTGTTTTGTCCTGAAGAAACCCGCACTGCATGAGCTCTCTTTTGCCGCCACCTGCATCAGTCCGTCCAGTGGGCGCAGAATGGATGTCTATACCACAGAGCCGGGGCTTATTATGTACACCGGCAATTATTTGCCGGGCTTCACGGGCATGCATGGCACTGTGTATCCGCGTCGTAGCGCCGTCTGCTTTGAAACCCAGTGTTTTCCCGATACACCGAACAATCCGCATTTCCCCTCCATCGTATTACGTGAAGGAAACATTTATAAACAGACATGTATTTACCAATTCAGTACGCAACCATGAAAAACAGAATCATTCTTTGTTTGGGATGCCTGCTGGCATTCCTCCAGCTTCGGGCACAAGTCAATACCAACCAGCAGCACTTGTGCAATCCTAATTCTTTTTCCATCGTCCTGCTGGGCGATCCGCAAAACTATGTGAAGTATGACTATAACCAACCGGTTTTTGAACTGATGACGGCATGGACCGCCCATCATGTAGACTCCCTCCATGTGAAGGCAGTACTTTGTACGGGTGACCTGGTAGATCAAAATGAATGTATTCTCCCTCCCTTCCCGCGTTTCGGGAATCTCACGAGCCGCGAGCAGTGGACATTTGTGTCGCGGGCTTTCGGGCGGTTGGACAACAAAGTCCCTTATCTCATTTCTACCGGAAACCATGATTATGGCTACACCCGTTCGGAGAACTCGATGACCCGTTTCCCGGAATATTTCCCGATAGAGCGCAACAGCCAATGGAAAAAGACCATCGTGGCTGCAACCAATAATAGAAACGGCCTGCCTACGCTAGAGAATGCCGCTATGGAGATAACGGACGAGCATTGGGGGAGGATATTGATTATTGCCGTTGAATTTGCCCCGCGTGATGAGGTCTTGTCATGGGCAAGGGAACTGGTGGCTACCCCACGCTTCAAAGACCACACAGTGATTCTCATCACCCATTCCTATCTTACCGGCTTCGACAGCAAGCGTATCAACAAGGAAGGCTATAAGATAACTCCGTCCAATACGGGTGAAGGCATCTGGCAGAAGCTGGTGCAACCTTCCGCCAACATCCGTCTTGTGCTGTGCGGACACTATGCCACTCCGAACGAACGGTGGGACTATACCACGGGATTCCGTACCGACAAGAATGCGGCCGGACACGATGTACACCAGATGATGTTCAACTGCCAGGCGTTGGGTGGCGGCATGAGTGGAAACGGAGGAGACGGCTGGCTGCGTCTGCTCGAATTCCTGCCCGACGGACACACGGTGCAGGTCAGGACCTATTCTCCGCTTTTCGGCTTTTCTCCCCAAACCAAGGACAAGGCATGGCGTACGGAATCATATGATCAGTTTCAATTCACGATAAAATAAAAATATGAAGCGTATATCAATTATTTATTTATTAATCTTTTTTTGTATGTATTTATCAGCACAGACAAGTCCGGCATGGACTGCCGGAAATGCGAAGAAGTGGATAAAGAGTAATGTCTGGGCTAATGGTTGGACTGTCTCTCCCCACAAATCAGTCAATGCAATTGAATTTGCCAGTCAATATCAAAAAAATAAAGATGTTTGGGATGCCGCTTTCCGTTTTCTTGCGGACCATGATTTGGAAGAACTGGCTGTCGGCAATCATGTCATTATAGAAGGAAAATGTTGGGCTACAGTGAGCGAATACATTCCGAAGGAAGTGGAGAAGGGGAACATTGAGAGCCACCGTCGTTTTGTCGATCTTCAGTATACCTTCCGGGGAAATGAGAAGATGGGGCTTGCCCGTGATGTCGAAGTTCGTCAGGAATATAATCCCCAGAAAGACGTTGCCTTTTACACGTCTTCCCGGATAAGATACTATTCTGCCGATGTGGATAGTTTCTTTCTATTTTTCCCTTCGGACATCCATCAGCCCTCTGTCCGTGGAAAGGGAGAGCCCGTTGAAAGCCGAAAGATTGTGATTAAAATAGAATATATAGATTAGTGTGTTTTCAATTCTACTAAAAATACTATTTGTTTTTCAAATAAATTTCCTTTAAAATTTGTACTTTTGCCGACTGTTTAGAGAAATCAATGAAAACTTTAAAAAACGAAATAGAATGGCAGTAGAATTGAAAGACCTGACCAAACGTAGTGAGAACTATTCTCAGTGGTACAACGAGTTGGTGGTAAAGGCCGATTTGGCAGAACAATCGGCTGTGCGCGGCTGTATGGTGATTAAGCCTTACGGATACGCTATTTGGGAGAAGATGCAGCGTCAGTTGGACGATATGTTCAAAGAAACGGGACATGTCAATGCTTATTTCCCCTTACTTATTCCGAAATCATTCCTCAGCCGTGAAGCAGAGCATGTAGAAGGTTTTGCGAAAGAATGTGCCGTAGTGACGCACTATCGTCTGAAAAACGACCCGAATGGCGGCGGCGTGGTAGTAGACCCTGCTGCCAAGCTGGAAGAAGAACTCATTATCCGTCCTACTTCCGAAACCATTATCTGGAATACATATAAGAACTGGATTAATTCATACCGCGATCTGCCTATCTTGTGCAATCAGTGGGCAAACGTATTCCGTTGGGAGATGCGTACCCGTCTCTTCCTGCGTACGGCGGAATTCTTGTGGCAAGAAGGCCATACGGCACACGCCACTCGCGAAGAGGCCGAAGAAGAAGCTGTAAGAATGCTGAATGTATACGGTGAATTTGCCGAAAAATACATGGCAGTGCCTGTTGTGAAAGGTGTGAAGTCGGCTAACGAACGTTTTGCCGGTGCACTCAATACTTATACCATTGAGGCGATGATGCAGGATGGTAAGGCTTTGCAGAGCGGTACTTCCCACTTCCTGGGACAGAACTTTGCCAAAGCATTTGATGTGCAGTTTGTCAATAAAGAGAATAAGCTGGAGTATGTGTGGGCAACATCTTGGGGGGTATCTACCCGCCTGATGGGTGCTCTTATCATGACTCACTCCGATGATAACGGTTTGGTACTGCCTCCGCACCTGGCTCCGATACAAGTGGTTATCGTGCCTATTTATAAGAATGCGGAAATGCTGGCCAAGATTGACGAGAAAGTGGCAGGCATCGTTGCCAAGCTGAAGTCGATGGGTATCTCCGTGAAGTATGACAATGCCGACAACAAGCGTCCGGGCTTTAAGTTTGCCGACTACGAGGTGAAGGGTGTTCCTGTACGCCTTGTGATGGGTGGCCGTGATTTGGAGAACAACACGATGGAAGTGATGCGTCGCGATACATTGGAGAAAGAAACCCGCTCTTGCGAGGGCATCGAAGCATATGTAAAAGACTTGCTCGAAGAGATGCAGGCAAATATCTATAAGAAGGCGCTCGATTACCGCAATAGCAAAATCACCAGCGTAGATAGCTACGAAGAGTTCAAGGAAAAGATAGAAGAAGGTGGCTTCATTCTGGCTCACTGGGACGGCACCACTGAAACAGAGGAAAAGATTAAGGAAGAAACCAAAGCAACTATCCGCTGTATTCCTTTCGAATCCTTCGTTCCGGGTGACAAAGAACCGGGTAAGTGTATGGTTACCGGTAAACCGTCTGCTTGCCGTGTGATTTTTGCACGATCTTACTAAGAGAATGTTTACTATCAAAACACGAGGCCTGGCATTTTACGAAGAAATGCCAGGCCTTGTGTTTTATGATGGTGCTTATAAAAATAAAAAATGAACTACTCTTCTACATAAGTAAGTATTCTTCCTATTCTTGGGGCGGCGATAGGACGAATTATTATTATTGTAACTTTATGTACATATTCTTGCAACATGCTCTTGCCACCTTTGCACTGTAAAAAAAAGAAAGGAGAACCGAATATGAAACTGAACAGAAATGACTATACCGTAGAGGCTTCGGCCGGCGGTGGCTTTTACGCTTATTTTATGAATAATGTGTTGTGCAGTGCTTACGGCGAAACACCTGACGAAGCCTGCAAGAACCTGGAACAAGTCGTTGACGATTTTGTCAGTGACATGTATATGGTAGAAGAATTTGTCTGATGCTTTGATTTTTACACACGAACAAATTCATCCTTTTTACGTATTAATTCCATAAATTCTCTTGAAGTCATGCCTGTGCGATGCCGGTGTGGCTTTTGTTTTTATAACCGAATTGTCACATTCTTTACACCCGTATGTAACACAAAAGCGTGACATTTGCGACAACTAAAAATGCAAGACTGATATAAACAAAAAGTAAAGTCCGCTGTTTCTTATAACTCATAACTCATAACTTTTATGAAAATTCTTTTTATCGTTCAAGGAGAAGGCCGGGGACATCTGACGCAAGCCATTACTATGGAAGAGCTGTTGCGTCGCAATGGTCACGAGGTAGTGGAAGTATTGGTCGGCAAGAGCAATTCACGCCGTCTGCCCGGTTTCTTTAACCGCAGCATCCAAGCTCCGGTGAAACGCTTCCTGAGTCCTAATTTTCTGCCTACACCGGCCAATAAGCGAGTCAGTCTTTCGCGCAGTGTGGCATATAATACAATAAAACTGCCTGCTTACGTCAAGAGCATGAACTATATACACCATCGCATAGAAGAAAGTGGTGCCGAGCTGGTCATTAACTTCTATGAACTGCTTACGGGATTGACTTACCTGCTTTACCGTCCTTCCGTACCGCAAATCAGCATCGGCCATCAATACCTCTTCCTGCATCGGGATTTTGAGTTTCCCGGCAAAAGCAGTTTCAACCTGTGGTTGCTTCGCTTTTTCACCCGGCTTACCTGCTTGGGTGCACAGCAAAAGCTGGCGCTTTCTTTCCGCGAGATGGAGGATGACGAAGAAGCACATATCCATGTCGTTCCGCCTTTGTTGCGCAGGGATGTTCTTTCGTGCGAGGGAACGGCGGGAGACTATCTTCATGGATACATGGTGAATGCCGGTTTCGGTGAGAGCGTTCGAGATTGGCATAACGCGCATCCCGAAGTGCCTCTTCACTTCTTTTGGGACAAGCAAGACGAAGAGGAAGTCTGCCGGGTGGACGATACGTTAAGTTTCCACCAGATAGACGATGTCAAGTTCTTACGCTACATGGCAGGTTGCAAGGCATACGCCACTACGGCCGGATTTGAGTCCGTCTGCGAGGCTATGTATCTGGGCAAGCCTCTGTTGATGGTTCCTGCCCACATTGAGCAGGATTGCAATGCTTACGACGCTGCCCTTACCGGTGCCGGTGTTGTTTCCGACGAATTTGATCTGGAGCGTTTGTTGGAATTCTCTGAAAATTATCGTCCGGATGCCGCTTTCCGTTACTGGGTGCGCAGTTGCGATTGGCGCATCCTGCGGCATATTGAGAATGACATGTCTCTTTCGCATTATCCGACTCCGGTTTTCCCGTATCCGCATTGTAATATACCCGACATAGTTTTGTAACGCATGTTGCCTAATTTTGTAGCAAATTTTGAAAGATAAGATGGCTAATAAGAAAGTTGTATCAGAAGCGTACGTTGATCGTGATTTGAGTTGGATGTACTTTAACCGCCGCATTTTGCAGGAAGCAACCCAGACACATGTGCCTTTATTGGAGAGATTGAGTTTTTTGGGTATCTATTCGAACAATCTGGATGAATTCTTCCGGGTTCGTATGGCTACGCTCGGTCGTATTGCCGAGTGTGAGGAGAGAAGCCTGCGTTCGGAACGGGAGCACGCCAAGCACCTCATCAAACAGATAAACAAGCTGAACAACAAGTATTCAAAAGAGTACGAACAAGCCATCCATAAGCTGACCCGTGAACTGTGTGAAGAGAATATCTATCTGCTGAAAGAAGATGAACTGGATGAAGAGCAGCAACAGTTTATCTGCCAATTCTATCGCCAAAGACTGAGCGGTTTTGTCAGTCCGGTGTGGTTCTCGACCGTCAAGCAACTGACCGACGAGACGGATGAGAATATCTACCTGGGCATCAAGATGCAGGCTACCGGAAAGAAAAGTTTCGATTATGCACTGATAGCGCTTCCGGTTGCTGAGTGCGGTCGTTTTGTACGTCTTCCGGATAAGGAGGGAAAAAGTTTCCTGATGTATCTGGATGATGTGATACGCTATTGCCTGCCGATGATTTTCTCCGGCTTGAATTACGAAACTTTTGAGGCGTATGCTTTTAAGTTTACCAAGGATGCGGAGATGGAGATAGATAATGACCTCCGTAACGGTATGCTGCAAAAAATCTCCAAAGGTGTGAAGAGCCGTAAGAAGGGAGACGCACTCCGAGTGATCTATGACAACAAAATGCCGAAAGATCTGTTGAAGCGCGTCATGAATAAACTAAGTCTGGACCAGCTCGATACGGTACAGGGCGGCGGACGCTATCACAACCATAAAGACCTGATGTCGTTTCCCGACTGCGGTCGCAAAGATCTGAAATATCCCGTATGGGAACCTATTATAAAACCCGAACTGAAGAGTGGCGAGAGTCTGCTGAAGCTGATACAGAAGGGCGACCGGTTTATCCACGTTCCTTATCATAGTTTCGACTATTATATCCGGGTACTGCAGGAAGCTGCTATTAGTAAGGAGGTGAAGGCCATCAAGACCACGCTCTATCGTCTTGCCAAAGACTCCAAGGTTGTGAAGGCACTGATTTGTGCTGCACGCAATGGTAAGAAAGTGACTGTCGTTATTGAACTGCTGGCACGTTTCGACGAAGCATCCAATATCGGATGGTCCAAAAAAATGCAGGATGCGGGTATTCATGTCATCTTTGGAGTGGAAGGATTGAAGGTACATTCCAAGATTACGCATATCTGTATGAAGACGGGGAATGATATTGCCTGTATCAGTACGGGAAACTTTCACGAAGGCAATGCCCGCATGTACACGGACTATATGCTGATGACTGCCGCCCGCAATGTGGTGCGTGATGTGGATAACGTTTTCGAGTTTATCGAAAAGCCTTATTCCCCTGTTCGTTTCAAGGAACTGCTGGTTTCACCCAACGAAATGAAGCAGAAGTTCATCCGGCTGATTAACGATGAAATCAAAAACAAGCAAGCCGGTAGACCTGCCTATATCCGTATCAAGATAAACCACATCACCGACGCTACAATGGTGAAGAAGCTCTACGAAGCATCTGCCAATGGCGTACCCATCGATCTGCTGGTACGTGGCAACTGCTCTTTGGTAACGGGTATTCCCGGCGTGAGCGACACGATACGTATAAATGGTATTATCGACCGTTATCTGGAGCATTCCCGCATCTTTATATTTGCCGCAGGTGGCGAAGACAAGACTTTTATCGGCTCGGCGGACTGGATGCCGCGCAATCTGGATAATCGTGTAGAGGTGATAACGCCCGTTTACGATCCGGAGATAAAAGCTGATTTACGAAAGGTCATCGACTTCGGCCTTCGGGATAACTGCCAGGGAAGCATTGTGGACGGGAGCGGGGAGAACCGCCCCTGGACAACGGACAGTGAAGTGCCTTTCCGGTCGCAGGAAGAATTGTATAAGAGCTATAAGTTATAAATTTTATGAGTAATAAGTGTTATGCTGCGATTGACATCGGCTCCAATGCCGTGCGGCTGTTGATAAAGAATGTCAAGGATAATGAGAACTTGGTGAACAAACGTCTTTCTAAGGCGATGATGCTTCGCGTGCCGTTGCGTTTGGGGTTTGACGTGTTCTCTTTGGGGGAGGTTTCCGAGGTGAAAGCAGTTAAGCTGCGCAGGCTGATGAAGGCTTTCCGTCAGCTGATGAAGATATACGAGGTTACGGACTACCGGGCTTGTGCTACCTCGGCCATGCGCGATGCCAGGAACGGGAAGTCTATCATCAAAAAGATTTTGAAGGATACGGGCATCAATATTGAGGTTATCGACGGACAGGAAGAAGCTCGTATGATATACAATAATCACATCGAGTGCCTGGAAGACCGTGCCGGGAATTATATTTATGTGGACGTTGGCGGTGGCAGTACGGAGATCAATCTGCTGATTAATGGCGAACTGGTGCAGTCCCTTTCTTATAATATAGGTACAGTGCGTATGCTGAGCAATGCTGTGAAAGAAGAGGTGTGGGTACAGATGAAAGATGACCTCACACGTCTGACAGTCGATTTCCGGGATATCAATATCATCGGTTCGGGTGGGAATATCAATAAGCTCTATCGCCTTGCCGACAAAAAGGATAAAAAGAAACTCCGTTTACCCGTTACTTCCTTGCAGGCATTGTACGATGCGCTGAAGCCGCTTACTCCCGAGCAACGTATGAAGGAGTTCAGTCTAAAGGCTGACCGTGCCGATGTAATTGTTCCTGCTGCCGAGATATTCCTGACGATTGCGGGGATTGTGAAGGCTGAATATGTACATGTGCCGGTGATCGGTCTGGCGGATGGTATTATTGATAACTTGTATGCTAAGAATTTGGAGGGTGAAGAAGGGTAATTATTAAGTTCGCCCAGAAATGAAAAGCGAGAGTATCTGTTATTCAGAGCGTATGCCATTCAGAGCGTAGCGAAGAATCTACTCCTTCTGTATAACATGACCGTATATAGAGAGAAGGGATTCTTCGCTACGCTCTGAATGACAGTAAGTTGATTTGTTGTATTGCAAAGAATTAATATCTTGTAATACAAGAAGTTAATATCGTGTTTACACGTTATTTGTATCGTGTAAACACGATGTTAACTTATTCTTTCCTCATCTTTTCTCCTTTTTGTTTTTTGTATTTTCTCCTACATCCTACACCTCCTGCTTAATGTTTTTATTGATAGACGATTACGGGTGTATAAGAGATGTATGAGGTGTATAAGGATAATTTATTTCTTCTACACCCACTTGCGGCTTTTCTCTGTTTCATTTCTTTATGTTATTCATAATTAGAACTTTATATTCCATTCTTTGTTGTCCGCCGTGTTGCGCTAATTCTTCTATTTAGCTTGTCCTTTTTACGCTTTTTGCTTATGGATAATGTTGCTGGGCTTTATCTCTAACTTCGTTTACCGATTGCGGGCTCTTCGGTTTCCATTCGTGGGCTCTATAGCCCCCATACCGCAACCGTTCGGCCCACAATTGAGGGACGAAGATATGGTATGTGTATATTGATATAATGTATTGTATATGTGGTATTTATGTGCGATTGATTCGCATGTTTATTACGGCTGTTCTGATTGTTATTGTGCGGGAAGTTATATAAAAATGAGATGGTAATTGCCTGAAAATCAAGGATGAAAAAGCGTTCTTTAAACGTTCGTTTAATGGACGCAAAGGTAAGAGCAAGAAATGAAATTACAAAATATTCCAAGAAATAAAATGCAAATCTTTTTCTGTTAAAAGCATATATTGTTATTTATCAATTAATTAAGAGTGTACAAGACTCCGATATTTAACATCTGCTTCAGTGGAAATTGCGTGATATTGGAGTAGGTGAAAAAGAGTGTCCATTAAACGAACGTTTAAAAGCCATTTTTTGCTAATAATCGCTTCGTTTATAATAGTTTATCGCAAGATAACTGAAAAATAACTATTTCGTCGCCTTCCTTCCGAGATGGTGGAGGGTTCTGAAATAAGATGGATGCACCAAAAGCATTAATAATAAACGCATTACATAATTTGACCGGGAGGTACTTCGCTACTCCGGTGTCCCCCAATAACATATTTTTGTGAACGAAAATATAGCAATGCACTGGTATGCAGTGCGTGTTACCTATAGTCGTGAGCTTGTTTTCAAGGAATATCTGGATGCGGAAGGCATTGAGAACTATCTTCCCATGCGCTACGAATACATTATGAAAAACGAGCGTCGCATGCGAAAACTGGTTCCTGCCATTCACAATTTAGTATTTGTTCGTTCCACCCGTGAGTGTATTGATGAGATTAAGAATAAACCTGGAATGAATATTCCGATTCGTTATATTATGGATCGTGAAACTCATCAACCCATTATTATCCCGGATTCCCAAATGCGTAGCTTCATTGCTGTTTCAGGAACTTACGATCAGGCAGTTCTCTATCTTGAACCTACCGAACTCAATATAACCAAAGGAACAAAAGTCCGTATCACCGGTGGTATCTTCGAAGGAGTGGAAGGTGAGTTTGTACGTATTCGCCATGACCGGCGGGTAGTAGTAAATATAGAAGGCGTCATGGCTGTTGCTACTACTTTTATACATTCTTCCCTCATAGAACCAATTGAACAATAATTAAAAATCAATCATAAATGAACGACAACGTTTCAACTTTGTATGCCCTTGCCCATGAACTTCTTTACTTGGGTACGGATGGGAAACCTATTTATAGCGATGACTTTACTCGCTTGAATCGTGAAGTTTATCAGTTGGCCAATGAATTGTATTCTTGCTGTGGGGCTACTCCTGAAGAGGAAGCAAAGCTCTGCCTTTCTCTTTTAATGGCCTATAATGCGACAGCTTATGATAATGGGGATAAGCAAGAACATATTCAAGGGGTACTGGATAGGTGCTGGGAAGTGCTGGATAAATTATCTCCTTCGCTTTTGAAGGTTCAGCTTCTAACATACTGCCATGAAGCAGTTTATGAGAAAGAATTAGCAGATCAAGCTTATTCTATTATTGATACATGGGATAAGGCGGCACTGACTTCGGAACAGATGGAAGCTGTTGAAGAACTGGAAAATACTATAAACTATAAGTATACTTACAAAATAGTAAAAAAATAGCTCCGTCTTTTTATCTACTTATTATAATACATTTGTAAATTCATGATCAAAATCTAATAATTATATGCAAACTGTTTTAGTAACTGGCGGAGCTGGTTTTATCGGCTCTAACCTCTGCGAGTCTTTACTTGCCCATAATTATAATGTAATCTGTCTAGATAACTTTTCAACGGGGAAGATTGAGAATATTCTATTTTTGTTTAATCAATATCCAAATACGTTTAAATTAATAGTTGGAGATATTCGCCATCTTGCTGACTGCCAAAAAGCAGTAAAAGGGGTTAATTATGTATTGCATGAAGCTGCTTTGGGATCTGTTCCACGGTCTATAAACGATCCGATAACGACAAATGACGTGAACATCGGTGGATTTTTAAATATGATAATTGCGGCTCGCGATGCAGGAGTAAAACGCTTTATATATGCAGCAAGTTCATCTACGTATGGTGATAGTGAATCACTCCCGAAAGTAGAAAATATAATAGGCAAACCATTGTCTCCTTATGCTGTAACTAAATATGTAAATGAACTTTATGCAGATGTTTTTTCTCGTACTTATGGTATTGAGTGCATAGGATTACGCTACTTTAATGTTTTCGGTCGTCGTCAGAACCCATTTGGTGCTTATGCTGCTGTTATACCATTGTTTGTGAAGAAATTAATGCTACATGAAAGTCTGGTGATCAATGGTGATGGAGAGTATAGTCGCGATTTTACTTACATAGACAATGTAATTCAAATGAATATACTGGCTATGACTACTACAAATCAAGAGGCTGTCAATCAAGTGTATAATACAGCTTTTGGAGAACATACTACTCTGAATCAACTGGTCAATTATTTGAAAGAGTACTTGGGCGAGTTTGATTCGGAAATAGCAAATGTAGAAGTTTTGCATGGTCCCAACAGAATTGGTGATATTCCTCATTCTTTAGCCTGCATAGACAAAGCAAGAAAGCTTTTGCAGTATAATCCTCAATATTCTATACGTCAGGGGCTAAAAGAAGCTTGTAATTGGTATTGGCGAAATTTATAAGAATATATTATAAAGAGTATTTATAGTAATTAGCTTTATGTTGTTTAATCTATTCTCTTATAACCTTTCCCGTCAGCAGTATGTTGATGTTTTATTAATTAAAATTGTGTGAGGATTAATAAAAAATGAATAGTGGTGGCACTGATGTGTTTACAATATTATGAGTGAAACAAATGATTTTGCAGAATAGGAAAACTAAAAAACGTAAGAATGATATTTGAATGTGCGATAGCTTTTGCGTTGACGGTCTCTGCACTTCTTTTTAAGCGTTCTAAAGCTGTAACAATATTGTTTTTTTGTTTTATGTGGCTCCTATTCGGTTGGAACTATTACAATGGAGATTATGATGCATATGAAACAATGTATAATAATCCAATATTCAATTTGGATATAAGTCAATATGAGGTAGGGTTTAGAGCTATTATTTTATGGTTCAATTTACTGGGCTTTACTTTTCAGGAATTTTATATAATAATATCTTTAGCTATTTTAATATTATGGTTGCGGTTTATATTGAAATTTTCCTCTACACCCGCTCTGTTTACAATCTGTTTCTTTTGGTTTTTTTTTCCACTAGATTATGTGCTGTTCAGGAATTTTTTGGCCATTTCTATTTTTCTTCAAGGTTTGTATAGTGTATTTATAAACTCAAAATATAAATATATAAAATTTTTATTTGCTGTAATTTTGGCTTCTTTCATTCATAGTAGTTCTATATTTTATGCAATAATGTTTTTGGCATTTATATTAAAACCACTATCTGTTAATAAAACAATAATTTTAATTGTAGTATTTACTATGTTTTTTTTCCTATTTGGAAGAAGTTTTGTTGGGCAAATAGGGAGTGTGCTTGGAACAGATAGATTAGATTATTATACGAGTACACCAGGAGTCTTCGTTATTAATTCTTTTTTTCAAATTATAAATGTATATTCAATTTTGTGTTTTTATTCAATAAAAGGACGTTTGCATTTAAATCATAGCAATATTGATACATATATTTTAAATATAAATGTACTATTACTGTTGCTAATTATATCTTATGCCTTTGTGGCTATTACAGTAAGGGTCTTTCGGCATATTGCTATTATAAATATTATATATATGCTAAATAATATGCAATATCTGAAGAGTCAAGAATATAGATGGCAGTATAAATTATTGTTGTTGTTATATGTCATCTCTTTTGTGAGATTTTATATACTTTATTTGGATGATACGATCTATTCTCTATTTAAGTATAATCTGATATTTCCTTGAAATGAGAAACTTTATAAAGCTATCAAATTGGAATGATATTAGATATGCTAAAGCTATAAAAACATCTATTGTTTCGCTTTTAGTCCAATTTGTGAATATTCTGACATCTTTTATAAGTGTACCTCTTCTTATCAACGCAGTAGGTGTTGAACGTTATGGATTATGGGCAGCATTTGCTGCTGCTTTTTCTTTTCTTTCCTTTTCTGATTTTGGGTTAGGGATAGGAATGCAAAATCGTATTTCTATATGTATTGCCAATAATGAAAGAATAAGAATTCAATCTATTTTTGTATCATCATTATATATGTCAATATTTATGGCCATAATTCTTTTTTGTATAGTTCTTTTTCTTGTTAATTATATAGCCCCTTCTGTTGTCAATTGGATAAAGTACAATGACTCTTCTATTGACAGTGATATAACCCCAACTATAATATCAGTATGTTTAATAATAGGATTGGGGGTGATTGCGGGAATAATACAACGAACATTTGATGCTTTTCAGGAAGGTTATATTTATCGGTATATTAATGTGTTTTCGCGTCTTTTATCTCTATTTTTTTTATATTGGGGAACATGTAGTAATGCGTCATTAGCTCAACTTGTATTTGTTTTTAATGGTACTCCTTACATTTGTTTAATTATCTCTATCTTTTTTTGTTGTAAAAGATATTCGTTAACTTTAGATTTGGCTTTATTCGATATTCATGAATTAACGCAAATATTTAAAGTTGGTATAGTAGGACTTGGTGCTGGTATTTCTATTTTTTTAGTTTCCCAACTGACTCCTCTGTTGATTTCCTTTAATTTTGGATTAAATCAGGTTGCTGCATATTCTGTTATAATGCGCGTTTTAAATGTGGCTGTATTATTTTATACTTTGGTCATATTGCCGTTTTGGCCTGCAGTAACAGATGCATATGCTAAGAAAGAGAGAGAATGGATAAAGCGCACATTGAGGAAAATGAGAGTTGCTGTATTCTCTTCGCTTATTATAATATTAGTTTTAGCTGGGATATTTTCTAGACCTTTTATTTTGTGGTGGACAAATATGGAAATTATACCACCAATGGAATTGATAATTTCTTGTCTTTTATTTGTCGGCTTGTATGTATGGAATACACAAGTATCTGTCTTTCTTAATGCAGCTTCATTGTTTAGAGGACAAGCAACGTATGGAATTCTTTTATCTTTATTGTCGCTATATACAGTTTATACATTTAGTAGTCTTCTATCAGAATGTTTAGTTATTATAATTGTTTCTATTGGACTCTTGCTGAGAAATATCTGTATGGAATTTGAGTTAAAATATAAATTATTGAAAAGAATATAATGAGAAGTGATGTTCCTATTGTTGTTTTTTTCTTTTTAAGAATAGAGAAAACAAAGAAAATAATAAGTCAACTATCATCAGTTGCTCCTAAAAAAATATATTTAATAAGCGATGGTGGACGCTCTGAGAAAGAAAAGGAAATTGTTGCAGATTGTAGAAGGCAAGTTGAAGATATTATAACTTGGCCTTGTACTGTTGTGAAGAATTATGCAGATAAAAATGAAGGTGTGTATAATCGCATAGCATTAGGAGCAAAATGGGTATTTAGCCAAGAGCCTATGGCTATTTTTTTAGAAGATGATAATTTGCCTGAAATTTCATTTTTTCAATTTTGTGAGGAACTCTTGGATAAATATAAGGACGATAGTAGAATATTATGGATTTGTGGTACAAATTATTTGATAAACTATGAGCCAAAAGATGGGAGTAGTTATCTTTTTACACATAATATGTTGCCTTGTGGTTGGGCTTCATGGAGTGATAAATTTAATAAATATTATGATGGTTTTTTAGAATTGTGGGCAGATAAGTATATCCGTAAAGAGATAGAGAGTAAATATGATAACAAAGTTTTATTAAAGCAAGATATTAAGAGATGGGATATGGAGCTTGATCGATTGAGAAGAGGACAGCGTTTTAATTCATGGGATGCTCAGATGGCTTTTTCTATCAGAGTACATGGATTATATGGCATAGTTCCTAAGTATAATCAAATTAGGAATATAGGAGTAGATTTAAATTCTGTTCATGGGGGAATTTCATTAGATAATATTATGACAAAGCGCTTTTGTGAGTTGAAAACCATACCAATGGAGTTTCCACTAAAGCATCCCAAAGTTGTAATGATTGATAGGGCATTTGAATCTAAAATATCTAATATTATAACACTCCCACTAATTTATAGGATGAAAGCAAAATTAAATGTTATTGCAAAAATGATTTTTTTTGTAGGTTCAAATGATAGTTTTGTAAAAACGATGAAAAGCAGAATGAATAGATTACTGAGCAAAGGCAGAACATGAAGACAATATTATTAATCTCTCAGTATAAATTTCCAGAAGGTGATGCTGGTTCTGTTCGTTTTTATAATATGGCTCTTTCTCTTCAGACTTTAGGATATCGAGTTATTGTAATAGGACTTGGCAATGAAGGTACACCTTTCAATGAACTCTTGTATAAAGGGATCAAATATTACACGTTAAGGAGTGCCAATAAATACTCAACTTATTTTCTATTTCTTTTTCGAGTGATGAAAATGCTAAGAAATATCAAAAACAAGATGTCTGTTGATAGTATCATTTTAGGAACTAGTTTTCCTGATGTCTTATTGGGTTTACAAATCTATTGCTCCTTTTATAAGATATTATTGGTAAAAGATGTTGTTGAATGGTATTCTTCTAAACAATTTAAATTAGGAATATTTTCGTTTCAATATATTTTAAAGAATCTTGAGAATAAGTATTTTTTAATGAAAAGAACCCGTATAATTTCGATAAGTCATTATTTATATACTTCGTTTTCCAAAAGAGGTTTTTTCACAGTTCGTATCCCTATATTTTTTAATATGAAAGAAGCACCGTCATGCATAAAAAAATATGATGGTAAATTACAAATAGTATATGCAGGTAGTCCAGGAAAAAAGGACTACCTAGATGCTTTTTTGAATGGATTATTTTTATTGGATGACTTTGAGCTATCCCAAATTCGGGTTGTAATTGTTGGGGTTGATGATAGAGCTTTGAGAGCGTTAGTTGCGGATAAAGTTTATTCGAAAGTATCGTCTGTGTTATTGATAATGGGAAAGAGGAAGCGAGAAGAAACATTGAATATCATTGCCCAATCGAATTTTTCTGTTTTTCTACGTGATTCTGATGCACGATATGCAAAGGCTGGATTTCCTACGAAATCTATAGAATCGTTTTTCTGCGGGACTCCTATTATTTGTAATATATCATCGGATTTAGGTGATTTTCTAATTGATGGAAAGAATTCTTTTATTGTAAAATCGTTGAAAGAATCAGATGTTGCTTATACTTTGAGAAGGGCATTAAAACTTACACCACAGGAAATCCAAGAAATGAGTCATAATGCAAAAATGATTTGCGGTGAAAAATTTGACATAATTTCATATCAAAATGAGTTTGTACAGTTGTTAAGTGTTTAGTCTAAATCCTATGAATATAATTTAATACTGTTAGTATTTAGAACTGAATTTCACAGTATTTTAGTTTAATAATTCACTTATATGAACATTTTTACATTTTTACTTTTCAAGAGATAAAGATGTTGGCTTTTGAATCATTATAATTTTTATATAAATATAGAAAATTTATGGATACAGTAAAAATAGCCGTAATCGGTCTTGGTTACGTAGGGCTTCCTTTGGCTCGTTTATTCTCTACTAAGTATGAAACAGTAGGTTTTGATATGAATAAGACGCGAGTGGATACTTTGATGGCAGGCCATGATACCACACTTGAAGTATCAGATGAATTGTTACAATCTGCAATTGCAAATGGGTTTAAATGTACAACTAATATTGAAGATATTTGTAACTGCAATTTTTATATTATAGCTGTTCCTACTCCTGTAGATGGTAATCATAATCCAGATTTAACTCCTTTGTATAGTGCAAGTACTACTGTAGGAAAAGTGATAACCAAAGGCGATATTGTGGTGTATGAATCGACTGTATATCCGGGTGTAACAGAGGATGAATGCATTCCTGTAGTAGAAAAAGTTTCAGGCCTAAAATTCAATATAGACTTTTTTGCTGGCTATTCTCCTGAACGCATAAATCCGGGTGATAAGCAGCATACAGTGGAGAGAATCAAGAAAGTAACTTCTGGCTCTACTCCCGAAATAGGTAAGAAAGTGAATGAGATTTATGCTTCTGTAATAACAGCAGGTACACATTTAGCACCTACAATGAAAGTGGCAGAAGCAGCGAAGGTTATTGAAAATTCACAGCGGGATATAAATATTGCTTTTGTTAATGAACTATCTAAAATATTTACTCGTATGAATATTGATACCCAGGATGTACTGGAGGCTGCAAGTACCAAGTGGAACTTTCTCCCTTTTAAACCGGGATTGGTTGGTGGACATTGTATCGGTGTAGATCCTTACTATTTGGCTCAGTGTGCACAGAACTATGGCTATAATCCTGAGATAATTTTGGCAGGTAGAAGAATGAATGATGGCATGGGAGAATATGTTGCTAATCAAGTGGTGAAGTTGATGCTGAAAAAAGGACTTCAAGTTTTAAATTCCAGTATACTGATACTTGGGTTTACTTTCAAGGAAAATTGTCCAGATGTTCGTAATACGAAAGTGATAGATATCTATAGAGCTTTGAAAGAATACAATCTGAATATAACTGTTTATGATCCTTGGGCAAACGTTGAAATTGTTAATCGAGAGTATAACTTAAACATAGAGTCTCAATTGTCCACACAAAATTTTGATACGGTTATTTTCGCTGTAGCTCATGATTGTTTTAAAAAAATAAATGTAAAAGAGATAGTTAAAAGTAAGCATGTTATATTTGATGTAAAAGGTTTTTGTGATAAAGGTTTGATAGACGGAAGACTATAAATATTTAGTTTTAATTACTACTATGAAGCTTGGCGTATACTTAGAAGCCAATTACCAATTTAAGAATGGCGATTTATATTGTAGTGATATATACACATTACTACTAAATCAATTATCCTTTGAATATAATTTATCTTTTCTGGGTCGTATTACAGATGACATAGAAGCTTCTTTATATAGCTATAAAATTGTGAAATATGATAAGTTTTACAAAGTGTCTACCTATCGAAATTTGGTGTGTTTGTGCTGTAAATATTTGATATATAGATATTTTAATAAAAAAATATTGGAGGAGTTTGTGGAAAGTTCAGACTGTTTATTGATAATGACTCCATCTCCGATTAGTATAGACTTAATTCATATCGCACAAAAATATGAAAAACCAATGAGACTCCTTGTTAGACAAGATACAAGAGCTGTTATTCCTCAGCGATTTAATGGAATAAAGAAAATTTTGGCTACTTGTGTTGCGAATTACTTAGAGCATTCAGTTGAGATGTTGACTCAAAAAAATGATTTAACAATTCTAGCTCTTGGACCTAGTATAGCTAAAAGGTATTGCAACTTTACTTCTAAATGTTCAATATTTATAAGTTCTAGATATAAAATCAATGATATTGTTCCTCTTTCGAGAATAGGTAATTTAAGCTTTAATAATACTGTAAATTTATTATTTGTTGGACGGATAGAAATAAATAAAGGATTATATGAATTGATTATTGCTTTATCGGAACAAGACTATTTTAACTATCATTTAACTATAGTTGGTGATGGAACATACAAAAAAGAAATGATAAATTTAGTAAAAAGAATAAATCTTGATAATAAGGTTACTTTGGTTGGTTATAAGACTTACGGAGAGGAATTATTGAATATATATCGTGCTAATGACATTTTTATTTTACCTAGTTACAGTGAAGGATTACCTCAAGTTATTTTAGAGGCAATGGCTAGTGGTTGTTTGGTCCTGTCAACATCTGTAGGGAGCATTCCGTATATAATTAATAATAGGAAGAACGGAGTTTTATTTAATCCTCATAGCATCTCGTCCTTGATCTCTGTATTTAAGGAATTAGTTACTATTGATGAGTGTGAACTATATAGAATGAGAAAATTAGGGCTTGAAACAGCAAGGCAGTATGCTTATGAAAATCAGATTGATGTGTTGAAATATACTCTCTAATATATTATTTATAGTAGTGTGGATTTAGCTAAAAAGAATAATTAGCTTAAAGTTGTACTTTTTCCATTTTATAGATTTTATAATTATAAAATATTATTATGTCCATTTTTAAAGATAAAGTTTTATTAATTACCGGTGGAACAGGTTCCTTCGGTAATGCTGTATTGCGTCGTTTTCTTGATTCTGATATCAAGGAAATCCGCATATTTAGCCGTGATGAAAAGAAGCAAGATGACATGCGTCATCACCTGCAAAATCCTAAAGTGAAATTTTACATCGGCAATGTGCGTGACCGTCAATCTATTGATAGTGCAATGGTGGGAGTGGATTACGTTTTTTCCGCTGCTGCCTTGAAGCAAGTGCCTAGTTGTGAATTCTTTCCCTTGCAGGCTGTACAGACCAATGTAATCGGTACAGATAACGTATTGGAATCGGCCATAGCCCATGGCGTAAAAAATGTAGTCGTACTTTCTACCGACAAAGCTGCCTATCCCATCAATGCCATGGGTATTAGCAAAGCGATGATGGAGAAGGTTGCAATAGCCAAAGGACGTGCTCTCGGCGATGGAGTTGGAACTACTATTTGTTGTACCCGTTACGGTAATGTGATGGCAAGCCGTGGTTCGGTAATTCCCCTTTGGGTGGAGCAGATAAAGAATGGTAAGCCCGTTACGATAACGGATCCCAACATGACCCGTTTCATGATGACCTTGGATGATGCCGTAGATTTGGTAATCTACGCATTTGAACATGGTCATAACGGGGACTTGTTCGTGCAGAAAGCTCCTGCCGCCACGCTGGATGTATTGGCCCAAGCTCTGAAAGAAACTTACGCGCAGATAAATCCAAAATATGGTGAGACGGAAGTGAAAACTATCGGTACCCGCCATGGTGAGAAACTGTACGAGACACTGGTGACCCGCGAGGAAATGGCTAAAGCCATTGATATGGGAGAATATTACCGTATCCCTTGTGATACCCGCGATTTGAATTATGACAAGTTCTTTACGGAGGGTAATGAGGATGTCGCTAAAATAGAAGACTACCACAGTCATAACACTGCCCGTCTGGATGTAGAAGGTATGAAAAAGCTTCTCTTGAAACTTCGTTTTATCCGTGAAGATCTTGGATTGGAGGAGAAAGCGAAAAGTACAGAGATCAAGAGTGAATAAATAACCCATTTGTCTTTATGAAAGTTTTAATAACCGGTGCCAAAGGGTTTATCGGCCGGAATCTTGTATCCCAATTGCATAATATTCAAAGCGGGAAAGCAAGGAACTATGGGCTATCAGGAGCTGAGTTGACAATCTATGCATATGATGTAGACAGTGATCCTTCGGAGCTGGATGTTTATTGTAAACAAGCAGATTTTGTTTTTAACCTGGCTGGTGTAAACCGTCCCAAAGAGCAGACAGAGTTTATGCAAGGTAATTTCGGCTTTGCTTCCACACTTCTTGCTACCTTGAAGAAATATGGAAATACGTGTCCGGTAATGATCTCCTCCTCTATACAAGCTACATTGGATAACCCCTACGGTGAATCGAAGCGTGCAGGCGAAGAGTTGATGTTTGATTACAGCAGGGAAACGGGTGCAAAGGTACTGGTTTATCGTTTTCCGAATGTCTTCGGTAAATGGTGTCGTCCCAACTATAACAGTGCGGTAGCTACGTTCTGCCATAACATTGCCCACGATTTGCCTATCCAGGTAAATGACCCTTCGGTTATGATGAGCCTGGTGTATATAGATGATGTAGTGGATGAGCTGATTGCTGCATTGGCTGGCAAGGAACATAGCGTAAGGAATTATTGTGAAGTTCCTACTGTGCATGCTGTCACCTTGGGAGAAATCGTTGACTTGATTTATTCATTCAAGGCGATGCCCGTTACTTTGTCCGTACCAGATTTGAGTAATGCCTTTACTAAGAAACTTTATTCCACCTATCTGTCCTATCTGCCCAAGGAAAAGTTTGTCTATCCTTTGAAGATGAATGTGGATGGTCGTGGAAGTTTTACAGAAATAATACGTACTACAGACCGTGGTCAGTTTTCAGTAAATATTTCCAAGCCGGGCATTACCAAAGGCCAGCACTGGCATCATACTAAAAATGAAAAGTTTGTAGTAGTAAGCGGCCATGGTTTGATTCAACTCCGCAAGATCGGCACTGAAGAGGTTGTTGACTTTGAAGTTTGTGGCGAAAAGATGGAAGTGGTGGAAATGATTCCCGGATATACGCATAATATCATCAATCTCTCTGAAACGGAAGATCTGGTGACGTTCATGTGGTGTAACGAGTGTTTTGACCCGGATAGGCCGGATACATATTTTGAAGAGGTTTGAAGACATAAGAACAAAAGGAAGAAAATAGAAAATGGAGATTCGATTGGATTATTCTGATATAAAGTTCCAGGAGAACGGTAAGCTGAAACTTTTGATAATCGTGGGTACCCGCCCGGAGATTATCCGCCTGGCTGCCGTGATTAATAAATGTCGCAAGTATTTTGACTGTATACTTGCCCATACGGGCCAGAATTATGATTATAACCTGAACGGGATTTTCTTTCGTGACTTGAAGCTGAAAGATCCTGATGTGTATATGAATGCAGTGGGTGATGATCTTGGTGCCACGATGGGAAATATTATCAATGCCAGCTATAAATTGATGGCGGAGACAAATCCTGATGCAGTGTTGGTGCTTGGTGATACCAATTCTTGTCTGAGCGTGATAGGTGCCAAACGGCTTCATATTCCTATTTTCCACATGGAGGCTGGTAACCGCTGTTTTGATGAATGCCTGCCGGAAGAAACCAACCGCAGGATAGTGGATATAATTTCTGATGTGAACCTTTGCTATTCGGAACATGCCCGTAGATATCTGAACGCTTCGGGTGTTGCCAAAGAACGTACTTATGTAACGGGTTCCCCGATGGCTGAAGTGCTGCATGAGAATTTAGCTGAGATAATGGCTTCGGATATTCACGCAAGATTGAATCTGCAGAAAGGACGTTATATCTTGCTTTCCGCGCATCGGGAGGAAAATATAGATACTGAAAAGAATTTCCTTTCATTGTTCAAGGCCATTAATACCTTGGCTGAGAGATATGACATGCCTATACTGTATAGTTGCCATCCCCGTAGTAGGAACCGCCTGGAAACAAGCTGTTTTCAATTAGACAAACGGGTTATCCGTCATGAACCTTTGGGCTTTCACGATTACAACTGTTTGCAAATGAACGCTTATGCCGTTGTAAGTGACAGCGGTACATTGCCTGAAGAGAGTAGTTTCTTTACTTCGGTAGGTTATTCATTCCCTGCCGTATGCATTCGTACTAGCACGGAACGTCCGGAAGCATTGGATAAGGGTTGTTTTATTTTGGCAGGCATTGATGAAAGATCTTTGTTGCAGGCAGTCGATACAGCTGTGGAAATGAACAATAACGGTGATAATGGCATTCCGGTTCCCAACTACACGGATGAGAATGTATCGACTAAGGTTGTGAAGTTGATACAAAGCTATACGGGGGTGGTAAATAAGATGGTTTGGAGGAAGTTATAGGATATGCCTAAGAGAATCTTGATACATAGCTTGATTTTTAGCCCTGATGGGGTTTCAACAGCATATCTTTATGATGATATTGCGTTGAAGTTCAAAGAGAGTAGTTATGAAGTAATAGTACTAACTACCACACCTCATTACAATGTAGTAGAATCGCAGTTGTCAGCACAACCGCTGAAATGGAAAATCTGGGGGATTTGTAAGGAAAGCTGTTTTCAAGGCATTAGAGTTGTTCATGTGCCGCAGAAAAAGTTTAAAAATACTTTTCTTCGGGTACTGGGATTTTTGTATTGGCATATAGTATCTTTTTTAGTAGGGTTATCTCTGAAAAATATAGGTGTCATCCTGTCACCTTCTCCTCCATTGACTATCGGTGTGATCAACCTTTGGTTGGCAAAAATCAAGGGTTGTAAGACTATATATAATGTTCAGGAGATATATCCGGATATACTGAAACGGAAAGACGGTTTTATTATATCCTTATTGCGTAAAATGGAACGGTATGTTTATAATCATTCAACAGCTGTTACGACGATAGATCAAGTCTTCTATAATACAATAGTCGGAAGGTTTAAGGATAAATCCAAACTCCATATAATACCTAACTTCGTAGACACAGAATTATATAATCCTCGAAAAGGAAACACGAAGTTCTTGGATGCTAATCTTTTTCCTGCAACGACTTCCTTGAAATTGCTTTATGCCGGAAACATAGGCTTTGCACAAGACTGGGAGCCTTTGATCTATTTAGCGGAAAAGACTCGTGGATGTCCTATTGAATATTTTATCATCGGTGAAGGGGTTATGAAACCTCTTCTGGAAAAAAGGGTTTGTGAGTTGGGATTGGGTAGCATACATATTTTGCCCTATCAGTCCAGAGATTTGATGCCGTCCATTCTTGCCTATTCGGATATTCAATTCATTTTTATGAATCCTGAAATGGAAATGCAAGGATTTCCTTCTAAGGTTTATACCATTATGGCCTGTGGCAAACCTTTGTTGGTTTGTTCGGGAAAAGATACTCCTATAGTTAACTTTTTGCAGGAATATAACTGTGCAAAGTTGATAACAGAAAAGGATATAGCAGAGAAAGTGGGAGAAATGGTGAATTGGTTGAATGAGGTTTCAAAAGATGAATTGGTTTCTTTGGGCCGGAATGGTGTAAATGTGATTGAACGGTTATATGCCAAGGATGTGGTGACTAAACAATATGTAGACTTGGTTAAATCTTTATGAATATACTTATTACCGGAGTTCATGGTTTTGTGGGCTCCAATCTTGTGGTTGCCTTAAAGGCACATCATAGCCTTTATGGGCTGGATATTGTTGCGCCTGAAAAGGTGGGTGTGATACAGACTTTTTCTTGGAAGGATATTGAGCCTGCTTCTTTTCCGGTGCAGAATCTTCCGAAGTTTGATGCTATTATTCATTTGGCAGGCAAGGCACATGATACGAAGAACCAGTCTGCTGCTCAGGCTTATTTTGATATCAATACTGGCTTAACACGAAAGATCTTTGATTTCTTTTTGGAATCATCTGCGAAGAAGTTTATTTTCTTTAGTTCTGTGAAGGCAGCGGCAGATAGTGTAGTGGGGGATGTACTGACGGAGGAGGTGATACCGACACCGGTTGGACCTTATGGGGAGAGTAAGATTGCTGCGGAAGAGTATATAAAGGAACATTTTATTTTACCTACCACCTCCCCCTGCGGGTACTCCTCCTCCCTAGAGGAGGAGAATAGAATACACTCGGATAAACAGGTGTATATCTTGCGTCCTTGTATGATTCATGGTCCCGGAAATAAAGGGAATCTGAATTTGCTTTATAATGTTGTGAAGAAAGGTATTCCTTGGCCTCTGGGAGACTTTGAGAACAGGAGGTCCTTTACTTCGATTGATAATCTTTGCTATGTGGTGGAGGGATTGTTGACGAAGGATGTTTCGAGTGGCATTTATCACATGGGTGATGATGAAGCTTTGTCTACGAATGAGTTGATAGCTTTGATGTGTGAGGTGTTGGGGCGTAAGCCGCATATCTGGAAGATGAATAAGCGTATGATGGAAGGTTGTGCCGGATTGGGCACCTTACTCCATTTGCCTTTGAATACGGAACGTTTGCGTAAGTTGACGGAAAACTATGTGGTGAGTAATGCAAAGATTAAGGCAGCTTTGGGAATTGATAGGATGCCGGTTAGGGCAGAGGAGGGGATAGTAAGAACGATAAAATCATTCATAAATTAACAATTAAAGATTAAAGAGGAAAATACTGTTATGTATTATCTGATTATATTAGTTCTGCTCTTTTTAGCAGAACTTTTTTATTTTAGGATAGCCGATAAGTGTAATATCATTGACAAACCCAATGAACGTAGTTCTCATACGAAAGTGACTTTGCGTGGTGGTGGAATTATCTTCTATTTCGGTGCATTGGCCTATTTCCTGACGAGTGGCTTTGAATATCCCTGGTTCCTGCTGGCCTTGACACTGGTGACGTTCATCAGTTTTGTGGATGACATAAAATCTACCCGACAAATGACAAGACTGCTTTTTCATTTCTCGGCTATGGCTTTGATGTTTTATCAGTGGGGACTGTTTTCCTTGTCGTGGTGGTGGATACTCATTGCCTTGATAGTCTGCACGGGCATTATCAATGCTTACAACTTTATGGATGGCATCAATGGAATAACTGGCGGTTATTCTCTGGTTATTCTTACTGCATTGGCTTATGTCAATAAGGAGGTGGTGACTTTTGTGGAAGCGGATTTCATCTATACCGTTATTTGTTCCGTTCTTGTCTTCTGCTTCTTCAATTTCCGTAAGAAGGCGAAGTGCTTTGCCGGTGATGTGGGTTCTGTGAGCATTGCCTTCATCCTTCTTTTCCTGATAGGCAGACTAATCATTCAGACTGGTGATTTCAGTTGGATTGTCTTATTGTCCGTTTATGGTGTAGATAGTGTTCTGACTATCATTCATCGGCTGATGCTCCATGAGAATATCGGTTTGCCGCATCGGAAGCATTTGTATCAGATTATGGCGAATGAGTTGAAATTACCTCATGTGCTGGTTTCCTCCATTTATATGCTGGTGCAAGCTATTATTATCATAGGATATATTTACTATCAAGAATATGCATATACGTATTTAATAGGTTGCGTTCTACTATTAAGTTTGGTTTACATTCTGTTTATGAAGAAATACTTCCGCCTTCATCTGAATAAGTAAACCTATAAAACATAACAGAACAGTCCCCGATTCTTAATGAAAGAATCGGGGACTGTCAGTTTATACCCTTTGAGAGTCTTTTTATTTACCCGGCTTCAGCCATTTATCCAACCACTCAAAGAAAGTGCGTTGCCACAGTACGCCATTCTGAGGTTTCAGCACCCAGTGATTTTCATCGGGATAGATCAGCAATTCGGCAGGAACACCACGCATCACGGCAGCATCGAAGGCAGCCATTGCCTGGTTGGCAAGGATACGGAAGTCCTTTTCGCCATGGATACAGAGGATAGGAGTATCCCATTTGTCGACGAAGAGATGCGGAGAGTTGGTAAAAGTACGTTGAGCCGTAGCGTTGTTCTTTTCCCAGTAAGCGCCGCCCATATCCCAGTTGGCAAACCATTTCTCTTCTGTTTCCAGATATTGCATTTCCATATTGAAGATACCATCGTGAGCGATGAAAGCCTTGAAACGTTTGTCGTGATGTCCGGCAAGCCAATATACGGAGAAACCTCCGAAGCTGGCGCCGACACAACCCAGACGGTCTTTATCCACAAAAGGCTCTTTGGCAACTTCGTCGATTGCAGTGAAATAATCCTTCATGCATTGACCACCATAATCGCCGCTGATAGCTTCGTTCCATTCTACACCAAAGCCCGGAAGACCGCGACGGTTGGGAGCTACGATAATATAATCGTTTGCCGCCATGATCTGGAAATTCCAACGATAGCTCCAGAACTGACTGACGGGGCTTTGAGGACCACCCTCGCAGAAGAGCAGGGTAGGATACTTCTTGTTCGGGTCGAACTGAGGCGGATAGATTACCCATGTTAGCATCTGCTTGCCGTCGGTAGTCTTCATCCAGCGGGCTTCCACTTTACCCATTTCCAGTTGGTCGTAGATTTGCTTGTTCTCGAAAGTCAACTGTGTAGCTTCGGCAAAAGCATCGCCGTTGCGGGAATTGGCTACGGCGTAGATTTCATCACCCATGCTCATGGAGTGACGTTTGGCAATCACTTTGTCGCCGCAGAGGGCAAGAGAAGCGTAGTCGTACATGCCATCGGTAAGCTGAGTCAGCTTATCGCTGTCGGTAAGGTTGATGTTGTAGATCTGTGTCTCACCGTGCCATACGCCGATGAAATAGATGCTTTGAGAGTCTTTATTCCACAAGAAAGCGTCTACATTTGATTCGAACGCCTTGCTGACGAAACGCTTTTCACCGGTCTCGAGGTTCATGATGAACAGACGGTTCAGATCGGCTTCGTAACCGTCGTGCTCCATACTCTGCCATGCAATGTATTTACCGTCGGGAGAATACTGCGGGTTGGTGTCGTAACCCTTGTTTTCTTCGGTGATATTTACGGTTTTCTTGCTGGCAAGGTCGTAGATGTAGATGTCGGAGTTCGTGGAGATGGCATACGCCAGCCCGGTCTTCTTACGACAAGTATAGGCTACTTTATCAGAAGACGGACTCCATGCCAGCTGCTCGATACCACCCCAAGGTTTCATCGGACTTTCGTAAGGTTCGCCTTCCAGAATATCGGTTACGTTATTGATGCCGTTATCGTCGAAGTCGGCAACGAAGGGGTGGGGGGCAGTCGTCACCCACTCGTCCCAATGTTTGTACATAAGGTCGGTTACGATGATACCGGTTGCCTTTGGCAGATCAGGATGTTTATCGGCAGTGCTCTTCACGGTCTTCACCTGGGCGATGAAGAGCAATTTCTTGCCGTCGGGAGAGAAGGAGAAGCCTTCGATATCTCCGTCATATTCGGTCAACTGTTTACGTCCGCTGCCGTCGGGATTCATTTCCCATACCTGACTGCTGCCGCTTTCGTTGCAAAGGAAAGCAATCTTCTTGCCGTCTTTAATCCAGGTAGGTTCTCCTTCTTGCCAGGCATCACGGGTAATTTGCGTATTACTGCTGCCGTCGGCATTCATAACGAATACTTCGCTGTTGCTTTTGTTCTGCGGTACACTGTAATAAGATACGGTGTAGGCAATCTGTTTCTCGTCGGGAGATACGGCTACGCTGCCAATGCGTCCCATCGCCCAAAGGGCTTCGGGTGTCATACTCTTGCCTTCGATCTTGATGTCCGAACGCTGGATAAGCGCTGCTGCATCCGGTTGCCCGGCATCTTTCGCTCCTCCGCAGGAGGCCAATGTCATTGCTGCTGACATAAACAATAGGTTTACTTGTTTCATATAATTAGTGTTTGATGAATATCCGTCGTATATTTATTATGTTGCGAAGATACAGAAATATTTTAAATCTTCTTCTGACTCCATTTCCCTTTCTTCATGTAGAAATAACAAAGCGTTAAAATACCGATGGAATATACATGCTCCGACGTCCATGCAAACGCAACATCGAGCTTCAGATAAGAGACGATGTACGTGATGTAACAGACGTAGATGGCAAGCGTTATCATTTCCAGCGCCAAGGCGGTACGTGTATTTCCGGTTCCCGATACCGACTGGAAGTAAACATTGGCAGGAACCAGGAACAGATATGCCGAACAAAGTACCCAGAGCGAGGGTACAGCAGCTTCCCTCAGTGCAGGAATGTCGGTATACACACTCAGAATCAGATTCGGGAACAATGCAAAGAACAGGGCAAACGGAAGTACAAACACATAAGCGATGCGTATGTGCTGGCGTATGGTGCCTTGAACATAGCGTATGTCTCCCGCACCGATAAGGTTACTTACCAACGAACCGCAGGTTGAAGCAAAGGCCATCATCACCATGAAAAGAATACCCGAAACATTACGGATGATATTGGTAATGGCCAGCGAACGTTCTCCCAGATGTTCTATATATAGGAAGAGCAGGAACCAGGTGGAGAGGGAGAAGAAGTTCTGTACCATCGTCCACAATGAAACGTTCAGCATTCGTTTCAGAATCTCCGGGCGGATGCCCGGTATCTTGTCTAGTCCATACTTTCGGATATCGATGCGATAACGGGTATACAGGATGAAGAATACCAGTGAAATCAACTCGGACAATGAAGAACCGATGGCTGCTCCGGCAATGCCGAGGGCAGGTACTCCGAACTTACCGAAGATAAGGATATAGTTGAGTACGACATTGCTCAATACCATCACGATAGAGTTCAGCGTCAAAGTCTTGGTCTGCGTGGTGCCCAGGAAGAATGCGCGGAACATAACTGCTGCAAAGGTAAAGAAGAAGCCGAAGATACGCCAGTTCAGGTAACTGATGGCGGCTTCGTAAATATGGTCGGACGAGACGATGCGTCGCAGTATCATCGGTGCAAGGCAATAGCATAGCAGGAACATGACTGTGGCCAGTCCCAGCTGGAAGTAGGTGCCTTGATAGAACAGATTACCGATTTCGCGGTATTGCTGCTCACCGTTGCGCCTTGCCATAAGTATCTGTGCCCCGATGCTGAAGCCGAATGCCACCATGAAGATGACTACGTAGAAGATGCCGGCAATAGCGGATGCTCCCAGCTCCACTTCGCCTACGCGCCCCAAAAAGGCGGTGTCTGTCATACCTATCATTTGCTCCATAAGCAGACTGATAAGGATAGGGTAGGCGATAAGCCAGATTTGTTTGTAGGTGTATTTAGTTTGCATAATCTATAAATCTTATATTATAATGAATGTAATTCAAGTGCTTTAAAAATAGATGATGTATCCGTTTCAAACAGATAATGCGTTTGACCCTAACAGATGATGCGTTTGACCTCAATAGACCATGCGTTTCAGCTCAACAGACCATCTGTTTTCTCCTTCAGATTAAAAAAGCCGAACAACATACATTGTCCGGCTTTCAGCAAAAGAATATATTGAATAGAGATTATCTCTTATTCTGTTTTTCTTTCATCATCTGCTCTTGCTGCTTTTGCATCGCTTCGAGGCGGGCAGCAAAACCGGTTTTCTTCATCTTCTTCGGGTCCTTCTTGTTGGCCTCCATTTGGGCAAGAAGTTTCTCTTCGTTGGTGGTTCGCCGCATGATGAGCGTTGTTACCACACTGATCAATGTAGAGATGAAGTAGTAATAGTTCAATCCCGAAGGATAGTCGTTCAAGATGAACAAGAACATAACGGGCATCAGGTACGACATCCACTTCATGGCTGCCATCTGAGGATTGGCTCCCGTATCTTGCTGTTGCATCATGTACTTCGTGTTCAATATATTGGTTGCCGTCATCAGCAAGCAGAACAAGCTGAGGTGGTTGCCCAAGAACGGGATATGGAACGGGAAGTTGATGAACGCATCGTATGTGGAGAGGTCATCCGCCCACAAGAAACTCTGCTGACGGAGTTCGATTGCACTCGGCACGAACATAAACAACGCCATCAGGATAGGGAACTGCAACAACATCGGAAGGCATCCTCCCATCGGACTGACACCGTACTGGCTGTATAGCCCCATCACTTCCTGTTGCTTCTTCATCGCATCCTCCTGCTTGGGATATTTCTTGCCAATCTCATCGATTTTCGGCTTCAGTACACGCATCTTGGCCGATGACATGTACGTCTTCCATGTTGCGGGGAATACTACAGCCTTTACAATCAGCGTCATCAGCAACAGCACGATACCCATGCTCAGACCCCAGCTGGACAACCAGTCGAAGATGTTGATAGTGAGCCATTTGTTTATCCAGCGGATAAGCGGCCAGCCCAGGTAAACCAAGCGGTTCAGCTCCCATTTCTCTGTGCGACCTTTATCGAGAGCAGTCAGCGTCTTGTAGTGATTCGGGCCAAAGTAGAAGAACAACTGTGTGGGTTCTTTGCCGGTCGGATCGAACTTTGTACTCATTTCTGCCGAGTAGTCCTTGATGTAACCGCTGCCTTGAGCCTCCATCTTTGAAGTCAGCTTGGTCTTTTCAAAATCGGCGTCGGCCAAGAATACCGTAGAGAAGAACTGGTTCTTGAAAGCAATCCAGTCCAAGCGTTCGGGAACTTCTTTCTCGTCGTTCTTGTTGGCGGACAAGTAGTCGGTGCCTTCTCCGGTCTTCTTATAGGTCAGTTCGGACAGACGGTTTTCGTACGTATAACCTTTCTCTATCTGGCGGGCTCGTTGTGCCCATTCAATGTCGACATAATTGTTGCTGGCTGCCAGCTTGCCTTCCATGTTGACTGCCTGGATGGTGAAGTCTATCAGGTAGGTGCCGTTGCGCATGGCATACGTAAAGTCGATGTAGCTGTTGCTGTCTGCCGACAGGCGCATGGTGACAGTGCTGTCCGTGCGGTTCACTGCGGTGAAGTAGTAGTCTTCCGTCTGAATGGTTTCCTTCTTATTATAGAAGAGAAAGTTCATGGAAGCATCGTCACCGCTGAATAATGTGACGGGAGTCTTCTTGTCTTGTCCCATATACTCTTTCAGCGTGGCCGAAGCAATGCGTCCGCCCTTTGTATCTACCGTAATCTCTGCCAGGTTGTTCTGGATGGTCACTTGCGAGTTGGTTCCTTGACGGGCGTCGAAGAAGAGGGTGGTGGAGTCAACTGCTACTTCTGTTCCTTTTTCGTTGGCCAGGGCTGCTTCCGATTTAGCTTTTAAG
Organism: Bacteroides sp. GD17; assembly: GCF_038448625.1. Taxonomy (NCBI): domain Bacteria; kingdom Pseudomonadati; phylum Bacteroidota; class Bacteroidia; order Bacteroidales; family Bacteroidaceae; genus Bacteroides; species Bacteroides sp. GD17. Next base: position 187,719 of record NZ_JBCEZS010000002.1, read on the forward strand.
GCTTCTTCGCGTTGCTGCACCTGGGCAATGGAGTCATAGTAGTGCTGTTGGGCTTCCAGTTGCTCCTGGCTGGGACGGCTCAGAAAACTGAAACCTACTAACAAGATAGCTATTAAAACAAGACCTGTGATGGTGTTTTTGTCCATTCTCTGTTAATTACAAATTACTAATTACAAATTTTATTTATTATCGTTTTCGTTTTCGATGGCGGCTTTTACAAATGCTACGAACAACGGATGCGGGTTCAATACCGTACTGCTGTATTCGGGATGGAACTGCGTACCGATGAACCATTTCAATTCAGGTATCTCAACGATTTCTACCAGATCCGATTCGGGGTTGGTACCCACACACTTCATGCCGGCTGCTTCGTATTCGTCCTTATAGGCATTGTTGAACTCATAACGATGGCGGTGGCGTTCCTGAATGTGTTCGGTTCCGTATGCTTTGTATACTTTACTGCCTTTTTGCAATACGCATTCGTAAGCACCCAGACGCATGGTTCCACCCATGTTGGTGATAGACTTCTGCTCTTCCATGATGTCGATGACGTTATGGGGAGTCTTTTCATCCATTTCGCGTGAGTTGGCATCGGCATAGCCCAGCACGTTGCGGGCAAATTCGATAGCCATGCATTGCATACCCAGGCAAATGCCAAAAGTAGGAATGTTGTGCGTACGTGCATACTTGATGGCTACAAACTTGCCAGGAATACCGCGTTCGCCGAAGCCCGGTCCTATCAGTACGCCTGCCATGCCTTTCAATGCTTCTTCTACATTCTCTTCCGTCAGCTTTTCGCTGTTCACAAAGTCTACCGACACTTTGCGGTCGTTGTAAGTTCCGGCCTGCGACAGGGATTCGCGGATAGACTTGTATGCATCTTGCAGATCGTATTTACCTACCAGGGCAATGTGCAGTGGTTCTGTACTTTCTGCTTTATGACGACGTTCGAGGAAGGCACGCCATGGGCCCAAGCCCGGAGTATCGCCTACCGGAAGTCCCATTTTCTTCAGGATGGTAACATCCAGTCCTTGTTCCTGCATCATAATGGGCACCTCGTAAATGGTCGGGGCGTCATAGCTCTGCACAACTGCACTCTCGTCTACATTACAGAAGAGGGCTACTTTCTTGCGCAAATTGGTACTCAGATGGTGTTCTGCACGGAGTACCAGGACATCGGGCTGAACACCGGCACTTTGCAACTCTTTAACAGAATGCTGGGTAGGCTTGGTCTTCAACTCACCGGCAGCGGCAAGGTAGGGTACATAAGTAAGGTGTACGCACAGTGCATCTTTACCCAGTTCCCACTTCAACTGACGGATGCTTTCCAAGTACGGAAGGGACTCGATATCACCTACCGTACCACCGATTTCGGTAATAACAAAATCGAATTTATATTTGTTTCCCAGCAGCTTTACATTCCGCTTTATTTCATCCGTGATATGAGGGATAACCTGGATGGTCTTTCCCAGATAGTCACCCCGGCGCTCTTTGTCGATGACGCTTTTGTAGATACGTCCGGTTGTAATATTATTGGCCTTAGTGGTTTGAATACCTAAAAAACGTTCGTAGTGTCCTAAGTCGAGATCGGCTTCATGGCCATCTACCGTTACGTAGCATTCACCGTGTTCATAAGGGTTCAGCGTGCCCGGGTCGATGTTGATATACGGGTCAAACTTCTGGATGGTTACTTTATAACCTCTTGCTTGCAGCAACTTACCGATGGAGGATGAGATGATACCTTTACCTAATGAAGAGGCAACGCCACCGGTGACGAAAATATACTTTGTTTCTCCCACAACTATATTGTTTTATTAATTGTTACTCATTGTAAATGTACCCGTTGGTACACAACAGACTTAAAAAGCGCAAAATTATAAAAAAAAGAGGAAGTACAGAAAGTTTCGGTAAAACAATTATTAAAAAATACGATTTCATCGAAGAAGCACTCTTCCGTTTTTCATTTAGTTTTCGATACGTTTCTTCGGTTTTCTAATTGTTTTTCTATGTATTCTAAACATTTTCAGCTAAATTTGCACTCAAATCATAGGTTTTAGGAATTATGAAGAATAGACACATCTCAATTTGGGTGATTGCCGCAATGATTTCTTCGTCGATGATGGCGCAGGATGTGGCGGAGCCCGCCATAAAGAATGTAAAACAGAAAACAACCGCTAAGGCTGATACTTTATCAGGGATAATGAGTGAATATATGATCTTGAAACTGAAGCCGGAAGGTACTCGTTATAGGCTGGATACAGTTTCGGTGTTGTATGAAAAACATATTGGCGTTTTGGATTATCTGAACGATCCTACTACACCGGAGCGTTATATAACTCTCAGTCCTGATTACTATCGCTTATTCCTTCCCCTTACTTATTATTATGCTCCCATGAGGCGCTATTCCAAGCTGAGATGGAGCTTTCAGAAGCCTGATACGGTTCCGGCTCTGACACGTGAGTTGTTACCGATAGATACGTTGAGCTTCACCTCGAAGAAAAGGGCCAATAAGATTGTGGATCGTACTTTGCTGGGCACTTATGTAGATTATCCTAATCTGGTGGTAAGAACCGAAAGAGAGATAATGAAGCGCCGCAGCTATAGGGATAATATAGAGAAAGAGGTTTCTTCTAAACCATCCGTCGTAAAATTGTTTGGAAAAGAAGACATGATAAGGGTAAAAGAGGACGCGGAAGTCATAATCCACAAACCCAACTGGTGGGTGACGGGTGGAAACGGTTCGCTGCAATTTACTCAGAACTACATTTCCGACAACTGGTATAAGGGTGGGGAGAGCACGAATGCTCTGCTTGCCAATCTGCAGTTGTTTGCCAATTACAACGACCAGGAGAAGATTCAATGGGAGAATTTGCTGGATGCCAAGTTAGGTTTCAGTTCGGCACCGTCGGATGAGTACCATAACTATTTGGTAAGTACCGACCAACTCCGGTTGTATAGTAAGATAGGTATTCAGGCTGCATCGAAGTGGTACTATACAATTACTACGGAATTTAAGACTCAGTTCGTTAACGGTTACAAAGCGAATAGCGAAGAACTGGTTTCTGCTTTCTTTGCTCCGGCCGACTGGACAAGCAGTATCGGTATGGACTACAAGTTGAAGAAGAAGAAATTCAGTTTGTCTGTTTTCATGGCTCCCTTGACGTATATGATGCGCTATATAGGAAACAAGGATGTAAACGAAGTCAGTTTTGGTCTGGACGAAGGTAAGAGTGTGAAGCATAACTTCGGTTCGCAGGTGCAACCGACGCTTTCGTGGACCATCATTCCTACTATTGTGTTGGATTCTCGCCTGGATTTCCAGACCAGTTATGAATGGACGCGCATCGAGTGGGAAAATACTGTAAACTTTGTGCTGAACCGTTATCTTTCTACCAAGCTCTACGTACATGCCCGCTATGATGATAGTTCCCGCCCGACAGAAGGAGATAGCTATTTTCAGGTAAAAGAATTATTAAGCTTCGGCATCAATTACAAATGGTAACTATACAGGTCGTTAATAAATAAAAAGAACGCTCCGTTGGATGACAATGGGGCGTTTTTTATGTCTTTTAATAGAAAAAATGAAGAAAAACCTCATAAAAAAGGGAAAAAGAACGTTTACGTGCACATAAAAAGTATTCGAAAGGTTTGCAGTTCATAAATAATGCGTAAATTTGCCGCGATTTGTAATGCTCACTTTGCAAAATGGCGAATACTATAAGACATCAAGGTATTGTGGAAAACATAAATGGTTCTCATCTGAAGGTGAGAATAATCCAAACTTCAGCATGCGCTTCATGTAGTGTAAAGGGGCATTGTAGCTCTGCTGATACCAAAGAAAAACTTATTGATATAACAGATGCTGATGCTGCTTCGTATCAACCCGGCGACCGCGTATGGGTGGTAGGAGAACTCTCGATGGGGGCAATGGCGGTATTGTTGGCTTTCGTATTTCCTTTCCTCGTTTTAATTGTCTCTTTATTCATTTTTATGGTTATTTGGAATGACGAGTTGCGTTCTGCGCTTTGCTCGTTGGCGCTTCTTATACCTTATTATTATATATTGTGGCTGAACAAGTCACGATTGGGAAAGAAGTTCTCATTTTCAATACAACCGATGAACTAGCTAATACATAAAACAAATAATTAATAAACAACTAATTTATGAATGTAATTCTGATTGCAGTGATTTCATTGGGAGTTATAGCGCTGGTAGCTGCCGCTATCCTTTATATGGCTTCCAAGAAATTTGCCGTGTATGAAGATCCGCGAATTGCGCAGGTGGCAGAAGTCTTGCCCCAGGCAAACTGCGGAGGATGTGGTTACCCCGGTTGTGGCGGATTTGCAGACGCTTGTGTGAAGGCGGGTTCGCTGGAAGGCAAGTTTTGTCCGGTAGGCGGGCAGGCTGTCATGACGCAGGTTGCTGAAATCCTGGGTTTGGATGCTGCTGCTTCCGAGCCTATGGTTGCAGTGGTGAGATGTAATGGAACTTGTGCTAATCGCCCTCGTGTGAATCAATACGATGGAGCAAAGAGTTGCGCTATTGCCGCTTCTCTTTATGGTGGTGAGACAGGTTGTAGTTTTGGTTGCTTAGGCTGTGGTGACTGTGTGGCTGCCTGCCAGTTCGATGCTATCCACATGAACCCCGAAACCGGTCTTCCTGAAGTGGACGAAGCAAAGTGTACGGCTTGTGGAGCATGCGTCAAGGCTTGTCCGAAGTCTATTATCGAAATTCGTCCGCAAGGCAAGAAGTCACGTCGCGTATATGTGCAGTGTGTAAATAAGGATAAGGGTGCTGTAGCACGCAAGGCTTGTACCGTGGCTTGTATCGGTTGTGGCAAGTGTGTGAAGGTATGTCCGTTCGAAGCTATTACGCTGGAAAACAATCTGGCTTATATTGATCCCAACAAGTGTAAATCTTGTCGCAAGTGCGAGGAGGTTTGTCCGCAAAACACAATCATTGCGCTCAATTTCCCGCCACGCAAACCGAAGGCTGATGATGCTGCTCCGGCTGCAAAGAAAGTAGAAGCAACTCCGAAGGTAGCAGAAGCTCCGAAAGCAGAGGCATAAATTAATAAGTAAATAAAACGACTATAAAATACAGAATTGTATGTTGAAGACATTTTCAATTGGTGGAGTTCATCCACACGAAAATAAACTTTCAGCACATCAGCCTATCATTAAGGCAGAGGTTCCGGCAAAGGCCGTTATCCTGTTGGGGCAGCATATCGGTGCTCCAGCCAAGCCTGTTGTAGCCAAAGGTGATGTAGTGAAAGTGGGTACAAAGCTTGCCGAACCCGGTGGTTTTGTATCAGCAGCTATCCATTCGTCTGTCAGCGGAAAGGTCGCTAAGATTGACACGATTGTCGATGCCAGCGGTTATGCCAAACCCGCTATCTTCATTGACGTGGAAGGTGATGAATGGGAAGAAAGTATTGACCGCACCGATACACTGGTGAAGGAATGCAATCTGACAGCCGAGGAGATTGTGAAGAAGATAGCCGATGCCGGTATCGTAGGTTTGGGTGGCGCTTGTTTCCCTACACAGGTGAAGTTGTGTCCTCCTCCCGCATTTAAGGCCGAGTGTGTTATTATCAATGCTGTAGAGTGCGAACCCTATCTGACTGCCGACCATCAGTTGATGTTGGAACATGCCGAAGAAATCATGGTAGGCATATCCATTCTGATGAAAGCTGTAAAGGTGAACAAGGCATTTATCGGTATCGAAAATAATAAGCCTGATGCTATTCAGTTGATGACGAAAGTCGCTTCCAGCTATGCAGGCATCGAGGTGGTTCCTTTGAAAGTACAATATCCGCAGGGGGGTGAAAAGCAGTTGATCGATGCTGTTATCAGTCGCCAGGTAGCTGCCGGTGCACTTCCTATCTCTACCGGAGCTGTTGTTCAGAATGTAGGTACGGCGTTTGCGGTTTATGAAGCAGTTCAGAAGAACAAACCTTTGTTCGAGCGCGTCATTACCGTGACGGGCAAGTCACTGGCAAAACCTTCTAACTTCCTGGCACGTATCGGTACGCCGATGAAACAGTTGATTGATGCTTGCGGTGGTCTGCCCGAAGATACGGGTAAGATTATCGGCGGTGGTCCGATGATGGGTAAGGCCTTGGTTAATACGGATGTGCCGACTGCTAAAGGTAGTTCCGGTATTCTCATCATGAACGACAAGGAAGCCAAGCGCGGTGAAATACAGCCTTGCATCCGTTGTGCCAAGTGTGTGGGAGCCTGCCCGATGGGATTGGAACCTTACCTGCTTGCCACGGTTTCGGCTCATGGAGATTTTGAAAGAGTAGAGAAAGAAGACATTATGTCGTGTATCGAATGCGGCTCATGCCAGTTCACTTGTCCTTCCAACCGCCCGATGCTGGATTACATCCGTTTGGGCAAGGGTAAAGTGGGAGCAATGATCCGTGCACGTCAAGCTAAAAAATAACGAAGTATGAATAAATTAATCGTATCCCTTTCACCCCACGTTCATGGTGGTGACAGCGTGAAGAAGAATATGTACGGCGTGCTTATTGCATTGATTCCGGCATTCCTTGTATCGCTTTACTTTTTCGGACTGGGTGCGCTGATTGTTACGGCTACCTCCGTACTGGCCTGCTTGTTCTTTGAATGGGCCATCGGCAAATTCCTGCTGAAGAAAGCAACCACGACCATCTGCGATGGCTCTGCCATCATTACCGGTGTGTTGTTGGCATTCAATTTACCTTCCAACCTGCCTATCTGGATTATTATCCTGGGCGCCTTGTTTGCTATCGGTGTGGGCAAGATGTCATTCGGTGGTTTAGGTTGCAATCCTTTTAATCCTGCATTGCTGGGACGTGTGTTCCTGCTGCTCTCTTTCCCTGTGCAGATGACGACTTGGCCGGCTGTGGGCCAGTTGACTGCCTACACAGATGCCACTACGGCTGCTACGCCGCTGGCTATTATGAAGGGGGTTATCAATGGTGCTCCGGGTGTGTCGCTGAGTGACCTTCCGGGAGCCTTCGACTTGTTGATAGGCAACAACGGCGGATGTCTTGGTGAAGTCAGCGCACTGGCTCTGCTGCTGGGACTGGCTTATATGTTATGGAAGAAGATTATTACCTGGCATGTTCCTGTATCCATCTTGGCTACAGTGTTTATATTCTCCGGCATCATGTATCTGGTTAATCCGGCACTTTATGTATCTCCGGTGGTACAGTTGCTTTCCGGTGGTCTGATGCTGGGCGCCATCTTCATGGCTACGGATTATGTTACTTCTCCGATGAGTCATCGAGGTATGCTGATCTATGGTGTCTGCATCGGTATCCTGACGGTGGTTATCCGTCTGTTCGGTGCATATCCCGAAGGTATGTCGTTCGCTATTCTGATAATGAATGCGTTCACTCCGCTGATTAATACGTATGTCAAACCTAAACGCTTTGGGGAGGTAGCGAAGAAGAAATGAAAAAGTTAGAATCATCCTTAAAGAATATGTTGCTGGTGCTTACGGGAGTCACGGCTATCTCCGTAGCATTGCTGGCTTTTGTGAATGAACTGACGAAGGAACCCATTGCGCAAGCCAATGCCAAGACATTGAGCGATGCCGTCAGTGCGGTGGTTCCGGGCTTCGATAACGACCCGATTGCAGAAAAGAAGGTGCAGGAGGTGAACGGTATCGAGTATTCCGTATATCCTGCTACCAAAGGCGGTGAGTATATCGGTGCAGCCGTAGAAGCTACTTCAATGGGTTTTGGCGGTGAACTGAAGGTGCTGGTAGGCTTCGATGCCAATGGCAAGATTATAGATTATTCCCTGTTGTCTCATGCTGAGACTCCGGGATTGGGCTCCAAAGCTGCCGATTGGTTTAAGAAAGGTAGTAAGGGCGACATTACGGGTATGAATCCGGGTGAAGCTGCTTTGACAGTAAGTAAGGATGGCGGTCAGGTAGATGCCATTACTGCTTCTACCATTACTTCACGTGCTTTTTTGAATGCTGTGAATGCAGCTTATGCCGCTTATGCCGGTCAGGAAACTTCCGACGGCAATACGGGCGCTTCTCAAAAGATTGTTGAACAACCTGCTGATGCCACAGCTGCCGAAGCTGCGGATACACTCAGTGTTAATTAAGAAAGGAGTAGAAGATATGAATAATTTTAAAGTTATGATGAATGGGATTATCAAAGAGAATCCTACATTTGTGCTTCTGCTTGGTATGTGTCCTACATTGGGTACCACTTCTTCTGCTGTCAACGGTATGGGGATGGGATTGGCTACGATGTTTGTGTTGATTTGTTCTAATGTAGTGATCTCTGCTATTAAGAACTTGATTCCTGATATGGTGCGTATTCCTTCGTTCATCGTGGTGATTGCATCGTTCGTAACGCTGTTGCAGATGGTGATGCAGGCTTATGTACCTTCGCTGTATGCTACGTTGGGACTGTTCATTCCGTTGATTGTTGTAAACTGTATCGTGCTGGGGCGTGCCGAGGCATTTGCTGCTAAGAACAGTCCGATTTCCTCTTTCTTTGACGGTCTGGGCATGGGCTTAGGTTTTACTATCGCCTTGACACTGCTGGGTGCTGTACGCGAATTCCTGGGAACAGGCAAAATCTTCAATCTGACGATTCTTCCCGAAGAATACGGTATGTTGGTCTTCGTCCTCGCCCCGGGTGCATTTATCGCTTTGGGTTACCTCATTGCTTTGATTAACAGCTTCAAGAAAGCATAATTTGTAAACTATGGAATATATATTGATATTTATCTCGGCAATCTTTGTAAACAACATCGTATTGTCGCAATTCTTGGGAATCTGTCCGTTCCTTGGGGTTTCCAAGAAAGTGGAGACGGCGTTGGGTATGTCTGCTGCAGTGGCATTCGTACTTACCATCGCTACTATTGTGACGTTCCTCATACAGAAGTTCGTGCTCGATGCTTTCGACTTGGGTTACTTGCAGACTATTACCTTCATTCTGGTGATTGCTGCTCTGGTGCAGATGGTAGAAATCGTTCTGAAGAAAGTTTCTCCTTCTTTATATCAGGCTTTAGGTGTATTCCTGCCGTTGATTACTACCAACTGTTGTATTCTCGGTGTGGCTATCCTTGTCATCCAGAAAGATTATGATTTGCTGACGGGAGTTGTTTACGCATTCTCTACTGCTATTGGTTTTGGTCTGGCATTGACTCTGTTTGCCGGCTTGCGCGAGCAAATGAGCCTGGTTAACATCCCGAAAGGTATGCGCGGAACTCCGATCGCTCTGATTACTGCCGGCCTGCTTGCTATGGCATTCATGGGCTTCTCAGGGGTAGTGAAAATCTAAATAAGGAAAAGCTCCAAAAAAAAAGTGAAAGGGAATAAGCTAATTTTTATTCCCTTTTTCTGTTTTTCTTAATTTATTTCCTTACATTTGTAGCGTATTGATAACCTAAAAGCTAAATTGTCTATATTTTTAACATGAAAGAGAAAATCTTAGTTACTGGCGGAACCGGCTATATAGGTTCTCATACAGTAGTCGAACTTCAAAACGCAGGTTATGAAGTTGTTATTATTGATAATTTGTCAAACTCCAGCGCAGACGTTGTAGATAACATTGAAAAAGTATCTGGCATCCGTCCTGCTTTCGAGAAAATAGATTGCTTGGATTTTGCCGGTCTTGACGCTGTGTTTACCAAATATGAAGGCATTAAAGCTATCATTCACTTTGCAGCGAGCAAAGCTGTAGGTGAGTCGGTTCAGAAACCGTTGCTTTACTATCGTAACAATCTGGTTTCACTGATCAACTTACTTGAATTGATGCCGAAGCATGGAGTAGAGGGAATTGTATTCTCATCTTCTTGTACCGTATACGGTCAGCCGGACGAACTTCCGGTAACGGAGCAAGCTCCTATCAAGAAGGCGGAATCACCTTATGGAAACACGAAGCAGATCAACGAAGAAATCGTTCGTGATACAGTTGCTTCCGGTGCTCCGATAAATGCCATCTTATTGCGTTACTTCAATCCGATTGGCGCACATCCCACTGCATTGCTGGGTGAGTTGCCTAACGGTGTACCGCAGAACCTTATACCATACCTCACTCAGACTGCAATCGGTATCCGTGAGAAACTGAGTGTCTTTGGTGATGATTATGATACGCCCGACGGTTCTTGTATCCGCGACTTCATTAATGTAGTCGATCTGGCGAAAGCGCACGTAGTTGCTATCAACCGTATTCTGGAGAAGAAACAGAAAGAAAAAGTAGAAGTCTTCAACATCGGTACGGGTCGTGGTCTTTCCGTTTTGGAGTTGATCAGTGCTTTTGAAAAAGCTACAGGTGTGAAGCTGAACTATCAGATTGTAGGTCGTCGTGCCGGTGATATCGAAAAGGTATGGGCTAACCCTGAATTGGCAAACAATGAATTGGGTTGGAAAGCTGAAACCAGCATTGAAGAAACACTGCTTTCTGCATGGAAGTGGCAGTTGAAGCTTCGTGAGAGAGGCATTCAATAACAAATGAATTTGTGTTTTTTAACAAATAGGAAATAAACAAATGCCTCCCCGCATTTGTTTATAAATTGCAAATCAGCCTGACGCTGTTTATGTATATGTGAATATCCGTAATATGGTACTTATGCCTCCCCGGCATAGACAGGTAAGATTGCATAGTAGTTTTGTCGTGTTTTATTTTGTGTTTGTGTTGTGAATAAGCCCTGTCGAGAGACAGGGCTTATTTTTTTGTTCGCTACTTCAAAAGATATTGGTCAATCTCTGTGGCTGTAACATCTTTCAGTAATACCTTTTTGTCTTTATCCAGCAGGTAAAGGGTAGGGATAGCTTTTAGGTCGTACAGGTTCTTTTCTTTGATGACCTGCTTGGCATCGTAGCCGTTGATCCATTCGGCAGGAAAGTCGGAGAGGTGTCTTTTCCATTCATCCAGTTCCTCGTCAGGGTAAAGGGAGAGTATTTTCAGTTTATTGTCCGAGATGGCACGGTTGATGGCAGGAGCATGTTTCATAGCTTCGATTGTTTCTGCGCAGGCATGGCAGCCGGGGTTGTTGATGAACAGTAATGTGTAGGGAGCATTCAAGGCATATAGTGTACTTTGTTTTCCGGAGGATAGCGTGTAAGTGAAGTCGAGAGCTTGCGTTCCTATGCGGTTTTTCTGTGCCAGTTCGCGGCGTGCTTGCGGACGTATCTTTTCAGTATCATCCAGAATGGGAGAGGCGATAAGGGCATCCAGTACGGAGATGTACAGTTCCTCGTTGCGCATTGGGGAGTTGGGATCGTACAGATACTTGTCTGCCAGTTCCGCCATATAGAGATAACAGACTTTTTCTTTTTCCGCTTTGGCAAACATCTCCTTTATGGCAGTTTCGGCAGTCTTTGCCGGAACAAGTTTCAGTATGTCGATGTAATCTACCCAAGCCTGTTCCGTGATTTCCGGATGGTGCACATAGTTGCTGTCGGCAAAGTTTATGTTTTCCCAGTAATGCCGCACCAGGTAGTCGGCACGCAGTTCGGGAGTATTCAGCATAGGGGGAATGGATGGCAGGACAAATGTGGTGATGGTATCGGCAGGAGTTTCTACTGCCTGTATACTACTTTTGGCTTTGCTGTTGTTGCATGCTGTGCAGAGGCATAAAAGCAATAGGAGGGGAGAGGATTTGTATCTCATGATTTTTACTGGTATATTTGAGTTAGACATATTTGTTTCAATTCATACTTTGTGCAAAAATAGCATCTTTTCGCAAGATATTGTGTATCTCTTATTGAGAGAAATGCCACAAAGGTCCGTTTCCGTGTCCTATTCTCAAATTACTTCCGTTACTGATGGCTGTGCTGATGTATGCTTTAGCTCGTCGGATGGCTTCGTCAAGATTGTGGCCATAAGCCAGGAAGGTGGCGATGGCAGAGGAAAGGGTACAACCGGTGCCGTGCAGGTTTGTACTTTCTATCTTGGGAGAAGTATGGAATGTACAGTTCGATAACGAAGCTGTGTTTTGCAGGGAAAAATGGTTGAAAAGCACATCGCACATTTCGTTTCCCGATAGATGTCCGCCTTTTATGAGGATGGAAGTATGATATCGGCGGGACAACTCTTGGGCGGCTTGCTCCATATCTGTAATGGTGGCGATATTCTGTTCGCTCAGCAGGGTAGCTTCGCTCAGATTGGGGGTTATTAATGTGCATAGAGGGAAGAGTTCTTCCTTGATGGCAAGAATAGTTTCTTCCGTCATCAACCGTCGCCCGCTGGTAGAAATCATTACGGGGTCGTAGACGATGAATTCGGGACGATATTTTTGCAGGCATTCTGCAATCGTATGTACGATGTCGGCATTGTGGACCATGCCTATTTTTATGGCGGCAGGTTGCAGGTCGTCCATGACAGAGGCTATCTGGGTGCGGACTATGTCGGCAGGGAGGGGATGCACGGCTTGTACGCCCAGCGTGTTCTGTGCAGTGACAGCAGTAATGACAGAGGCGGCGTAGCCACCTAAGGCGGATATAGTCTTGATGTCGGCTTGGATGCCGGCACCGCCGGAACAGTCGGAACCGGCAATGGAGAGGATGATGGGAGGCATAAATAATGAATAATTAATAATGAAAAGTTAGAGGGGGGAGGTGAGGGCTTGGAGTTGCCGGAAGTGGGGGATGAGGTCGCTTTCGGAGCACTGCCAGATGTCTCCTAAGAGGGCGGCACCGCCGAAGCCGAGGGCTTTGACTTCCGGAAGATGCCGGGAAGAGATACCGCCCAAGGCAATGACACGGGAGTCGATGATACCGGCTTGCCGGGCTTGTTGCAGGCTCTCGCGGGAATGGGCGGAGGGATAGCCTTCTTTGGAAATACTGTCGTAGATGGGACTGAGAAAGACGTAATTGCAGGCAGGCTTGTGCTCCATCACTTCGCTGAGGTAGTGGCAGGAGCAACTGATGTGTCCTTGGTAATCGTTAGAAGCATGCGGATTGCGCCCGTTCAGGTGAATGCCTTTCAGACCAAAAGCGGATACCAGCTGGAAATGTTCGTGGGTAACGATGCGGGACAGATATTCGGCAGGTAGTTGGCGGAGCAAGTGAGACAGTTCTTCAGCAGAAGCTCCCGGCTTGCGGAGGTGAAGGATTTCGAGTCCGGCACGGAAGAGGGAGGTGATGGCCGCGGCTTCGCCTTCGAAGAACTGAGGGGTGGTGATGACTATCAGTTTCATAATCTATTTGTGATAAGATGAATTCATTCGGTAGAATAATATTATTTAGAAAGAAAGGATATACGATTGCATCGTCCTTAAATCAATCGTCCAGAGTTTCCCTGTTAATGGTTCGCCGTAGCCACAGACCAGTTTCAGGGTTTCGTTTGCTTCCACGCTGCCTACGATAGCAGGGGTGACCCCGATCACTGATTTGTCGGGAGGGGGCATGCGGAGTGTTTCTGCCTCGTCGGGATAAAGATCACGATAGGTCTTGGGGCGTTCACCGCAACCGAAGACGGAGACTTGGCCCTCGAAGCCTTGGATAGCACCGTAGACATAAGGTTTGCTAAGTGCACTGCACGTGTCGCTGAGTAGGTAGCGGGTGGCGAAGTTATCGCAGCCGTCTACAATGATATCATACTCCTTTATTACGTCGGAAATGTTTTCGCTATTGAGACGGAAAGGATAGGCTTGCACGTTAATCTCGCTGTTCAGCGCTCGCAGTCGCCGGGCAGCACAGTGCACTTTGGGTTGCCCAACTTCTACCTCGGTGTATAGTACTTGGCGTTGCAGATTGCTGATGCTGACGGTATCATCATCTACAAGTCCCAACGTGCCTATACCGGCACCGGCCAGGTAGAGGGCGATAGGAGAACTGAGTCCTCCTACACCCACTATCAGCACTTTGGCATCGTGCAGTTTCTGTTGTCCTTCTTCTCCTATTTCGGGAAGGGAGAGTTGACGATTGTATCTGTTCATTGTCTTCCTGCATAATGCTTTAAATCAAAACTTGCATCCCAATCTTTCCACACCGGCTCGCGTCCCAAGCGCTTCAACGCAGCATTTACTTCCACCGCCTTGCGCTCATCACTTACATGAAACTGTTCCAGCGTCTGTGGATAACTGTAATACCCGCCCGGTTCCGTTTTGCTTTCGGCGCTCATAGTGGTTACGCCGAGCGTAGCCATGTGGTCGCGTATGGAGGCAGGTTCGCGGGTGGAGTAGGAGATATCCACATCGTGGTCGAAGATGCGCATGGCGAAAGTGACTTGTGCCAGTTCGCGGTCGTTCATGATGACGTTGGGCTGGAAGCCACCATTCTCCGATGGGCGCATACGCGGGAAGTTGACGCTGTACTTTGTCTTCCAATAATGCTTCTGCAGGTAGCGCAGGTGGTGAGCCATCATCGTAATGTCCGTCCGCCATTCTTTTTCCAGACCGATGAGTACACCCATGCCGATGGAATGCACACCGGCCTGTCCCATGCGGTCGAAACCGTTGACACGCCACTCGAACCTGGACTTCATGCCGCGGGGGTGATAAATATTGTAATTCGCCTTGTGGTAGGTTTCCTGAAAACAGATGACACCGTTCATGCCATGCTCTTTCAGTTCGGCATACTCTTCGGCTTTCAGGGGCATTACCTCGATCTTCAGATTGCTGAAATAAGGCTTTGCCAAGTCCAGTGCACGGGCAATGTAAGGAACACCGGCTTTGGCAGGATTCTCTCCCGTCACCAGCAGCAGGTTTTCGAAGGGGGCCAGGCGCTTGATGGCTTTGTATTCATTTACAATTTCTTCTTCCGTCAGGATGGTACGCGGCATGGGGTTGCTGATGTGGAAACCGCAATACACGCAGGAGTTGGTGCAAGAGTTCGTGATGTACAGAGGTACAAACATAGAGATAGTCTTACCGAAGCGTTCCTCGGTGTACTTCTTGCTCAAGCGCGCCATCGTCTCCAAGTAGGGGATGGCGGCAGGGGAGATGAGCGCCATGAAGTCTTCTACATCACAACGCTCGCGGGAGAGGGCACGGCGCACGTCGGCATCGGTCTTAGCATGGATGCGCTCCGTGGTTTCCTCCCAGGATATTTGTTCTAATTCGTCTGAAAACATGTTGTTTAGTTTATAGTTGATAATGAAAAGTTGAGTTTTCATTATTCATTTTTCACTGAATTAAGCTCTCTTGATAACCGCATTGCACAGAAGTTCGGTCCGCACATCGTGCAATACTCTCCGTCCGTATGATGTCCGGCACGGAAATAGCTCAGTGCACGTTCGGGGTCGAGGGAGAGGTCGAACTGGTCTTTCCAGCGGAACTCGTAGCGAGCCTTGCTCAAAGCGTTGTCACGAACCTGTGCACCGGGATGGCCTTTGGCAAGGTCGGCGGCATGGGCGGCTATCTTGTAGGTGATGACGCCTACGCGCACATCCTCCTTGTCCGGCAAACCAAGGTGCTCCTTCGGCGTGACGTAGCATAGCATTGCCGTGCCCAGCCACCCGATTTGTGCGGCACCGATGGCAGAGGTGATGTGATCGTAGCCCGGAGCAATGTCCGTCACCAACGGGCCAAGAGTATAGAAAGGGGCATCGTGGCATTTCTCAATCTGTCGTTCCATATTTTCCTTGATTTTGTGCATAGGTACGTGTCCGGGACCTTCGATGAACGCCTGCACGTTCTTGTCCCAGGCACGCAGCACGAGTTCACCCATCGTATCGAGTTCGGCAAACTGGGCTTTGTCGTTGGCATCGTGCGTAGAGCCGGGACGCAGACCGTCGCCCAGGGAGACGGCTACATCGTATTGTGCCAATATATCGCAGATATCATCGAAATGCTCGTACAAGAAACTTTCGCGGTCGTGCATCAGACACCACTTGCTCATGATGCTGCCGCCACGGCTCACGATGCCGCACAGACGGTCGTCTGCCAAGTGCACGTTGTGCCGGCGGATGCCGGCATGGATGGTGAAGTAATCCACGCCTTGCTCGCACTGCTCTATCAGGGTGTCGCGGTATATCTCCCAAGTAAGGTCTTCCACCTTTCCGTCCACCTTCTCCAATGCCTGGTAGATGGGGACGGTGCCTACGGGGACAGGGCAATTGCGGATAATCCATTCGCGCGTCTCGTGGATGTTCTCTCCGGTAGAAAGATCCATCAGCGTGTCGCCGCCCCACTTGCAGCTCCACACGGCTTTTTCCACTTCTTCGTCAATGCTCGAGGTGGTGGCGGAGTTGCCGATGTTGGTGTTGATCTTCACGAGGAAGTTACGGCCGATAATCATCGGTTCGGCTTCGGGGTGGTTGATGTTGGCAGGCAGTACGGCACGGCCTGCGGCTATCTCTTGGCGGACAAACTCGGGGGTAATATGAGTTTCTATGCCCAGCTCGGCACAATTCATGTTTTCGCGGATGGAGACGTACTCCATTTCGGGGGTGATGATGCCTTGCTTGGCATAGGCCATTTGGGTGATATGCTTTCCCTGCTTAGCCCGGTAAGGCAGAGTGATATGCTCGAAACGCAGCGGGTCGAGGGACTTATCGTCACGACGCATGCGGCCGTATTCGGAAGTGATTTCGGGCAGTTGCTCCACATCGTCGCGACGCAATATCCAAGGTTCGCGCAGGCGGGGAAGTCCTTTCTCCAGATCGATCTCTATATCCGGGTCACTGAACGGACCACTGGTATCATAAATGTAAATCTCCGGGTTGGGAGTGATAACCTTTTCTCCATTGATGAAGTTGGTGCTGGGCACTTGCTCTACTTTACGCATAGCCACGCGCAATTCGGGATGCAGTGTCCCCGGCAGATATACTTTCTGGGAACGGGGGAATTTTATCTTTTGATTCATATTTCAGTTCTTTATTCTAAATTCTGATTGTTAATAGGTAACGGAGAGTTTAGTGCAATTTCATTTCTGTTTTTCCTTTTATCTCATTATTCGAATGATTTCAGAAATCATTGCAGCAATCATTTCAGAAGTCATTAGAGCAATGATTTCTGAAATCATTCAAAACAGCCTATAGCGCTCCTCTATTCATTGAGAAACGCCGTCAGCGGAGAACTTGCTTCTGCCACAAAACTATCTGCCTGCATACCCAAACCAGCTTCGTATGCCATGCGTCCTGCTTCTACCGCTTGCCTGAAGGCAACAGCCATGGCTACGGGATCGCCGGCTACGGCTATTGCCGTATTCACCAAGCATGCCGAAGCTCCCATCTCCATCGCTTCCGCTGCATGGCTCGGGGCACCGATGCCGGCATCTACCACAACGGGGATATTGGCTTGTTCGATGATAATCCGCAGGAAATCGCGGGTTTGCAATCCCTTGTTCGTACCGATAGGTGCACCCAACGGCATGACGGTAGCTGCACCGGCTTCTTCGAGGCGTTTGCACAGCGTAGGATCGGCTTGACAGTAGGGAAGTACGACAAAGCCCAGTTTTACAAGCTCTTCCGTGGCCTTCAATGTCTCAACGGAATCCGGCAACAAGTAACGGGGATCGGGATGTATTTCCAGCTTCAGCCAGTTTGTGCCGAAAGCCTCGCGTGCCATTTGTGCGGCAAAGACAGCTTCTTCGGCATTGCGCACGCCCGAAGTATTCGGCAAGAGCTGGATGTGCGGATGGCGGATATGCACCAACATATCGTCTTCTTTATTATCCAGTTCGATGCGCTTCATCGCTACCGTCACCATCTCCGTTCCGGAGGCCAGGATGGACTGCTCCATCGCTTCATTAGAATTGAACTTTCCCGTTCCCAGGAACAAGCGGGAGTTGAACTCACGTCCCGCAATGACTAATTTTTCCATTGTATATTATTATTTCATTTGATTTATAACTCTTCGCATCTCACTCACCGGATTATCTGCCCGCAGTACTGTGCCGGAGAGAGCTATGCCACTTACGCCGGTCTGAATAATCTTCGGAATGTCTTCTACCGTGATTCCGCCAATAGCCACTATCGGAAGGTGTATATCCGCTTCCTGCATCTGCCGGACGATACGTTCGTATCCTTCCAGTCCCAAAATCGGGCTGAGATTCTTCTTTGTAGTGGTGTAGCGGAAAGGGCCGCATCCTATGTAATCGGCACCTGCCTCGTAGTGCATCCGCACATCTTCGAAGGTATTGGCTGTGCCGCCTATCAGATACTTCTTGCCAAGCAGGCGGCGTGCATCGGCCACGGGCATATCTGTCTTTCCCAGATGTACCCCGTCGGCATGCACCCGCCGTACAAGCTCCACGTGGTCATCGATGATAAAGGTAGCCTTGTATGCGCGGCAAAGGGTGTATACATTCAGTGCCATGGATTCTATTTCCTCTATGGATGCATCTTTCATTCGCAACTGAATCCACCGGCATCCTCCTTCGAGGGCTATGACTACAGAATCCAGATACGAATACTTATCCGTATAATGGGTGATAAACTGAACCTGTGCCATGCTTTATCCTCCGCATGCCGCTTTAATAATAACAATGGACATTCCCGAAGTCAGGGCATAATCGCCCCACTTTGCACGCGGAACCATACTGTTGTTTACAGCGATGGCAACGCCCACGAGTGGCAGGGACAATTCTTCTGCAAGTTGTAAAAGGGTGGTAGAGTAGGTTTCCACTTCTTTGTTGTTGACTGATACTTTCATCTTTCTGTTTTTTAAGATAAAACAATGAGAAGTAAATACAAAGAAGCGCCGATGCGGCAAACTTAGTGAAGAAAACAATATCCAATTCCTACGGCAGTACTAACTGCATCAGGTTCGAGGGTATGATCTCAGCCCGTAGAGGGCACCCCTTTGTCTTTACGGTGACAAAGGTAAGGGAAAATAAGAAATAACAAACAAAAGAGTGTGTTTTTATTTTATACGCAGATAAATTAAAGAAAAAGGTTATATCAAAATAATGCTTTCGCTATCATTTTGATACAACCTTTCAGGTGATTATCTTTAGTCAAAGATTATGCAATGCCGTGAGCAGATACTTCTGCCGGTGCAATCTTCTTTACCAAGCCTTGCAGCACTGCACCGGGACCACATTCGGTAAAGTCGGTAGCACCATCGGCAACCATGTTCTTTACAGTCTGAGTCCAGCGTACTGAAGCCGTCAGCTGGGCAACGAGGTTCTTCTTGATTTCTGCAGGATCGGTATGGGGAAGAGCGTCCACATTCTGATAAACAGGACACTTCGGCGTGTGGATTTCCGTAGCATTGATAGCTGCTTCGAGTTCTACCTTGGCAGGATTCATCAGCGGAGAGTGGAATGCACCGCCTACTTTCAGAGGCAAAGCACGTTTGGCTCCGGCAGCTTTCATCAGTTCGCAAGCCTTGTTGATGCCTTCGATAGAACCGGAAATAACGATTTGTCCCGGGCAGTTATAGTTGGCAGCTACACAAACATCGCCTTCTGCACTTACTTGTGCACAGATTTCTTCTACTTTTTCATCCGGCAGGGCGATGATAGCAGCCATTGTAGAGGGTTGTGCTTCGCAAGCCTTCTGCATAGCCATGGCACGGGCATAAACCAACTTCAAGCCATCTTCAAAGCTCAGTGCACCGGCAGCAACCAATGCAGAGAATTCGCCCAATGAGTGACCGGCAGTCATTTCAGGTTTGAAGTCATCACCCATGCACAGCGCAGAGATAACGGAGTGAAGGAATACGGCAGGCTGGGTAACCTTAGTCTGGCGCAGGTCTTCGTCCGTACCGTTGAACATAATATCTGTAATGCGATATCCAAGGATATCATTTGCCTTCTCAAAAAGCTCTTTGGCTAAAGCCGAACTTTCGTACAAGTCTTTTCCCATTCCTACGAATTGGGCACCTTGACCCGGAAATACAAATGCTTTCATCTTTATTTGTTTTTAGTGTTTAAATAAAAAGTGGTGCAAAGGTAGAGGTTTTTCTGATATTCACCGCACAAATGCACGTTTTTTGTGCAATAGGCTCTTCTCATGCATATCAGGAATACAATATGAACCGGGTTCGCATTACGGACCACTGCAAACTGAATTCCTTAAAAATTAGGCACTTTATAGTTATCGTATCTGATACAATTACTACTTTCTTTCCCATCATTAAATTACATATTGTATTTTATACGATAACATACAAAAGTGATATTGTACAATGTATGATATGTATTTGTTTGAAAAATAATGCTTTATAACATAGTAAAAATATTCTTTTTCTATATTGCATATTAGAAAAACCTCTTTATATTTGCAGCGCTTAAACAAGTATATTATGCAAAACATGGAACAAACAATGCCGTTGGCAAACAATCACATCTCTGTAGACTGTGTTGTGATTGGCTTTGATGGAGAACAACTGAAGGTTCTGTTGATCAGACGTGCGGGCGAGGAGAAAGGAGAAATCTTCCATGATATGAAACTTCCCGGAAGTTTGATTTATATGGACGAGGACCTGGACGAAGCAGCCAAAAGGGTGCTGAATGAATTGACGGGATTGAAGAATGTGAATCTGATGCAATTCAAGGCATTCGGTTCCAAGAACCGTACGAAGGACCCCAAAGACGTTCATTGGTTGGAGCGTGCCATGCAGTCCAAGGTAGAACGTATTGTCACCATAGCCTATCTTTCATTGGTAAAGATAGACCGGGCGTTAAACCGCGACCTGGACGATTATCAGGCCAGCTGGGTGGCTATGCCGGACATCAAGACGTTGGCATTCGACCACAACCTGATAATAAAGGAGGCTATGACTTACGTCCGTCAGTACGTAGAGTTCAATCCTTCGTCCTTATTCGATTTGCTGCCGCGCAAGTTCACCGCTGCACAATTGCGTACATTGTACGAACTGGTGTACGGAAAGCAGTACGATGTGCGCAACTTCCATAAGAAAATAGCCCTTATGGAGTACGTCGTTCCACTGGAAGAAAAGCAGCAGGGCGTAGCCCACCGGGCAGCACGCTATTATCGCTTCGACAAGAAGATATATAATAAGGTGAGACGCTGAGAAGATTAGAATAAAATAAATCATAAATCAAAAATCATAAATTGAACCATGTATCTATTAGGTTATGACATCGGAAGCTCGTCCGTCAAAGCGAGTTTGGTAAACGCAGAAAGCGGTAAGTGCGTATCGTCTGCTTTCTTTCCGAAGACAGAAGCGGCTATCATCGCCGTAAAACCGGGGTGGGCGGAACAGAATCCCGAAACCTGGTGGGAGAACTTGAAACTGGCCACACAAGCTGTCATGGCCGAGTCGGGTGCTAACGCGGCCGAAATCAAGGCAATCGGTATCTCTTATCAGATGCACGGGCTGGTATGTGTAGATAAGGATCAGAATGTACTGCGTCCTTCTATCATCTGGTGCGACTCGCGTGCTGTTCCTTACGGACAGAAAGCATTCGAAACGCTGGGCGAGAAGCATTGTCTTTCACACCTGCTGAACTCTCCGGGTAACTTTACCGCTTCCAAACTGGCATGGATTAAGGAGAACGAACCGGCAATCTTTGAGAAAATCTATAAGATCATGCTTCCGGGTGATTATATCGCCATGAAGTTGAGCGGTGATATCTGCACAACGGTTTCCGGTCTTTCCGAAGGCATGTTCTGGGACTTCAAGAACAATCGTGTAGCCGACTTCCTGATGGATTACTACGGTTTCGACCATTCCCTGATTGCCGATATCAAGCCGACCTTCTCCGAGCAAGGCCGCGTAAATGCTGCTGCTGCAAAAGAACTGGGACTGAAAGAAGACACCCCGATTACTTACCGTGCCGGCGACCAACCGAACAATGCCTTGTCACTGAATGTATTCAATCCGGGTGAAATTGCCTCTACGGCAGGAACTTCCGGTGTGGTCTACGGTGTGAACGGTGAAGTGAACTACGATCCGAAATCGCGTGTCAACACATTTGCCCACGTCAATCATACGGACGAACAGACACGCCTGGGTGTTCTCTTGTGCATCAACGGTACAGGTATTCTTAACTCATGGGTGAAACGTACCATCGCTCCCGAAGGCATCTCTTACAACGAAATGAATGTACTGGCATCGCAAGCTCCTATCGGCAGTGCAGGCATCAGCATCCTGCCCTTCGGCAACGGTGCGGAGCGCATGCTCGAAAATAAAGAAATCAACTGCTCCATCCGTGGCTTGAACTTTAACCTGCACGGCAAGCAGCACATTGTCCGTGCAGCGCAAGAGGGCATCGTGTTCTCGTTCAAATATGGTATAGACATTATGGAAGGTATGGGTATTCCCGTACAGAAAATCCATGCAGGACATGCCAATATGTTCCTCAGTTCCATCTTCCGCGATACGCTGGCAGGGGTTACCGGAGCAGTCATCGAACTGTATGACACCGACGGATCGGTGGGCGCTGCCAAAGGTGCCGGCATCGGTGCAGGTATCTACAAAGACAACAACGAAGCGTTTGCAACACTCGAAAAGCTGGATGTCATTGAACCTAACCAGGCGAAGCGTCAGGAATATGCCGATGCGTATGCACGCTGGAAGCATCGTTTGGAGAAATCAATGGCGAAATAAGATAAACATTAATAATTAACCCTTTAAAAATAAATTAAGATTATGGCAACAAAAGAGTATTTTCCCGGAATAGGAAAGATTAAATTCGAAGGTAAAGAGAGTATGAACCCGATGGCATATCGTTACTACGATGCCGAGAAGGTTATCATGGGTAAGAAGATGAAGGACTGGTTGAAGTTTGCCATGGCATGGTGGCATACACTCTGTGCAGAAGGTGGCGACCAGTTTGGTGGCGGTACCAAGCAATTCCCCTGGAACGGTGATGCCGATGCACTGCAGGCAGCCAAGAACAAGATGGATGCCGGCTTTGAATTCATGCAGAAGATGGGTATCGAATACTACTGCTTCCACGATGTAGACCTTTGCAACGAAGCCGATACCATCGAAGAATATGAAGCTAACCTGAAAGCGATCGTAGCATACGCCAAACAAAAACAAGCTGAAACCGGTATCAAACTGTTGTGGGGTACTGCCAACGTATTCGGTCATGCACGCTACATGAACGGTGCTGCAACCAATCCCGATTTCGACGTAGTGGCACGCGCTGCCGTTCAAATCAAGAACGCTATCGATGCAACCATCGAACTGGGTGGCACGAACTACGTATTCTGGGGTGGCCGCGAAGGCTATATGTCTTTGCTGAACACTGACCAGAAGCGTGAAAAAGACCATCTGGCACAGATGCTGACCATCGCCCGCGACTATGCCCGTGCACGTGGCTTCAAAGGCACATTCCTCATCGAACCGAAACCGATGGAACCGACCAAACATCAATATGACGTAGATACCGAAACCGTTATCGGCTTCCTGAAAGCTCACGGCTTGGACAAGGACTTCAAGGTAAACATCGAAGTAAACCATGCTACCCTCGCAGGCCACACCTTCGAACACGAACTGGCTGTAGCTGTAGACAACGGTATGCTGGGTTCTATCGATGCCAATCGCGGTGACTATCAGAATGGCTGGGATACCGACCAATTCCCTATCGACAACTACGAACTGACCCAGGCTATGATGCAAATCATCCGTAACGGTGGTTTGGGCAATGGTGGTACCAACTTCGACGCCAAGACCCGTCGTAACTCTACTGACTTGGAAGACATCTTCATCGCTCACATTGCAGGTATGGATGCTATGGCACGTGCTTTGGAAAGCGCAGCCAAGTTGTTGGAAGAATCTCCTTACAAAAAGATGCTCGCCGACCGCTACGCTTCCTTCGACAGCGGCAAGGGCAAAGAATTCGAAGAAGGCAAGCTGACCCTGGAAGACGTTGTGGCATACGCAAAAGCCAACGGCGAACCGAAACAAACCAGTGGCAAGCAAGAATTGTACGAGGCAATCGTTAACATGTATTGCTAACATAAAAAGGTGATGGGGTGATAAAGTGATAGGGTGATGGAGTAATATTACTTTAGCACCTTATCACCCTTACCACTTTACCGCACTTATTAATCCTCTTAATCTTATATTATCATGAATTATACAGAAAAAGGTAGCAGAGTCTACCTCTTCTCCATCGTGCTTGTGGCCGTTATCGGTGGCTTGCTGTTCGGATACGACACGGCAGTGATTTCCGGTGCGGAGAAAGGTCTCCAGGCATTCTTCATGGGAGCCGACTTTCAATATACGGACGCGATGCATGGCATTACCTCTTCCAGCGCACTGATCGGATGTATCCTGGGTAGTGCTATTTCAGGATTCTTTGCTTCCAGACTGGGGCGTAAAAATTCTCTTTTTATGGCAGGTATCATGTTTTTCCTGTCGGCACTGGGTTCATACAACCCCGAGTTCCTGTTCTTTGAGCATGGCGTTCCTTCCTATTCATTATTAGTTGCATTCAATCTTTATCGCGTATTGGGCGGTATCGGTGTAGGCTTGGCATCTGCCATCTGTCCGATGTATATTGCCGAGATCGCCCCGAGTAATATCCGCGGAACACTGGTTTCGTGGAATCAGTTTGCCATTATCTTCGGTCAGTTGGTGGTTTACTTCGTGAACTTCATGATCCTGGGCAGCCATGCCAATCCGGTAATCGACCTGGTGAACGGAGTCAATCAGATTATGAATCCGGAAGCTGCTTCCTGGACTATCGAAACCGGTTGGCGCTTGATGTTTGCCAGTGAGGCTGTGCCCGCAGGTCTGTTCACTATATTAGTCTTGTTTGTGCCCGAAACGCCGCGTTACCTCGCCATGTCCGGCAAGGACGAGAAGGCACTGAGCGTATTGAGCCGTATCAACGGTCTGGCTCAGGCCAAGGTTATCCTGGCAGAAATCAAGGAAACTGCCGAAGAAAAGACAGAACGCCTCTTCACTTACGGATGGATGGTTATCTTCATCGGCATCATGCTGAGCGTATTCCAGCAAGCTGTAGGTATCAATGCCGTACTTTATTTTGCTCCTCGTATATTCGAGACGATGGGCATGGGTAACCCGATGGTACAGACAGTACTTATGGGTGTTATCAATATTCTGTTCACCTTGCTGGCTGTGTTCACTGTAGAGAAGTGGGGCCGCAAACCGTTGCTCATTTCTGGTTCCATCGGTATGGCTATAGGAGCATTCGGTGTGGCTATGTGCAACCTCGTGGGCGGTCTTCCTCCTATGGTATCCGTTATCAGCATCATGGTCTACAGTGCATCGTTCATGTTCAGTTGGGGACCGATCTGCTGGGTACTGATTGCCGAAATCTTCCCGAACACTATTCGTGGTACGGCGGTTGCCATTGCAGTGGCTTTCCAATGGATTTTCAACTTTATCGTTTCGTCCACGTTCCTGCCGATGTACAATATGCGACTCGGAGAAATGGGAGATAAGTTCGGACACATGTTTGCTTATGCCCTCTATGGCATTATTTGTGTGGTAGCGGCTATCTTCGTTTGGAAGCTTGTTCCTGAGACGAAGGGCAAGACGCTGGAGGATATGACTAAGCTTTGGAAAAAGAAGAAATAAGTATTCTCTATTAAATAAGAAAGGTGTAGTCGACATTTCATCGGCTACACCTTTCTTATTTAATAGAGGTGACAGAGTTATTTCAGAATATCCTTTATCCGTTCAAACTTCCCATCCGTCTTTTCCGGAACGATTTGCAGAAGGTAGGAGAGAAGGGGATAGATGTCTACATTGACAAAGCCTTCGGAAGTATACCCCTTCTTGAAGTCCGGTCCGATGGCACGGAAAATGACCTGCATTTCGGGGCTTTGCGGGAAGTAACCGTGGGCGCCCTTGTTGTTGCGTGCCACGTCCGTAAACTGCCAGCCCAGTTCGGGGGCAACCACTATGTCGCCAACACGGCTGCTACTACCGTAATTCAGTTCGGCAGGAATCTCTTCTTTCTTCCAGACGTGGATGTGGGCCACATCTTTCAGTGCATTGTAGATGGAATCGCGATAGCCGGCTTTGGAAAAGATGGAAGTCGGTGTACGTCCGTCTACTACTTCACACCATTCAGGCTTTAAATACTTGTTCATATCCACTACACGTTCCGGACTGATTTCGGCCATACCGTGATCTGAAGTTACAATCAGATTGATATCTGCGCCAAAAGGAAGACTTTCTATTCTTGCCCGCAACACTCCCATCAAGCTGTCCATGTGCTGAACCACGGCACCCGTTTCTTTGCTGACAGGTCCGTTGCGATGTCCGCTTCCGTCGGGCTCTTCAAAGTAGAGCATTACCAGCCGGGGGCGTTCGGCTTCGGGCTTCTGTAACCAGGTGAGAACACTGTCTATCCGCTGTTCGAAGGTTAGGAAAGGCTTTGCATTCCACATCCGGTAATGCGTGGGATAGGTGCCTTTGATAGCGATGTCGGAGCCTACCCAGTACATATTTGCCGTCTTCAGGCCTTGTTTCTGTGCAGTCACCCAAATGGGCTCGCCCAAGTAGTAATCGGGATTATAGCGGCTGGCGGAGTCGCCCATCGAGTATTGGCGGTGGTTCTCTGCATCCCAAAAGGTATTGTTGATGATACCGTTATGGTCGGGCACCAATCCCGTAGCAAGGGTGTAATGGTTCGGGAAAGTAGAGGCAGGGAAAGAGGGTAGCATCACTGCTTTTACGCCATCTTGTCCCATCCGGTCCAAATTGGGAGTTTTGTACATCGTGGGGTAATCCCAGCGGAAGCCATCGAGTGAAACGATAACAGTGTAATGCCGGTCGGGTGTTTGGGCATTCAGCGAAACGAGGAAAAGCAAAAGGCTGAATGCGGTCATAATAAGTTTACGCATATTATAATAATGTTTATTGTTTGTTAGATGGAATTTGCGGGTAAAGGTATTCTTTTCTTCTCAAAGCAGGAACATTACGGGACGTATTTTTTCTCTCTTCAAAACGCATCATCCGTTGGGGCAAAACAGATGGTCTGTTAAGGGCAAACAGACCATCTGTTCGGGTCAAACGCATCATCTGTTTCAGGGCAATGGATGATGCATTCCGCAACTGCGTTCCAACTCTACCAGCGCCGCATTGTAATTGAACAGTGTCTCAATGTATTGCGCCTGCACATCGTCGTATGTGCGCTGTGCATTCAGAATCTCAAGCAGGGACACTTCACCGCGGTTGTAGCTGTATATCTTCCCATCGAGTACCGTCTGCGCTTGCTGCAAGATGCCGTGTTCGTAATGCTTTATCTGCTGCGTTTGTGATTGGAACTGCTGATAAGCCTCCATCACTTCGCGTTGCACTTGCAGGCACATCTGGTTGTATTGCAACTCTGCCTGCTTGGCACGGAACCGGGCTGCATTCACTGCTCCCCGGTTCAGGGACGAGAAGTTCAGCGGAATAGCGATGCCCGCACTTACTCCGTCGAATGCCGGTGCGGGGGCTTCTTCGTTATGCACCCTCGTGTTGTGGCTCCATCCTACGGACAGTTCCACGTCGGGACGCTTCTCGCGTTTGGCAAGTGTCAACTCGCGGCGTGCCACTTCGGTATTCTTCAGAGCTGCCCGCAAGTCAGTGCGGCGCTCGATGGCGGACTGCATCAGATCGCCCAGTATAAACTCTTTTTCCGGCTGCTCCAATTCCTCTACGGGGTGGAAAAGGGTGTCGGTCACTGCTGTCCCTATATAGGGAGAAAGCTGTGTATAGGCTTGCTCCAACTCCGTTCCTGCCTGCAACAAGTCGTTGTACATAATGTCCGCTTCCAACTTGCTCTGAACAGCTTCCATCTCCATTATCTTACCCGCTGCCAGGCGGATGCTATCGCTCTTGGCAAGGTCGTACATATTGCTCCAGGCACTCTTCTTGATGTCGTAAAGTTGCTTCTGCTTCATTACTTCCAGGTAGGCGAGGGTGGCATCTGCCTGTAAGTTACGGAAGTAGTCATCCAGTACGATTTCCGCCAACTCACTTTGACTGCGTGCCAGCTTGATGCCCGCCCCGCGTCGGCCCAGCGTGATGTTCTGAGACAGCCCCAGTTCATAACTCTGGCCCATCTGCAACGTATGGTCCTCATTGTTGGAGTAGGTGAAGGAGAGCGACGGATCATCGAACACCTTGGCGGCGATCACGTCTGCACGGGCGGCACTCACGTTCATCTTCTCGGCGGCATATTCCAGGTTGTCCGTACTTACCTTGTGCATATACTGCTTGTAAGTAATTGGTGCCACTGTCTGCGCCTGTATCGGGCAGGCGGCAGCGGCGACAAGTAACAGTGCTATCTTATATCTTTTCATTTTCCAGCGTCTTGTTTTTTATCTTCCATTCTTTTCTCTATCAGATAGTAGATGGCGGGGAGGATGTACAACGTCACCACCGTGGCAAACAGCAATCCGTAAACAATCACTGTGGCCAGCGGGCGCTGCACGTCCGAACCGATGCCTGTGCTCAGCGATGCCGGTAGCAATCCCAGTACGGCAACCGTGGCCGTCATCAGGATGGGGCGGAAACGATGCTTCACACCGGTAATCACCGAGTCGCGCAAGTCGCGTCCACGGCTGCGCAGGTTGTTGATGTGCGAAATCATAATCACTCCGTTCTGTATCGCCACACCGATCAGTGCAATAAATCCCACGGCAGACGATACATTCAGCGTCATCCCCCGCACATTCAGCGCCAGCATACCGCCAAAGAGCGCCAACGGAATGACGCTCATCAGCAATGCCGCCTGACGGAACTTGCCCAGCGCTGCAAACAGCAACACCAGCATGATGCCCAGCGCCAGCGGAACCACCACTCCCAGTCGGCTGTAAGCGCGGTGCTGATTCTCGAATTGTCCCGCCCACTTCAGATGCGTTGTTTCGTGGTCGTACTTCACCTGCTCGTCAATCATCCGGTTGGCCTTCTGCAAGAATGAAGTCAGGTCGATGCCGCGCAAATTGATGTGGATGGTCAGATGCCGCTTGTTCATCTCGCGGGAGATGGTGCTGGCACCGGTCGTCATCTTGATGTCCG
This sequence comes from Bacteroides sp. GD17, assembly GCF_038448625.1. NCBI lineage: Bacteria > Pseudomonadati > Bacteroidota > Bacteroidia > Bacteroidales > Bacteroidaceae > Bacteroides > Bacteroides sp. GD17. The sequence goes on from NZ_JBCEZS010000002.1 coordinate 216,533, forward strand.
CTACCTGGCTCAAAGGTATCTTGGCGCCCGAACCGGAGGTCAGCATCAGGTTGCCGATATTCTCCGGAGTATTGCGTGTCTCCTCGCTGAAGCGGCAGATAACGTCGTAGGACTTGCTGCCTACAAATATCTGCGAAATGGCTTTCCCACCGATGGCAAGCTCTATCAGGTCGGCTACATCCGAGACATTCAGTCCGTATTGGGCAATGCGGTCGCGGTCGGCTACAATCTGTAACTGGGGCAGGGGCGGTTCCTGGTCTACGGCAACGTCCGTGGCACCCGGAATCTGCTTGACTACGTTTACTATCCTGTCGGCAATGTGGCGGGTTTCTGTGATGTCTTCCCCATAGATTTTCAGGGCAAGGTCACTGTGCGCACCGGCTATCTGATCCATCACCATGTCGATGATGGGCTGCGAGAATCCTACGGAGTAGCCCGGCAGTTTCATCAGCGAGTCGTTCATGGCTTCTATCAATCGGGCCTTGTTGCGTCCCGTGGTCCAGGTGTTGTATGGCTTCAGTCCGACGCCGCATTCCACGTGCGAGAGGGAGAAGGCTTCGGCCCCTTCATCATCGCGTCCCACCTGCGTCATGACATAGGACACTTCGGGGAATCCGCTCAACACCTTTCTCAACTCGGCTCCCATCTTCTTGGAACGTTCTATGGAGATGCCCGGAGGCAACTGCACCTGAATCCAGATGGCCCCCTCGTCCAGCGGAGGAAGGAAGTCTTTCCCTACCGTATAACTCAATACGCCCGCCAGCAGCAGGATGCCTGCCAGTACGCCAATCACGGCTTTGGGACAGTCGATGACGCGAACCACCTGGGCGTGATACAACGTTTGCAACTTCTCCAACCAGCGGTTGTGATACGTCTTTCGGGGATTGCGGTAAGCCATATAGGCGAGTCCCGGAATCAATATCAAAGCCACGCACAAAGCACCTATCAACGCATAGCCTACGGTATAGGCCATCGGCGTGAACAGTTTCTTTTCGATATGCTCGAAGGCAAACAGCGGCAGGTAGGCGGTGATAATGATAAGGGTGGAGAAGAAGATGGGACGCGCCACCTCCGTAGTGCGTCGCAGGATGGAGTCCTCGGTCAGCACCTCGTCGGGATGCCGTTCGCGTTTCTTCAAGATGGTCTCCATCATCACGATGGAACCGTCCACCAGTATACCGAAGTCGATGGCACCCAGCGAAAGCAAGTTGGCAGGAATGTCGGTGACGTGCATCAGGATAAAGGCTATCAGTAGGGAGAGGGGAATGGTGAGTGCCACCAGCAGAGCGCCGCGCCAGTTGCCCAGGAAGAGAATCAGTACGAGCACTACCAGTACCATACCCATAAATAAGGTGTGCGAAACCGTGTGCAGCGTCATGTCCACCAGGTTGGTGCGGTCCATAAAGGGATGGATACAGGTGCCTTTGGGCAACACTTCGTTGTTCAGCTCGTCAATAGCAGCATGCACACCTTCGAGCACTTGCGACGGGTTCTGTCCGCGCAGCATCTGCACGATACCTTCCACGCCGTCGGAGTAATTGCGTTTGCCGTCGTAGAAGCCCAGTACGCCCTTGCGTTCCAGATTGCCGTATTTCAGTTTGCCTATGTCGTTCAGGTAAACGGGCACTCCGTTCTCGGTCTTGATGACGATGCGTCCCAGGTCTTCCAGGTCTTTCACCAAGCCGATGCCACGGATTACATAGCTCAGTTCGCCCCGGCTCAGCATGCTGCCGCCGGCATTTACATTGTTCATTTCCACTTTCTCGGTTACGTCAGCAAGGGAAATGCCGTATTCTTCCATCTTGTGCGGGTCCAGTTCAATCTGATATTGCGTGGTGATGCCGCCGTAGTTGCTTACATCTGCCACGCCCGTCACTTGTTTCAGGCGGGGGATGATGACCCACTTGTGCAGGTCGGTGATTTCGCGCAAGTCCAGGTTTTCACTGTCGATGACGTAGCGGTATATCTCTCCGGTAGGAGAGGTCAGCGGATTCAGTCCCGGCACGGCGTCATAAGGCAGCTCTACGTCTACCAGACGCTCCTGCACACGCTGGCGTGCCCAGTAGTCGTCAATTCCGTCATCAAATACCAGCACCACGGTGCTCAGTCCGAAGGTGTTCTTGCTTCGCATCACGTTCAGACCCGGCATGCCGTTCACGGCACGCTCAATGGGGATGGTGATTTGCTGTTCTATTTCCTCGGCTGCCAGTCCGGGCACTTGGGTTACAATCTGTACGGTGGTATCTGCAATGTCGGGATAAGCGTCGATGGCAAGCCTTGTCCACGAATAATAACCCACTGCTGCAATGAAGGCAAACAATACGATCATCAGTCCCCGACGATGTATCGCCAGATAAATAAGTTTCTTCATACGTCGTGCGGTGTTTAGTTAGCATTCAGCAGATAGAAGGCACCGTCGGACACATATTTGTCTCCCGGTTGCAGTCCGGAGGTGATGATGCTTCTGTCGCCATCGGTGGCAGAAGTTTCTATTTTCTGTTTCAGGAACTTGTTATCTCCTAAAGACACCAGTACATACGCCTGGTTTTCTTCCTGTAAGATGGCTGCTGTAGGAATCAGTATCGTTTCGGCGGCTTCGTCAGTCAACTTTACCGAGGCATACATGGCAGGCTTCATCAGCCGTTCTTTGTTGTCGCAGGCTATCAGCACTTCTACCGAGCGCGTGTTTTCGTCCAGCAGTTCGCTGACGTGGTAGATGCTGCCGCTGAAGGTGCGGTTAAGCTGTGATACCAGTGATATCTCCACTTGCTTCAGGGCAGAGAGTAGCGGCATGTCTTTCTCCTTTACGTTGGCGGCTACCCACACTTCGTTCAGATCGGCAATCACGGCAACGGGGTCGGCATCTTCTTTCATAAACTGGCCGATGACGATGTCGTTCTTCACCACTTCGCCCACGATGGGGGAGCGGACAATCATAGGCTGTCCCAGCACCAGTTGGTCCGGTTCTATCTGGAACACTTTCAGGGCGGCCAGCGCATTCTCGTAATCTTTCTTTTTTAGTTCGTAGTTCACTTCTGCCTCTTCCACTTCTTTCTGTGCGCTGACTTTGTGCGCATACAAGTCCTTTTCGCGACGCAGGTTCTTGGAGGCAAGTTCCATTTCTTGCTTGGCCTGATAGTATGCCTTGCCGGTTTCAAAGAAGTCGGGCGAACTGATTTCGAACAGCGGGCTGCCCTTGCTCACTTTCTGTCCCAGGCGGATAAAGGAGCGGGTGACGCGTCCGGCAAAGGGGGATGCTATTTCTGCATAATGGCTTGGGATGGCTTTTACCACGCCCGATACGTTGAAAGTCGTCTGGTGCAGTTCCCGGGCGGCTTCGCTTATTTTCAGTTTTCCGGCTATGGGAGATTGGGGAGATACCAGAATCGTGTCTCCCGAGACAGAAAAATCTTGTGTTTCCTGCTCTTCGCGCTGACCGGCACATGCATAGCACAGCATGCCGACCAGACACAATAAACCTATATGTTTCATTGTTATTGTCGTTATGTATGAATAATCCGGTAATTGTTTGTTTACCAATGCTGGTTATGCACAACGACGGGGAGGGGCACGCAAATAGTATAAGCAAAAACACCTTGCGGCAGTCCTTACTTTGTTTTGCGAATATATGAAACCTAAAAAGAACAGTATGAAAGGCACCACCGGCATGTAGGACGAAGCGTCCATACATATCGCGTTGAACATGGAAACTGTTTCCAAGTTCGTTTCGCTATGCGAATGGTGTGCCCAGGGGAAAAACGGATGCGAGTGGGTGACGAGGTAATCGTCGACGATATGCGTATGGATAAAGGCTGTATTCCCCACATAGTAATATGCGAATACTACTATCAGGAGATACTTCATACTATTGATAAACAGCCTTTTCACATGTATTGCGTTTATTTGGCGGCAAAGTTACTATAAAATTCTCTTTATTCTCCTACAATTCATTTTTTTCATTTACTATCCGCAGAAGTTAAATATAAAATCTTATATTTGTTCGATATCTAATTGTACTATCAAATAACACAGGGACTTATGAAAGGATTTTATTTTATTGTATCAAGTAGTATTCTGTTACTTTTTGCATCGTGTGCACCGAAAAATGAAGGATGGACTTCCTTATTAGACAAAGAGCTCTCACAGTGGCGTATTTACCAGAGTTACGCATTTCCCGAAACTTTCAACGGACAGCGGCCTGTAGATGAAGAAGGCCAGACAATTACTCCCATCGGCTATGACAAGAACGAACAAAATGTGTTCAGCGTTATTGAGGAAGATGGAGAACCGGTGCTTCATATCACCGGAGAAACGTATGGTTGTGTCTTTACAAAACAAGATTATAAGAACTACCATTTCAGACTGAAGACCCGTTTTGGTACAAAGCGCTCGAATCCACGAACTGATAAAGCACTGGACTCCGGTATTCTGTATCATTCGCAAGGCGAGGCAGGCGTGGACTATTGGTACTCATGGATGCGCAGCCTTGAATTCCAAGTGATGGATGGTGGAACCGATGAAGGCGTTTCGGGTGACTTTTGGAGCGTTGCCGGTACGCGTGCGGACATCAGAGCCTCCAAATCGGATAAGGATTATTTCTACAATCCGGAAGGACAAGCCTGTACTTTTGGCGCAAAGGGTGTTGCATCGCAGTGTCGTGCTGCCGATTATACCAGTCCCACACACGAATGGACCACGATGGAACTGATCTGTTATGAAGGAAAGAGTTTGTATATCGTGAACGGCAACGTTGCCATGGCGCTTGAGAACCTCCGCTACTGGGACGGAGAAAAAGATATTCCTCTGGTTGAAGGCAAAATACAGTTGCAGAGCGAAGCTGGTGAGGTGTTCTACAAGGATATAGAAATCAAACAGATAGAAGGAATACCTGCGCAGTACGCGAAATATTTCAACTAAAAAAGAGGTAACTTTGTGTAGGTATTTTTTGCTTTCTCTTTTATACATTATTCATCAATTCCGGTAGTACTAAATCGTCTCTTTTGCAGGGCTACACCCTTTCTTCCGAATGGTGTAGCCATCACCTCCAAAGGGTGTAACCATCCGAAGGAAAGGGTGTAGCCCTATAAAACCCCTATTAATCGGTCATTGCAGCATGGGAGACAACAACGATACCAATTCCTCAGGTGTATATAAAATTCGCAAAATGACAAACAAAGTATCATAAATATCCGGATATTGATACTCATTGCAAGTATAGGTAGCAAAGTTGTACAGTATTGTATCAAGCTGCTCTCGAATAGGTAATGAAGTTACGGACGCAAGGGAGCTGCAGGAGGCATTTCTCAGTTCTTCCATAAAAGACTGATTACCGGTACTGCTCAGACCGGTACAAGTTACAATCAGATAGCGCGACCGGGTCAATGACGCGCAGCTGATCGGGCAGTCCGGTGGAAGCAACGAGAAATTGCCACCATACAGCAAGTATTTCTCCATGCCTTCATTTCTCAAAAACACCTTGCCTTCCATTAGAAAGAGCAGACGGTAGTTGCTGTTGCTTGCCAGGTCTTCGATGCATCCTTGCCGGAGCTCATTATAAAGCACTCCTTTCATAGTCTCCTGATGAGCTTTAAAAGAGGGTAGTAACTGTTGTAGCAACCAAGACAATTCGGCATTGTTATCTGTCATATCTGTATTCATAATGTATTCCTTTCAAATTAATGTTTATGGGTTATTGATTTATACCATTTAAATTCTTTGTAAACGTCGTTTAAACGGTTATAATCTTGCTGTGGAATGTAAGTAGTCAAACCGCAATGCGCCCGTATATTAAAGCCACCGTAGGTTGGCATAAAGGCTGGTGTAGCTGTCTTCCACTTTACACAGTCTTTGATAGCTGTTCGGATTGCGGCTTGTTGTTTCACTGATTTCGAATAGCAATCTTCCAAATCGAAAAACAGAGTACCGCTACCCCTGTCGAAGGTCTGAATGCCAACTCCATTATTGGGAAAAGAGGAACTCGATTCCCGAACGATGGAGGCAAGAGCATCCAATCCTTTGGTATCTATCAAACTCAAAGTGAGCGATGAATAGTCATCCGGGCGGGTGGCATAATCTTTCTCGATAGCTCGACAGAAGCCTTGAAGATCCACCTTCTGCTGATAGAGCAGGGGCAGGGCTTCGGCATAACAGCGGGAGAGCCCCGGCGATACGATCTCGGCTGAAGAGGCAACGATAGAGCGCGCTTTGTCTTTCAGTTCATAAGCAACTTCAACACTTGCCATGTAGCAAGCTTCAAAGACAATGAAATCGAACATACCGTCGGGGATTGCAGCAGCAAAAGCGGGAATCTCCATTTCGGAATTACCATCTAAAAGTATCGAACGACTTTCGAAGTTTCGGGAACTGCTGGAAGGATTATTATAAGTACCTTCCGGTAGCCATCCCGTAGCGTGGGAAAACAATACCAGTCCGTATGAAGAAGACGGGTAATGCTCCCTGATTTCAGACAATACGGAAGAAAAGATTTCTGCATCTGCAGAGTTGCTCTCCGGATATTCACGTAAAGTCTTTAAGATATTACCTCCTGAAGTTGTAGAGATTTCTAAAAGCTGCGGAAAGTCGTCTTTAGTATCTGTGTATATCAATACACGGCTGTAAGGCGAAATCTTTACGCTTTTCAGTTGCTCAATCTTTGAATTTACTTCTGATGAAAGATTGTTGTCACCACCCATATAAAACAAGATTGTTCGTATAGGAGTGTTTTTGGCTTCTAATACGTGATAATTATCGCAGGCTGCCAGCGATAGGTATATCCATAAAAAAAGTATATAGGAAAATGGACAGATTGCTAATGTATATATATTATTTTCCTTCATTCTTATTGTTTTTAAGGAGAGACAAATAAACACTGATCACTTATATTAAGCAGGTTTACACTTGTTTCTTATACTTTGCAATTAAAAAATTTGCTCCATATCATAATGTCGTCATGGCCAACGTACACATCTTACAAAGTATGTCCCGTTTTTGCTAACTCTACCTCCGTTAATTCCGCGTGCACGTGCGGCACCGTCAGAAGGTCCATCTTCAGTACAACTCCAGTATCCCTTGCTTGCAGCTACTGAAGCCCAATTATTCGCAGCTATTTCGTCTACTTCATCAATCGTAGGGAGACGCCAAGTCCCTGCAGGATATCCAGGCTCTGAATAGCTCCCGCAACCAGTTGGCATGTTCGGTGTATAATACATACCCCCTCCAAATAATTTATAAGTATACTCTGCAGGAATTCCCATTGCATCAGTCCATGTCATTGTTGCGCTACCATACATACTGGGAATATCTTGCAAAGCGACTATACGCCCTGTAGTAAGTACATAATTTCCTTCGGGCTGCACAAAAGGACTTCCTAAATTAGTCCACCCATATATCGGATGATAATATTGCACCTGTACCTCACGTGCACCAGGAGGAGGATTGTTTCCTATTGTCAGCGTTTGCGTTCGTAAGTTCGTTGTACCGCCAGCAATTGTCGGTTGAGTTGTACTAACAACAGTACCGCCTGAAATTGCCCTCAATTGAAGGTTGGGAAGATAGGATTGAGCTCTAACAGTTATTACAAACCCACCACCTATAGGCGTTACATTATCACGAGAAAGTCCAGTAGTCGAATATCCCTCTTGAGTCACATCTCCTCCAACAGGAGTCCATCCGTTTACAGGATGTTGGTACTGTATTCGTAGCACACGATTCGCCCAAGTTGCGTTTGCTGCAACAGAAATATTATTTGAAGTCCCCGCACCACTTTCCCGAGCTGCAATAGTTGTAGCCGCAAGTTGGGCATTGGCCGTTACGTTCAAAACTCGCACATTCATTTGTGGATAAGCACCGGTCAATGTGATATTAGCATTTGTAGCTACTGACGGAGAAGGGGCAAAATTTCGTGAAGCTGCAGAAATATAGTATCCTGTTTGTGTCACTGCAAACGAACCTTTGGCTGTGGATATGGACGAAGTGTTGATACCATATTTTGTTGATACCGTAACAGTCCTACTGGCCCAAGTCGTATTAGCCGGAATATTGATATTCACCGATCTGGTGCCATACGCCGCCGGAGCTTGAGCAGCAATCGACGTTCCGGCAGTAGAAGTAGCATTCCATGCCGCATTTGTACTGACATTAACTGCGATATTCTGTCCTGCACGGGCAGCACTCGTATTGCCGGTATTCAGTGTGAAGAATGCAGGAACCGTCCGGTTGATAGTCAAGTTGGCTGTAGATGCCGTGGCAGGGTCGTGGTCCGTAGTCGTAAACTGGAGCCCCACTGCCGTAGTGTTTCCTGACGCAGGCGTACCCGCAGCTGCAGTCCATGCTTTAGGGGTAAATGTCACGGTATTTGTACCGGTAGTAGTCTGATAGGTATGGTTTCCGCTCTCTGTTCCGGCAGCGACAGAGGCAGTAGCTACTGTATTAGCCCAGTTACCCGTACTAACGGCATACTTCCATTTCGCATTGGAGGTCACTGTAACGCTTTTCGAGTCTCCGGAGGTTCCGAAATCAAGTGCATTTACATTTAGTTTGATCGTAGGATTGGCATGCCCTTGGATTATCACAATCTCCTGGCCGGCAAAGTCCGGATCGGAAGAGGCAACCTTAAATATCGCCTTACGGTTGTCCCAGGTCTCGTTAATAGTAAGGTCAAATGAATAGGTCGTCACTCCCTTGTCGTTATTTGTATTGCTCCAGTTACTGACTACACCGGTGCCAAGATCGTCTACGCTGTATACATACCAGTCCGTATCAGAATCTACCGAGAAAGTATTCGTTCCTGCCGTCTCAGGGTAATAATCCTGTTTCGTCACATTGAACAACAAGTCAGTGGCAAGCTGCATGATATCAATTGTCTTCGAAGCTCTCGTACCGTCGGGTCCCATTACATAGACTATGACTGAAGTCGTTTTGGACGAGCCCGATTCATTTTTCGCAGGCTTGAAAACATAAGTCGTGATATTGGCATACCCGCTGTCCGGGAAGCCACCGCTGGCCCAGTCTATCGCATTGCTACCCGGAACCTCGGTGAAGTAGACATTCGCATCATTGGGATAAGTCGTTACAATAATGGATTTACCGCCACTGCTTCCCGATTTGCGGAATACAAGTGAGTTCTTGTTTACATCGATCGTCAGCTCTGGCGTTACCGTCTGAACAACCTTGATCTTCTGTTTGAACCGACCAGCCGTTATATAGAAATAAGACTCACGGTCGTCCATCGGTATCGTATGAGGATCGGCCGTAACTTGGATATCTACCTTATCACCTGCCGCACCACTTGAGGGAGTTACGGTTAGCCAGGATGGCAGGTCTTCGATGGTCCAGCCATCAGGATAGTCCGTATATACTTTCAGCTCCCGGGCCCGGCCTTCGCTATAGAAGTAGAGAGAGTCCTTGTTTACAGTGAGTTGGTAATGTCCGTCGAAAATGGAATTATTCATACCGGAATCATCCCATTCCTGAACTTCGGCTTCCATATTGAAAGATTTGGATTTGAAAGCTTTATCAGGAGTATCGTAACCGCTGCCGGTCACACTCTGAATATTCATCACGTACTTATGATTACGGAGAATATCGCGATAATAGGTATCGGTAGATTCTTTCTTCAAAAAGTCCAGCCGGTAATAGGTTGTCTTACCATCTGTGCCATACGTACCGCCAACAACCACACAAGTAGCCTTCGACGATTCGTTTTCGTCCTTGCCTTTGGCTTCAAACAGGTAGATTGTTCTTTCAAACGCCGTATTCATGGAAGAGGGGACTTCATAAAAGAGCGGAGTATCATTGTTGATGCTTCCGGTTGGTTCGGTGGCTGCTTTCACCTTCGACAAGCTTTCCAAGTTGCCAGGCTCGGGAACAATGCGGCCCTGATTCTTGCTGTTGTAGACATAAACTTCATCCAGCGTGAAATTTCCGGCTGTAACCACGGCATTATCCAGCACCACATCAAAGCGGGCAATGGCTCTCAGTAACTTCACGTCACTGATCCGGGTCACGGCGTCGGTAAGGGTTGCTTCAACTTCGCCCCACATGGGGAAGGAGTCAAAGTTTTTGTCTGACGCATCTTCGTCCTTATCATTATTCGCATTCCAACTGCCAGCTCTGGAGTAGAGGAGTCTGGCAAGCAGTTCGTCCTTGTCGGCGCCTTTACCGATTTCACCCAAAGCCGTAAGTTCCGAACGCACATTGGCAAGGATGACAAAGGTCTGCGGAGCATCACTCTTGATAAGTTTTACAGTAAACTGTTTCTTTGATTTGGTAGGGTTACTCTCTGCTACATCCTGGATAGTATGTCCTTGGGCACTGTACGAGAAGACCCACTTGGAAGGATCGACACCATCCGGTTCAAAAGCCAGGACATCAATCTCTTCGACAAGGTTTTCGTCTACCTCGGATATCGCACGCGTTTTAGGTGAGGCGGCAGGCATCTGGAACAATACCTGCACATCAATCTCTTTACCCGTTCCGGAGGTATGACCGCTGTAATTTTCGTCCTCGGCAGAACACGAGGAAAAGATGGCGGCAGACACTACCAGCCAAAAGAGTAATTTCATTTTAAGACTATTCATATTGCTCTATTTTTATTGTATCTTGTTAATTCAATCCGATTTCGCCATCTTTGACAACCCACCAGCCGTTGATGCTGACGGAAACGTCCAGCCCGAACTTCAAGTGTATATCGTAGACATGGACAGTATCGTAAGTGGCAGTGCCGATTTCATTGATCAGGGCGACAAGGTCGGCACGGTAAAGCGTGGTACCTTGCGTTACATTAGTTATTTCAAATATAGGACTTCTGCCGTCGGCAAGTTTAAGGATATTAAGGCTGGCAGACAGTTGCCCCGTGGCATCCCTAACGCATGGGGCAGTATATATGAGGTCGCCGCAGTCGGCGAAAGTATAGTCAAAGTTGTATGTACCGTTATTGTCGTAAATACGCATACGGTAGGTGTCACCGCTTTGGGATAAGCCTTCCGTAGTTAGGTTGACGGTATTGTAGGCCTGTTCTAACGGCAGGAAAAGGGTTTGGCCCCGCTGGCTGCTTACATGGGCGGGAAGATGGGAATGGAAAATCGGTAAAACACCGTTCAGAACTTCAGTTTCATAGTCGAGATAAAGCAGCGCTTCACTCAGCTTGGTCCGGCCCGGTACCATTTCGGAAGGGCCGAATTTGTAATAGGTGGGAACGCCACACCAGGCAACGAAAGTATAGTCGCCCGAAGGAAGGTCATTGATTGTCATAAAGTAGTCGGAAGACAAGGAGGGGCTTTCATCTGTATATACGGCACGTAAAATACCACCGGCATCGAATACGAAAAGGTCAATCTTCTCCACTTCTGATTCATTGATACCCGTACGGGCATAAGTAGCCGGTTCGTAGGTAAAATAAAGTTTCATCCCTGCAGGACAGTCCGAAAGGTCTTCTTTGATGCAGCCCGACAAAGCAGGAAAGAGCAGGCAGAGAAAGAAAAGCCTGAGCAGGTATTTGCGTATATATAGTTTCATTATTGAATATTTAAGTTGTGGAAGATAAAGGAAGGAAGCAGGGATCGAAATCCCGCTTCCATCCGATTGGTTTTATAACTGGATCTATGAGGCAATTTTACAAATCATAGTTATCTGAAACAACAGCCCAAGGTTCTACCTGAACATCTACCATAAGAGTTGTCTCTTCTGCTACACCACCCTTGTCGGTGGCAGAGCCCGGAGCCTTGATGCTCTTAACAACCATATCGTAGAAATTATTACGCAGTACGTCGAACTTGGCAGCTGTGGAGCCGGAAATATTGCTGTCGGCCGTACCGTTCTTGTTGATGTAGGCACGGAAATAGCAGAGGCCGTCTACATATTCGTCGCTCTTGGTGTAAGTAGGATTGGCAGCCAGGAAAGTGTCGGCATCTGCTTCAACATCAAAATAATAGATGGATCCGTCTGTTGCTACAACAGTCCAGAATGATTTGGCAGCAGCAGTATTCGGGCCTTTGCTGGTTCCATCATCCTCACAGAAAAATTCAGGAGCGTATTGGGCACGCACTGAAACATAAGTCAGGTTGTCACCACTTGCAGGATGAGTTGCGGCAGTATTCTCAGGAGCATAGACGGCCGTGGCATCAAGGGCTGTAGCGGCAACTGATACATTCTCAATGTTATCGTAAGCTGTGGAGCCGGGAGCATAACTGCTAATAGAGAAGAAATCACCGGCTGCAAAACTGGACCAGTTGGGATCCTGAACAACGATAGCAGGAGAAGTACCCACACGCTTCTGCAAAGGATAAATACTCTTGTTGGCGTTGCCAAGGGCAAATTCAAGATTGGTAAGTTCACCGCCTTGGCTCATTATCTTACCGCTGCCATCGCGTGTGATATCCTCACGTACTGTAACCTTGGCTACAAGACGTTTTACGCCTACCGTTATCTGGTTGGCAGCCGGAGTAACACCCGGAGTTGTTTCAGCAACCAGCGTTGCAAGCTTTTCTTCCGCGCTGAACATGGTGAAACCGTTGGAATAAAGCTCATCGGCGCTTGATAACGAATGAGTAAAATTAGCGAGGCTGGTAAGAGGACTGTTAACGGCGGGAAGAGCAGCAGGAGTGGGATAGTTCATTGCCACAAAGATTTTCTTGTTGCCGGTAGTAGTAGCAATCTCTTTGCCTGACTTGAGCTTATAAGTATCAGGCGTACCCGTAACTGCATCAAAGTCGTCCACAACAAGCGAGGCATTCTTCTCAAGAATGTAACTGCCGGGAATGGACGTTTCGGAGTAAATCAATACGTTAATTGTCTTCAGTTCGATCTCGTCGTCAGTGGCATTGCCATCGGTGGAAAGACCATAGGTACGGGGAACTGCCGGAGTAGAAATAGTAAGTCCCATGGCGGTGGGTTGTCCCAATTCAACCGGTTGGCCGGTCATTGCATCGTCATTTGTACAGCTTGTTAAGCCCAAAGTAAGGGCGGCGAAAGCCATAGTCGCAAATTTAAATTTGTTCATTTGTTTAATTTTAAATTAGAAATACTTATTAATTGATTTATATCCTATTGATTCATTATCAATAGATTTACTTGTTATCATTCTTATTTAATACATTATACTTTCTTTTATTCCATAGGCAGCCTTTCATTATCGTTAAAACTATTAATTCACAATCTCTATCGATAAGGGAGAGAGAAACATAGCCGGAAACTATCTCCCATATATTTTATAACTACAGATTATTTAATGATATAGATAAAGGAGACGGCAGCTTTCGTCGGACCGAAATAATGCTTATGCTCATCCCCCTTGTAATCCCCGCAGGTCTTACAGGAATAGCGTTTATAATCGAGATAGGCGTAGCCGACACCGGCGGATAACTCCAGGTTCCAGCTTCGGCCCATATTAAACTGATACCCGTAAGTGAACCCACCGCCAACGAGCCATCCCTGAAAACGGTTAGCTTTCATGTAGTGGTTGCCGATACCTCCGACATTGTAATAACCATAATGTGTATGCAGTCCGAGGAAATGACCGGAGAAAGGAGAACAGAACCATCGGCGGAGTTCAGGTTGAAAAAGAATATGTTTCCATTTCTTATTATCAGAAAAAGAAAAAGGATTGTAACTAACGGGAAGCCCAAGAGTTAGTCTGGAGCCAACCTTGAATTCTACACCGAGGTTAAAACTGGAAGTAGCATCATAAAGAAGGTTGCTGCTGATAGACAGGGAAGGAGTGGCGCTTTTCTGCTCCTGCCCCTTTAGTGAAGGGCACAGAAGGATACTAAACAGAAGAACGGCAAAGAGCCGGGATGTTTCATTAATCATTCTCATTCGATCTATTTTTACGTGGGTTTAGTAAATGGTTTCAAATCCGACACTTGCAAAGTGCCGGATGGACGAAAAAAAGATTTCTTTTTCGCTGATTTTCTTGAAGTTAGAAGCATATCGTTCGTGAACAAAACAGTCTTGTAGAACATTTGTAAAACAAGGGGAAGGAGCAGAAAAGAATAAATGACGTGGAAAAGGATGATTTACAAGAAATTGAAAGAGAAGACAAAGACAAGAAGAAAAGAGAAATGTAGAACATTTGTAAAACGGTTGAATAACAATATATTATGGAATTGACATACAAAGGTGAGCACGAGAGATGCCAACACTCGGAGCAGACAGCAAAACAGACCATTGAAATGGTAAGAATTGCAAAGGGAGACAGTGGAGAAGTGGCTACAGTGAGTAATGAGGTAGTATTCTTCATAGAGGGGCAGGTACGCTTCATATTCAAAAATGCCCCGGATTATGAAGGCAAAAAGGGAGAGATACTCTTTCTGCCGGCAGGAGGCAGATACTCTTATATAGCAGCAGACAATGCGCTGATGGTCGTTTTCCGAATCAGAGGATCTATTGTGCTGTGTGCAAACTATTCGGTGGAGAAGCTATATGAGGTACAGAAGAAGAATGCGGGGTTCTACCTTTCCCAAACACGGAGAAGATTCAGTGTCATGGAAATGAATACAAGAATATGGCAGTTCTTGGACGGGATGATGAACATCCTCAATGACGGAGTGAAATGTGGGGAGTATTTCGAATTGAAAATCAAAGAATTCTTTCTGCTGGTAAGGCTCTATTATACAAAGGAGGATATTTATGATTTCCTGTACCTCATCCTGAGCGAGGACACATCGTTCTCGGAATACGTAAGAATGAGGTGGCACCGATTCAAGAATGTAGAGGAAATGGCAGAATATATGCACTTGACAACCAGACAGTTCTCGGAGAAATTCAAGAAAATATTTGCAGCTACACCTTATAAATGGATGAAACGGGAGAGGGCGAAGATGATAAAGACCCAACTTCTGGATGCAAACAAGACTATCAAACAGATAGCTTTTGAGAATGGCTTCTGCGATCTGCCTCAATTCACCAAGTTCTGTAAGAAGGAAATTGGAAAGACACCCACGGATATACGGGCGGAAGGAATAATGGCAAAGGGAAGAATTGACAACCATTAAACGGCTTTTGACAATCAGATAAAAGATTTTATAGCCTATCTTTGCCCACGGTTTCCATGCTGGCAAACAGCAACCATCCGGCACTTTGCAAGTGTCGGATGGGAAATTATTCTTATCAAGAATGGGACAAAGGTAAGAAAAAATCACTATTCCAAGCTTTGTATCCCCATTTTTAACACACAGAATTTTCACGCTTCGGAAGGGAAGGGCGTAGGATGACGCTCGTAATGCGTTCATTGGCGGCATCCAGGAGGGAATTGTCAAGCTGGTCCAGATAAATCAAGGTTGTACGTTCCGAGGTATGGCCCAGACACTCACTGATTACCCGCAGAGGGATATTTTCCTGTTTACCGATGTTAGCCCATGAATGCCGTGCCCAATGGGTACTTAGAGGCTTTTTGATTCCGGCAAGGGAGGCCAGTTTCTTCAAACGGGCATTCTGGATGCGCAGCCCGTTTTCGTACTGAATGCGGGCGTTTTTATCCGGATCGCGGATGATAGGGAAAACGTACGGGATACAGGAGGTTTCATCGGAGAAACTCGAGATAATGTCACGCATCTCATCCGTAAGCCGTACCTCGATCTGCTGGCCCGTCTTCTTGCGTACATACCGCAGGACACCGCCACGAATATTACTCTTCAAAAGATAGGCAAGGTCTACAAAGCACATACCACGAGCGTCAAAACAGAACGTGAAGTAACGCTGGGCGTCATAGAGTCCCTTCAGGGTTTCGTATTCGCGGCTGAAAGGGGGCTGACTATGCAAGAGCCCGCAAAGATCCAGATTGTGGAGAGACTTGACTTCATCAACGGTAAGGGCACGTTTCATCGTTCTGGTAACACCCGTAAAAACACTGGAGAAGGGCGCACCATCAGGATGAGGAAAGACGCGGTGTTCGGCGATGGCCTTGTTATAGATAGCACGCAGGTTGCGCATGTAGTACGAAAGAGTATTGGGAGAACACCCCTTGTCGCGCAAGAAAAGCTCGAAATCTTTGATAAGGCAGGCATTAATATGCTTCAAAGGGATATCCTCACCTTTATTGAACTTCACGAGACCACGGGCAACGGTGCGGTAAGCACGCGAAGTGCGGTACTGGCCGCGCTTCTCCAACTCGCGAGAGAGACGGGAAGCATAGCCGGACAACTTGTTCTCGTCTTTCTTCTCACGGAAAAGGGAGAGAATATCCTCGACTGTATAACGCCCTTTCTTCTGAAGTTCGGATATAAAACCGGAAAGGAGATTCATACTGGATTTGATACGTGCGTCGACTTCCCTCAGGTAGGATGCACGGGCTGGATCGTTATGAGGATAAATGAGGCGCTGCCCGGCTTTGTCCCATTCTTCATTGAAAATGCGGCATCCGGAAAGGATAACGGTTTTGTTACGTCTGTGATGGACAATACGCAGGGAAAGGCTCCCGGGATGATGCCCCTCTTTGGTGGAAGGGCGGTAGACTAATGTCAAACTTGTCATAATTCTTTTTTAATTTAATTTGTAACTGGATTTATAAGATGCACGAAGCATTATACTAGAACACAAATTAAAACATACGGATGACCAATTCATCACTTTTAAGCGAGTTTGTGGAGGAATTGACAAGCGAAATGCGCTAATTGCAAAGTCGAGAGATTTTTTCTTCTCAAAACGCTCTTTTCTATAAGTTTTTTGTAAATTTGCACCCTTAAAATAAAGAGGGTATCTCCTAAACGATAGGAAAATAGCTTCTACCATAAGTATAAAATAGTAAAATCAGATAAAAAAGATGGCTAAGAAGTTTGCTGAGTATTCGCAATTCGACCTCTCGCAGGTAAACAAGGAAGTGTTGAAGAAATGGGATGAAAACGGGGTTTTCGCCAAGAGTATGACAGAACGTGAAGGTTGTCCTTCTTTCGTATTTTACGAAGGACCTCCCTCGGCTAATGGTATGCCGGGCATTCACCACGTAATGGCCCGCTCCATTAAGGACATTTTCTGCCGTTACAAGACCATGAAGGGTTTTCAGGTGAAGCGTAAGGCTGGCTGGGATACACACGGGCTTCCGGTGGAATTGGGTGTGGAAAAGGCACTCGGCATCACGAAAGAGGATATCGGCAAGACCATCTCTGTAGCTGAATATAATGCTGCCTGCCGTAAGGACGTCATGAAATTCACCAAAGAGTGGGAAGACTTGACGCACAAGATGGGTTACTGGGTAGATATGACCGATCCTTACATCACCTACGACAACCGTTACATCGAAACTTTGTGGTGGCTGCTGAAGCAACTTTATAAGAAAGGACTTCTTTATAAAGGGTATACCATCCAGCCATATTCTCCTGCTGCCGGCACGGGACTTAGCTCACACGAGCTGAACCAACCCGGATGTTACCGCGACGTAAAAGATACTACCGTGGTAGGACAGTTCAAGATGAAGAACCCGAAGCCCGAAATGGCAGAGTGGGGTACTCCTTACTTCATTGCATGGACCACTACTCCGTGGACATTACCTTCGAACACAGCCCTCTGCGTGGGACCGAAGATAGACTATGTGGCCGTACAGACTTACAACGGATATACGGGTGAGAAAATGACTGTAGTATTGGCAAAAGCCTTACTCTACACCCACTTCAATAAAAAGGCGAAAGATATTGCATTAGAGGACTATAAGCCCGGAGATAAACTGATTCCGTTTAAAGTGGTAGCCGAATATAAGGGTACTGATCTGATAGGTATGGAATACGAGCAACTTATTCCGTGGGTGAAGCCGGTAAGTGTAAACGAAAACGGTGACTGGAGCGTCAGCGATAAAGGTTTTCGTGTAATCTCCGGTGACTACGTAACGACTGAAGACGGTACGGGTATCGTGCACATCGCCCCGACATTCGGTGCCGATGATGCCTTCGTGGCTCGTGCTGCCGGCATACCTTCCTTGTTCATGATCAACAAAAGAGGAGAGACCCGCCCGATGGTAGACCTCACCGGCAAGTTCTATTTGCTGGACGAACTGGATGAAAAGTTTGTGAAGGAATGCGTGAACGTTGATTTATATAAGGATTATCAAGGCAAGTGGGTGAAAAACGCCTACGACCCGCAATTCACCGTTGACGGCAAGTACGATGAACAGGCTGCACAAGCTGCCGAATCGCTGGATATCGAAATTTGCATGATGATGAAGACCGGCAATCTGGCATTCAAGATAGAGAAGCACGTGCACAACTATCCGCACTGCTGGCGTACGGACAAACCGGTATTGTACTATCCGCTGGATAGCTGGTTCATCCGCAGCACCGCTTGCAAGGAGCGCATGATGGAACTGAACAAGACCATCAACTGGAAACCGGAAAGCACCGGCACGGGACGTTTCGGCAAGTGGCTGGAAAACCTGAATGACTGGAATCTGAGCCGTTCCCGTTACTGGGGAACCCCGCTGCCCATTTGGCGTACGGAAGATGGTAGCGAAGAAATGTGCATCGAATCTGTAGAAGAACTGTACAATGAAATAGAAAAATCTGTAGCTGCCGGACTGATGGAATCGAATCCTTATAAGGATAAAGATTTCCAACCGGGTGTATATACAGAAGCAAACTATGACAAGATAGACTTGCACCGTCCTTACGTGGATGATATCATCCTTGTTTCCAAAGACGGAAAGCCGATGAAGCGTGAGACGGATCTGATCGATGTATGGTTTGATTCGGGCGCTATGCCGTATGCACAGATACACTATCCGTTCGAGAATAAGGAATTGCTGGACAGCCATCAGGTATATCCTGCCGATTTCATCGCTGAAGGCGTAGACCAGACTCGTGGCTGGTTCTTTACGTTGCATGCCATTGCTACGATGGTGTTCGACAGTGTATCTTATAAAGCTGTAATCTCTAACGGATTGGTGCTGGACAAGAACGGCAACAAGATGTCAAAGCGCTTGGGTAATGCAGTCGATCCATTCACTACGATTGATAAATACGGTTCCGACCCGTTGCGCTGGTACATGATTACGAATTCTTCCCCATGGGATAACCTGAAGTTCGACGTGGATGGAATAGAAGAAGTACGCCGCAAATTCTTCGGTACTTTATATAATACGTATTCATTCTTTGCCCTCTATGCCAATGTGGACGGATTTGAATACAAAGAAGCCGATGTACCTATGGCAGAACGTCCGGAGATAGACCGCTGGATTCTTTCTGTACTGAACACGCTGGTGAAAGAGGTAGATACTTGTTACAATGAATACGAGCCGACTAAAGCCGGACGTTTGATCTCTGACTTCGTGAATGACAACCTCTCCAACTGGTACGTTCGTCTGAACCGTAAACGTTTCTGGGGTGGAGGTATGACGCAAGACAAGCTGTCTGCTTTCCAGACTCTTTATACTTGTTTGGAAACGGTTGCCAAACTAATGTCGCCTATTGCTCCGTTCTATGCCGACAAGCTCTACATGGACCTGATTGCAGCAACAGGACGTGATAATGTGGTTTCTGTTCACCTGTCACAATTCCCCGAATGCAAGGAGGAAATGATAGACAAGGAACTGGAAGCACGCATGCAGATGGCACAAGACGTTACTTCCATGGTATTGGCACTGCGCCGTAAAGTGAACATCAAAGTCCGCCAGCCGCTGCAATGCATCATGATACCGGTGGTGAACGAAGAGCAGCGTGCCCACATCGAAGCAGTGAAAGCACTGATCATGAATGAGGTGAACGTAAAGGAAATCCAGTTTGTAGACGGTGCAGCCGGTGTGCTGGTAAAGAAGGTAAAGTGCGATTTCAAGAAACTGGGACCGAAGTTCGGCAAGCAAATGAAGGCTGTGGCGGCTGCTGTAACAGAAATGTCACAGGAAGCAATTGCAGAACTGGAAAAGAACGGTTCGTATACCTTAACGCTGGATGGTGCGGAAGCAGTTATTGAAGCGACTGACGTAGAAATCTTCAGTGAAGACATCCCGGGATGGCTGGTAGCCAACGAGGGTAAATTAACCGTAGCGTTGGAGGTTACTATCACCGAAGAGCTTCGTCGTGAAGGTATTGCCCGCGAGTTGGTGAACCGCATTCAGAATATCCGTAAATCAAGTGGATTTGAAATAACGGACAAAATAAATATTACGTTATCAAAAAATCCCCAAACAGATGATGCGGTAAACGAATATAAAGACTATATTTGTAACCAAGTTTTAGGAACCTCATTGAAGCTTGAAGAGAATGTTGAAAATGGTACGGAACTAGAGTTTGACGACTTCAAACTATTTGTGAGTGTTGTAAAAGAATAATTACTAAAAACACACATTTTATTATGGCAGAAAAGACAAGATACTCGGATGCTGAATTGGAAGAATTCCGCGCCATTATTATGGAAAAGTTAGAATTGGCACAGCGCGATTATGAATTGCTGAAAGCCAGTCTGACAGGTGCAGACGGTAATGATACCGATGATACATCTCCTACGTATAAAGTATTGGAAGAAGGTGCCAACACCTTGTCCAAGGAAGAAACCACACGCCTGGCACAACGTCAGTTGAAGTTTATTCAAGGTTTGCAGGCTGCTTTGGTACGTATAGAGAACAAAACGTATGGCATTTGCCGCGAAACCGGTAAGTTGATTCCGGCAGAACGCTTACGTGCCGTACCTCATGCAACACTGAGCATCGAAGCTAAAAATAACGGCAAGAAATAAGGATGGGTAAATTTTTCACGAAAGGCCGCATTGCCTTGCTTATTATTTTTTCGGTACTGATTATCGATCAAATAATAAAGGTGTGGATCAAAACGCACATGTATTGGCACGAAAGTATACGTGTCACCGACTGGTTCTACATCTACTTTACAGAGAACAACGGCATGGCCTTCGGTATGGAAATATTCGGGAAACTGTTTCTCACTTCCTTCCGTATTATTGCTGTAGGAGTGATAGGCTGGTTCTTGTACAAGTTCGTGAAGCAGGGAATGAAGACCGGATTCATCGTCTGTGTATCCTTGATTCTGACCGGAGCTTTGGGTAATATCATTGACAGTGTATTCTATGGTGTACTGTTTAATGAGAGCACCCATTCGCAAATAGCCTCTTTCATGCCCGAAGGAGGTGGATATGCTCCGCTGTTTTACGGAAAGGTCGTGGATATGTTCTATTTCCCTATTATTGATACGAACTGGCCCGAATGGATGCCCTTTGTAGGAGGAGAACATTTCATTTTCTTCAGTCCGATTTTTAATTTTGCCGATGCAGCAATCAGCTGTGGCATCATTGCTCTGCTGTTGTTCTACAGTAAATATTTGAACGACTCCTATCATGCCATAAAGAAATCATGAAAGGAAAGAATCGAATTCAATGGTATAGCGTAATCCTTTTGGCATTCTGTTTGACGGCTTGTCAGGTGAAAAGACCTAAAACCGTGTTGCCGGATGCCAAAATGGAAAACGTGCTTTATGACTATCACATAGCCAAAGCTATGGGAGAAGAAGTGCCGTATAACGAGAGTTATAAACGTCTGCTATACGTTGAATCGGTTTTCAAAAAATATGGTATTACCCAAGCCGACTTTGACTCTTCTATGGTTTGGTATGCCCGCAATCCGGAAGTCCTCACCAAGATTTATGAAAAGGTAAACCTGCGGTTGAAAGCCGACAGAGACGGCATCAACCACTTGATCGCCCTGCGCGATAATAAGCCGAAGGAATCCCTTCCCGGCGATAGTATCGACGTATGGATATGGCAGCATATCTATCAGTTGACGGGCATGCCTTTGGATAATAAGATTATATTTACACTGCCTTCGGACACCAATTTCCACGACCGGGATACATTGCGTTGGAGTGTACGCTTCCGTTTCCATAACGGCGCGCCGGACAGCATCCATGCCCCTTTGATGGCGATGCAGGTTCTTTACGAAAAGAACGACAGTGTTGTCAGCGCTATTCAGAAGGTGAAAGAAACGGGAATCGAAACAATCAGTCTGTTTGCTGATACTTTGGGACAGATAAAGGAGATACGCGGATTCATTTACTATCCGATGCAGGAATCTCCGCAACCATTATTGGTAGACCGTATATCCATGATGCGCTATCATGCTACAGATAGCTTGGCGATTGCTCCTAAAGACAGTCTGCAACAAGCAACGGATAGCATAAAGAAGGATAGCATCGGAAAGAAACCGGAGATGCTGAAACCGGTTGAACTCCAAGAGCAACAAGTAGAAAGTGTTTCGGTTAATCGCAGGAATCTTCGTCCTCGTCCTACACTGAAGGAGATCGAAAAGCCACGTAAATAAACGGATCATGAAACGATATGCTTCACATTTTCTGTTACTGCCGGAATATGGTTATTTGAAACAGCATGTCATAGTGATGGAAGAGGAACATATCTTCTCTATTTCTCCACTGACAGAAGAAACGGAGAATACAGAATGGTTTCCCGGGGTTATTGCTTTGCTACGTTATTCAGAGCAAAGTGAAGAATCCGACTTCTTTGATAAATCTGACGATACTTTATCGGCAGTTCCCCAAAATATAGAAGAAGAACTGCCTTTTTTAATTCCTTATCTGTTTTATCCCTTCGACTTTACAACGATGCGGCCTGTCGCCGAAACTCGGCGCAGACAACTGCGGTAGCAATGGCCACATTCAGCGACTCGGATGTTTCACGGTCTGCAGGATAGTTCGGGATGTATAGCTTACGGTTGATTAATTGCTCCACTTCCTTTCCGATGCCATTGCCTTCATTGCCCATTACAATCAGTCCGTGGGAAGTTAAAGGTTGCTCATACATATTTTCTCCATCCAGGAAAGTACCGTAAACAGGGATATCTTTTAAAGAACGGATCAGGTCGGGCAGGGGAGTGTAGTGCAACTTTACGCGTGCAATGCCACCCATCGTGGCTTGTATGGTTTTGGGATTGTAAACGTCTACCGTATTGGGAGAACAGAAGATGTGTTCTATGCCGAACCAGTCGGCAAGGCGGATGATTGTTCCTAAATTACCTGGATCTTGTACGTCGTCCAATGCCAGGCAAAGAGAGTGACTGATGACAGAAGCATCCCACTCATCATCCGGTTGGTGAAAAACAGCCAGCACTTGCTGGGGCGTTTTCAGCAAGCTGGCACGGGATAGTTCTTCTGCTGAAACTTCCGTTACATCTTCTACAGCGAGGTGCGTGTTCTTGGAAAGCCATTCGCCGGTCGCAACGAGGAAGCTGCACGGGAAATGTCCCAATAAATCACCTACGAGTTTAGGGCCTTCTGCCAGAAAAACTTTATCGGCCTTCCGGTTCTTCTTCAGTTCCAGAGAATGGATATATTTAATGCGGTTTTTACTTAGTGCCATATTATGGTAAATGTTATCGTTTGACAAAAATACGTGATTATTTCTATATAATCAAAAACTCAGCACTCTTCCGGCGTTTTTATTTCGGGAACAAAAAAATACAAGTATATTTGTAGCTGTTAATGCGCAATCAATGACGTTGTATGAATAAAGGCTTCCGCTACGCGATACTCGCTACTATCGTACTTTTATTGGCTTCTTGTTCTTCTACCAAATATGTACCGGACGGTTCGTATTTGCTGGATGAAGTGCGTATACATACAGACAATAAAGAAGTGAAGCCATCCAGTCTGTCGCCATACGTCCGTCAAAATCCTAATTCGAAGTGGTTTAGTCTGATAAAAACACAGCTATATGTCTATAACTGGTCCGGACGCGACTCTACGCGCTGGATTAACCGTACTTTGCGTAAATTGGGGGATGCTCCCGTCATCTTCAGTGAGGAGGAAACGGAACGTACCAGCGAGGAAATAACCAAGGCTGTGCAGAATATGGGCTATATGGGTGCCAAAGTAGAATCGGTGGAACAAGTTAAAAAGAAGAAGATGAAGCTGGCTTATAAGGTTACTACCGGCAAGCCATATAAAGTTCGGACGCTGAGATACGACATTCAAGATGATAAGATCAAGGAATACCTGCAACAGGATTCTGCGGAAACCTATTTGTCCGAAGGCATGTATTTCGATGTCAATGTACTGGATGCGGAACGTCAGCGTATCACAAATCATCTTTTGCAGAACGGATATTATAAATTCAACAAAGATTATATCTCTTATACCGCAGACACTGTGAGGAACACTTACCTGGTGGATTTGACGCTGCATTTGGCTCCTTTCAGGCAGCGCAATGAAGATGAACCGCAAAAACATCGCCAATACACCATTAATAAGGTGAGTTTTATTACGGATTATAATGTGTTGCAATCGTCTTCTTTAAGCAACAGCATCGAAGTAAACGATTCCCTGCACTATAACGGATATCCCATTTACTATAAAGACAAGTTGTATCTGCGCCCCAAGGTGTTGACGTCCAATCTGCGCATCACCCCTGGAACCCTGTATAATGAACAGAATGTGCAGCGCACCTACTCCAACTTCGGACGCTTGCAGACCTTGAAATACACCAATATCCGTTTCTTTGAAACCCAGCAGGCCGACAGTGCCAAACTGAATGCTTATGTGATGCTGACGAAAAGCAAGCACCAATCGGTATCTTTTGAAGTAGAAGGTACAAACTCTGCCGGTGATTTGGGTGCAGCAGCAGCCGTAGCCTTCCACAATCGTAACATGTTCAAGGGATCTGAAGCATTTATGCTAAGACTGCGCGGAGCCTACGAAGCCGTGTCGGGTCTGCAAAGCGGGTTGAACCAGGACTATATCGAGCTGGGTGCGGAGGCAACCATCAACTTTCCGCGCTTCATGTTTCCGTTCATTTCCAGTGACTTCAAGCGGAGAATAAGAGCTACCACCGAGTTCGGATTGCAATACAACTATCAGATGCGCCCGGAGTTTACACGCATTGTGGCATCAGCCGGCTGGAGCTATAAATGGGGAGTACAACAACAGCGCTCTCAACATCGCATCGACTTGCTGGATATCAACTATCTGTACATGCCCTGGATAGATCCGGATTTCAGGGAAAAATACTTGGAGAGAGATGAGAACTACATTCTTCAATACAATTATGAGAACCGTTTCATTGTCCGCACCGGATATAGCTATACGTTTAACAGTGCCGGAAGAGCTTTGATGAATAACTCCGTCATCGGCAATTCTTATACGATACGTGTCAATTTTGAGTCTGCCGGCAATATGCTTTATGCTTTGGCAAAGATAGGGGGAATGAAGAAGAACAATAAAGAAGAATATACCTTGCTGAATATACCTTTTGCCCAGTATCTTAAAGGGGATTTTGACTTTGCCAAAAATGTGGTTATTGACAACCGTAACTCTCTGGCATTCCACATGGGTGCCGGGATTGCCGTCCCTTATGGCAATGCAACCATAATTCCTTTTGAGAAACGTTACTTTTCGGGTGGAGCCAATAGTGTACGAGGTTGGTCAGTCCGCGATTTAGGTCCCGGCTCTTTCCCCGGCGACGGCAATTTCTTGAATCAGTCGGGAGACATCAAGCTGGATGCCAGCATTGAATACCGCACACGTCTGTTCTGGAAATTCAGAGGAGCACTCTTTGTAGATGCAGGAAATATCTGGACTATCCGCAATTATAAAGACCAGCCGGGAGGTAAATTCGAAATTGATAAGTTCTATAAGCAGATTGCAGTAGCCTATGGTTTAGGATTGCGTCTCGATCTGGACTTCTTTGTGCTGCGCTTTGATGGAGGTATGAAAGCGCTCAATCCGGTATATGAAAAAGGAAAAGACCGTTATCCGATTATTCGTCCTGATTTCGGTCGTGATTTTGCTTTCCACTTTGCAGTAGGGTATCCGTTCTAAATTAATAATGGATAGTTGATAAAGGATAATTTAGCATACGCATGTATGCCGAATATCATTATCAACTATCCATTATTCATTATCCATTATCAATTAAAAGCGTAATAGCTGTTTATCATGGTAGCCTGGCGGGCAGCAGCCACACCTTGGGCATCCAGCGTAACAGTCATTTCTTCACCGTTCGGAAGAGTCATTTGTGCAGTACCGTCATTGTTTATTTGCAGCAATTCAGTGCTTACGCCATCGGCAACAACATTCCACGTATTCAATTCCTTGTTATAGATAAGTTCCATAGAGGCTGTTTCGCCTTCTTTCGTGATGGAGTAACCGTTTTCGAGCGTCTCTACCAGGTAGTTGCCATTTTCGCCTTTCACCGTCTTTACGTCGCCAATGCTTGCCATCGGATTAGTACCACTCCAGAATTCGATAGAGTTGATAACCAATATATCTGCCAGGTAACATACACCATATACGGGAATGATATTAAACGCCAAAAAGACTAACTCGTTAACAAACTTAGTACCAATACTTTGATTCCAGTTTACCAACTTGCTATGCAATCCGAAAGAACCGATACAAGAACTGAAAAGAAATGCACCACAGATCATCACGGTTGCAGCCATTTTAAAATTGAATTTTTTCATAATTTCTCTTTTTAATTTTATTCTGTTTAACCAACTTATAGCTTATTCAGCTATTTTAAGTAGCTGCAAATATAGTCTTTTTACATAAAATACCTATAAATTGAACTTAAAATCTGTTCGTAAAGGAATAAAAGTAGCTATTTATCAGACTTTTGCGAGAGATAGTAGTTTACTCTCGTTTCAAAGGTTTGATGATAATTCGCAGGGAAGGGTCGTAAGTAAAGTAGCTCCACATCCAGTCGAAGAAGATAAACAGGCGATTCTTTACGCCTACAATGCTCATTAAATGGATGAACAGCCATACTGCCCATGCGGGAAAACCGCCGAAACGCAACTTTTTAAGTTCTACTACGGCATGATTGCGCCCGATAGTTGCCATAGAACCTTTATTATGATATGCGAACGGCTGCAAAGGCAATCCTTGTTCCGCACGTTGCAGATTCTGTATCAGATTCTGTGCCTGCTGTATGGCGGGTTGTACAACCTGCGGATGTCCCTTGGGATAATCGGGAGAAATCATAAGTGCCGTATCTCCGATAGCAAAGATATTAGGATATTGATACAAACGGTTATAACTGTCTACCTTCAGGCGGTTGCCCGGGCCGTAAGCTTCGGCAGGCAATCCCTGCAGGCTATTGGCTTTCACTCCGGCCACCCAAAATACATTCCGGGTTTCGATGGCAGTTTCATCACTCAGCGCCAGCCGATGATTTTCATAACTTATTACTCTCAGGTTCAATCGGATCTCTACCCCTCGCTTTTTCAGATAGTCGGCCACTTCTGCAGAAGATGCTTCCGAGAAAGCCGACAAGAGTCTGGGAGAACCGTCTATCAAGAGAATGCGCATTTCGTCGATATTCAGGTCGGGATAATCTTGTGGCAACACAAACTTCTTCATTTCGGCCAAAGCGCCTGCCAGTTCAATTCCTGTAGCTCCACCGCCCACGATGGCAAAAGTCATCAGCCGCCTGCGTTCCTCTTCGTTGCCGGTATTTTGGGCTTGCTCGAAACTTTCCAATATCTGGTTGCGGTTGAACAGAGCTTCCGATGTGTTTTTCAGAGCCATGGTCTGTTTTGCCATATCACTGTTCCCGAAATAGTTTGTATCACATCCGGTGGCAATCACCAGATAGTCGTAAGCCAAAGTACCAATAGAGGTTTCCAGGAGATTATTCTCGGGGATTACTTGCTGTGCCTCGCAAATGCGTATGTGGAAATACTTCCGCTTCTTGAATATTTTGCGGAAGGGGAAAGATATGGCACTGGGTTCGATGCCTGCCGTAGCCACCTGATAAAGTAATGGTTGGAAAATATGATGATTGTTCTTATCCAGTAAAACCACTTGATACTTGTCACTTCTCAGTTTTCGTGCCAACTTCAGTCCTCCGAAGCCGCCACCTACGATAACCAGTCGTTTCCGTCCCTCTTTGTCGGGAATATCCATCGCTGTCTTCATAATCTAATTTCATGTTGTTCTTTGTATATAAAGAAACACTGTGCGCGACGGAAAGTTCTATGGATAATGCGGTTAAAAAGAGTGAACTCAGAAACTGCTATAAATTGGAACACTAAAACAGAAAATGTGGAAACAAAAAGGGAAGTAACATTGTTGTAATAGTAATAGCAAAAAACTAACTTTGCTCCCAAAGTTTTCCCCTTAATCCAAATGAGCACAAAACTAACAAGATGGATATTATTGTTGCTGATAACAAATACTGCTATTTATGCACAAGCACGTCCTGCAGAAGCAAATACTGCTGCAGATTCGACCTTCGCGCCTACCTCAGATTCAATTCACGTGAAGCGTACTTTCTTCAAAAAGTTTCTCGATTATTTCAACGACGCCAATAAAGAGAAGAAGAATAAAAAGTTTGATTTCAGTGTGATAGGCGGCCCCCATTATTCCAGCGATACAAAGTTTGGAATTGGATTGGTAGCAGCCGGGCTTTACCGTACCGACCGGAAAGATACCATCCTTCCGCCTTCCAATGTTTCTCTGTATGGAGACGTTTCTACGGTTCTATTCTATTTGCTGGGAGTACGTGGAAATCATCTTTTCCCCCAAGACAAATATCGCCTGAATTACAATCTGTACTTTTATTCTTTTCCAAGCCTCTATTGGGGGAAAGGGTACGATAACGGGGCGAATGACGATAACGAGAGTGAATATGACCGCTTTCAGGCACAAGTGAAAGCAGACTTCATGTTCAAGGTGGCGGGCAATTTCTATATAGGCCCAATGGCAGTATTCGACTACGTATACGGGCATGATTTTGAGAAAATCGAATTGTGGGAAGGAATGAAAGCGCGCACTACTAACATAGGTCTGGGATTTTCCTTATTGTATGATTCGCGTGACTTCCTGACGAATGCCTACAAAGGCTATTATCTGAGACTGGACCAGCGTTTCAGCCCTGCTTTCCTGGGCAATAAATATGCTTTCAGCAGTACGGAGCTGACAACGAGCTATTATCATACCATCTGGAAAGGCGGAGTATTGGCAGGGCAATTCCATACTCTGCTGAACTACGGCAATCCTCCCTGGGGCCTGATGGCAACTTTGGGAAGTTCTTATTCCATGCGCGGTTATTACGAGGGACGCTACCGCGATAAATGCGCCATGGACGCCCAATTGGAACTTCGCCAGCACGTGTGGAAACGGAATGGAGTGGCCGTATGGGTAGGAGCGGGGACCATATTTCCCGACTTCCCGGAGTTTGAGGCTAAACATATTCTTCCAAACTATGGCTTCGGCTATCGCTGGGAGTTCAAAAAGAGAGTGAATGTACGGTTAGACTTAGGGTTTGGCAAACACCAGACCGGATTTATATTCAATATCAATGAAGCTTTTTAAAAACATAAAGAAGTGGTTCGAGAATCAGGAACACCTGTTCTATCTGTTTCTGATTATTCTGATAGTGCCCAATATCGTGCTCTGTTTTACGGAACCGCTATCATTGGCAGCCAAAATATGCAATGTCCTGTTGCCGTTCTCTACCTATTATATAGTAATGACCTGGTCGAGAAACTGTGGCAAGACGTTCTGGCTCTTGTTCCCGTTCCTCTTTTTCGGAGCGTTCCAACTTGTGCTGCTGTCACTCTTCGGGCAGTCCATCATTGCGGTGGATATGTTTCTGAATTTGGTGACCACCAATTCCAGTGAAGCCTTGGAACTGCTGGATAACATGGCGCCTGCCATTGTGCTCGTAGTGATTCTTTATATCCCCGCACTGGCTCTTGCCACCACATCCATTGTCCGCAAGCGCAAGCTGTCCGAAGGCTTCATTCATCGGGAGCGAAGACGTGCGTGGGGAGCACTGGCCATCGGCATTCTCTCATTGGCTGCCGCTTACTTGCTGGACGACCGCTATGAGCCGGAATCGGAGTTATACCCCGTCAATGTATGCTATAATGTAGGACTTGCCTTCCAGCGGACTGCCATGACACAGAGGTACCACACCACATCGAAGGACTTTGTTTACCATGCCCGCAATACCCATCCGGCAGATAAAAGAGAAGTCTACATAGTGGTAGTAGGAGAGACCTCCCGTGCCTGCAACTGGTCGCTGTACGGCTACGGACGCAATACCAATCCGGAACTTTCCGAAATAGACGGTTTGACGGCCTTCAACCACGTACTGACGGAGTCGAACACAACGCATAAGAGTGTTCCCATGCTGCTCTCACCGGTCGATGCCCACAGTTTCGATTCTATCTATTATCAGAAAGGGATTATCACCGCATTCAAGGAGGCAGGCTATCGGACG
Source organism: Bacteroides sp. GD17 (assembly GCF_038448625.1). Lineage (NCBI taxonomy): Bacteria > Pseudomonadati > Bacteroidota > Bacteroidia > Bacteroidales > Bacteroidaceae > Bacteroides > Bacteroides sp. GD17. Next base: position 246,692 of record NZ_JBCEZS010000002.1, read on the forward strand.
GCATTTTTCTCCAATCAACGCTATAACCACTCGTTCATAGACTTCTTTGGTAAGGAAGCTGATACGTTTGATTTCATTAAAGAAGACGTAGACGATTCCAACTACAACCCTTCGGATGAAGAGTTGCTGAAGCTGGTGGAAGCAGAATTGGCCAAAGGAGCCACCAAGCAATTTATCGTTCTCCACACTTATGGCTCTCATTTCAATTACAGGGAGCGCTATCCGTCGAGCCGGGCATTCTTCCTTCCCGACGCACCCGTTGCCGCCGAACTGAAGTACAAGGACAATCTGGTGAATGCTTACGATAATTCTATCCGCTATACCGATTATTTTCTGGCACGGCTGATTCGCATGTTGCAGGCGCAAAACGTAGATGCTGCCATGCTTTACACTTCCGATCACGGGGAAGATATCTTCGACGACAGCCGGCATCTCTTCCTGCATGCATCTCCGGTACCTTCCTATTATCAGATACATGTGCCGTTCCTTATCTGGATGTCCCACAGCTACCGGCAGACTTATCCGCTGATACAGAAAGCTGTGCAGGCTAACCGGCAGAAGAATATTTCTTCCAGCGCTTCTTTTTTCCATACCATGCTCGGCATGGGAGGGATAGAAACGACACACCGGAACGACTCCTTATCCGTGGCCTGCAGCTTGTTTACCGAAAACCCCAGAGTCTATCTGAACGACCATAACAAAGCCCTTCCGTTGGATGACATCGGAATGAGTAAAGAAGATTTCCAACGATTTGATTTCTAAAATTCGTATTTTATACTACTTTTGTAAGCCATATTATAGAATACGAACCATTTGGAATATGAATAACCTTTACCGCTTGATTCTTTTTATAGGACTGATTATAACAATCAGCCCGGCCATATCCGCACAAGCAGCAGATGTCCCAGCAAAAGAACCGGACAGCGTATATACCAAGAAATACATTGTAAATATATGTATCACAGAACCATACCGGGCTTTGAAACTGATTGACGAAATGAGCAGGCGCAAGATGTTGCCCGACTACCGGCTGGACTATCTGCGTAGCGTCACTTACCAGAACGGACTCACCATGTATCGGCTGGCATTGGATTATTCCTTGAGGGCTTACCGGAATGACTCCATCCAGCGGAATCCGGCCGATGCACTGGCACTGCTGGAACTGATAACCGACCAATATAATATCACCGGGAACTATACGGAGAGCATGCGCTATGCAGTGGAAGGTGCAGAACTTGCCAAACAGACGGGCAATATAAGAGCCGAAGCAAATCTGCTGCTCTATATGAGCACCAACAAACGGGATATGGGATTGAAGAGCGAAGCCGAACCTTATATGGAGAAAGCCATCGCCTTGTTGGAGAAAGCAGCCGAAGGCAGCCGTAAGTGGAAGGCGGTGGATGACTTGATTTACATCTATGGAACAAAGCTTTCCGATGCCTTCGAGGACAATAAGTTCCATGAGTGCATCGCCCTGCTGCCCCGCTATGAGGAACTGATGGAACAGTTGAAAGCTTGCCCTGACGTCCCCGAGGGCGTCTATGACATGCGGCTGACATGTGTCTATGCGCTATTCGCCGCCCTCTATGCAAACAACGGGCAGACAGAAAAGGCTGACGAGTTCTACCGGAAATACCTGGCAACAGCTTATGCCAGTACCGACGACGGCAAGCAGCTGCGCTTCGACTATCTGATTGCCCGCAAGCGCTACAAGGAGGCACTGCGGTATATCGATGAGAACAAACAGTTCTGCAAGGCGCAAGGAGATACCGTCAGCTATTTCTATTTGGAACAGAATCTTAATTTTGCGGCGCAAGCATATATGGGGCTGGGCGATTATAAGTCTGCCGCACGCACCTACAAGCAGATGTATGCCTTGTCGGACAGTCTGCGTATCCGTGAAAAACAGAATGGAGTGTTGGAATTTGCCACCCTCTACGAAACCCGCGAAAAGGATGCGCAGTTGATGACACAAGCTACCCGCCTGCGCGAAAGCCGGATGATACAGATCTTTGCCGTTTGTGTTATCGTGCTGCTTGGCTTCCTGTTGTGGCGAAATATCCGCCACTCCCGCATTGTCAAAGCCAAGAACAAGGCAATGGGCGACAAGATAGAAGCCCTGCTGGGATATAAAGATGAACTTTTCCGCCGGAAGGAAGAGAACCTGAACCTGAAGGAACAGTTGCAGGCTGCGGAAAAGAAATTGCAGAAGCGGAATTCTGTAGCAGCCGCTGTGCCACCTGTTGAAGACATTGCTGCAGAAGAAGACAATACAACAACCATCGTCAACGGGCAGTCTTTGTTCGATAAGGTGGAACACGAAATCGTCGGCCGCAAGCTTTTCCTGCAACCCGATTTTTCGAGGGATGACTTGATGAAGCTGGTACGTATCCCCAAGAATAAGTTCGCATTACTTTTCAAGCAATATGCCGGTATGGGATTTACCCAATATATCAATAATCTTCGGTTGGACTATGCAGCCCGTATGCTGAAAGAACATCCCGAATATGCAGTGGATGCAGTGGCCGGAGAGTGCGGAATTCCGAATAAATCGACCTTTCACCGCCTTTTTCTCGAACAATTCAATATGACTCCTGCCGAATATCGAGAGAGTAAGAAAAATATTGATAATTAATGCATTACAATTGATGCGGGAATTTTTAGTACTACAAGAGTGACTAAATAGCACTACAACTCTCAAAAAAAGTAGGTGAATAATTTTAGTTTTATCACCTTTGCCTCACGCTAACAAAAAACAAATAGCGTGAGGCAAAATGAAGGAAAGTTGTATAAACATATTCACCCACCCTTATCCGGTTTTGGAGATCATTTGGTTTCCTTTCCCGTTGTACACCTTCCTTTTTATTACTCTGTCTTTACTGCTGATAATTATCCTTATTATCTCCATTTGTCACTACAAGCGCCGCCTGCGCCGCAGCCAGGAATACCTGATACGTTACATCACCGAAAATCTGGAATTGAGGAAGCAAGTCCCCACTTCCCGGCGTCCCTATATGCTCAATCCTCCCGACATCACTCCCGAAGAATTCACTAAAATAATAGATAATATGCTGAGAAGAATCATGTTCCTCCCGATTGTGCTCATAGCGCTACTGCTGACGGGCTGCTCGAAGGACGACACAAGCAAAACCCCGCATCCCGACCAGGGCGCCGTCGTGGTAAACACCGACTGGGCAGCGCTCTCTCCGGATGCCGCCATACCGGGCAGCTACATCCTGCGCATTGGCGACAAAGAACAGACCGTCAGCGGCGCGACGAATGCTTTCAACGCCTTGTTCCTGCCCGGCGAACAAGACCTGCTGGTCTATAACTCTGCCGAAGGGAGCACCGTCAGCGGAAACACCGCCACAGTAAACACACTGCCGGACGGCACACTGCAACCGATGCCCGGATACCTGTTCTCTGCCGCGCAGAAGCTGGAAATAGAAAAAGATGATACGCTGAAAGTAACCGTAACCATGCAGCAACGCATCCGCCGCCTGACGCTGGCATTGAAGCTGAAACCCGGCGACGAGCAGCGCATTGCCTCCACCACCGCCACACTGACGGGCATCGCCTCCTCGATAGACCTGACCACCGGAGCCATTGCAGCAACCCAAGGTAAGACCCTAATCCCTGCCTTTGCCCCCGGAACGGACGACGGGCAGACACGCGCAGCCGGACAACCGATACTCTACGCCACCATGCGCCTGCTGGGTGTAATCGCCGGAGAGAAGCAGTTGCTGACATTGGAAATCACCCAGACGGACGGCCATGTGCAGACCCTCACCACCGACCTGACCGAACCCTTGAAAAACTTCGGCAGCGACATGAAACCGCTGGAACTGAATGCCACGCTGGAACTGCCAGCAGAAGCAGGCCTCACAGCCACCATTGGCAACTGGACCGTGATAAACAACGGAAATATTGATATACATTAAAACAACAAAAATATGAAGAAGAAAAACTTCAGCAAGCCGGGCATAGGCCTTGGCATAATGCTTTGCACCTTTGCACTCCTCCCGGCAGGGTGCAGCAACGACAGTGCGCCGGATGATGGAAAAAGTGACGGACGCGTGGCCCTGCAAGTGACGGGCGGCATCAGCGTGCAGACCCGTGCCCACGACAAGACGTGGGATGCCGGCGACCAAATCGGCATCTATATGTTTGCCGCAGGCCAAACCACCCTTGTAGAAGGAGCCGACAATATCCCCTACGAGACGAAGACGGATGCCGGAATCTTCACCCCGGTGGCCACCACCATCTACTTCCCGATAGACGGAAGCAATGTGGACTTCCATGCGTGGTACCCTTACAAAGACGTGGGAGACGGCGAATGGACCGCCGACCTTACCGACCAAACCTCGCAAGCCGTCCTCGATCTGATGACTGCCGATGCTAAAAGTAGCACACAAGCAGGTGCAGCCGTTTACAACAAGGAGAATCCCTCAGTCGTACTAAACTTCCGCCACCGCCTGACCAAGTTGCAGCTGAACATTACCCCCGGCAAGGGCATCACCCCCGACGAGTTGAAAGGCCTGAAAGTAGAAATCACCAAGCAATGGAAAACTGCAATCTACGCCCCTGAATTCGATGCAACCGGCTTCACGGAGGAACTCTCATCCATCTCCCTGCTGACTGCCGCCGACGGCACCTCCGCCGAAGCCATCCTCTTTCCGGACGACCTGACGGGGAAAGCCCTCACCCCGGGCCGGCAACTGGTCTTCACCTTCGGCAGCACCGGCGAGAAGTTCTATTGGGACATCCCCGCCGGTAAGAGCTTCAATGCAGGCGAGAAGAACATCTACGACATCACCATCAACCGCAGAACTCTTGATGTCTCCGGCGGCATCAGCGACTGGAACGAAGGCAACGGTGCCGGCGAACCTGGCAGTGCCGAATGACAAAATGAAAAATAAACATGATAGCAAATTAATCAAAGTAAAAGTATGAAAACAATTTTTTTTATGAGCATGGCAGCTGTCGCAATGATATTGGCAGGTTGCAACAACGAAGAGACAGACACGTGGGCAGGAGAAATCCGCCTGAGCAGCGGAGTGGAAGCCCAACAAGTGACGCGCAGCATTGCAACCGACTTGCAGGGCATTCAGATTGCCAAGGACGTGCATGTAGGCTTCTTCATCAACGAAGCCGTGGTGAGTGGTGCCGCTACCACCTACACCCAGAATCTGAACTATAAGGCCAACGGCTCGGGGAGTTTTGAGGGCACTACCGTCTACTTCCCTCAAAGCGGCAACGGTGTGAACATTTACGCTTACGCCCCTTGGAAAGCCGATCTTGCCCTCAACGGCACTTACGCCTTCAGCATAAAGGCAGACCAGAGCACAGATGCCAACTACCTGGCCAGCGACCTGCTGTGGGGACAGCCGATGAAGCTGAAAGAGGGAAGCACCACCGAATACGAACTCGCCAACCCCGTGGCTCGCACCAAGGAGAGCGTGAACGTCAGCTTCAAGCACCTGCTCTCTAAAATACAGGTGACACTGATACCCGACCAAACCAGCGGCCTCACGGAAGACGACTTCAAAGGCGCAAAGCTGGAGATACTTTCCGTGATGCCCGACGTTACCCTGAACCTTGCCGACGGTAGCATTTCCGATGCTTCGGGCACAGCCACGACGGTCATTGCCGCCACCTACGATGCGAATACCACCCCGTCGGCCCTCACCGCCGCCGCCATCGTTGCCCCGCAGAGCTTTACGAAAGGCACGAAGTTTATGAAAGTGACCTTAGCCACCGGCGGAGAACTCTTCTACACGCTGCCAAATGGCGCCTCTGACAGCAACCTGACCCTTACAAGCGGCAAAATCTACAAGTACGAAATCACCGTGAAGCTGACCGGACTGACCGTAACCTCCACGATTGACGACTGGGGCGTAATTGGCAACGGTGACCCCGTCGAGGGTGATGCCGTAATGGAATAACCCGACTCTTGAAATAAAACTCAACACCGTCGTGCCCTTTTTCCCTTGTTGCCGACAAGACGTTCCCGAGTCAGCGACAAGACACGCTCGAGTCAGCGACAAGGCAAACCGGGCTCCGGCGGCCATTATACTCACATTTAAAAGATTCAACATTATGCCCTTCTGGAAAAAAATGTTCAATTCAAAACAAGCGGTTTACTACCCCCGCGCCATCGTGCAGGGCAAACCGGTAGAAACGGAAGTTATCGCCCGAGACCTGGCGAAAATCTCCACAGTAAGCAACTCCGACGTCCAAGCTGTGCTGGGCGACATTGCAGGCGTGATGCACACCCGCATGTCTCAAGGCAAGAGCGTCCACCTCAAAGGCCTCGGCTACTTCCGCTACGTGCTGGACACGAAGGGCGTGAAAGACCTTGCGGACTTCAACTTCGACAAGCAGGTGCAAGCCGTCCGCATCGAGTTCATCCCCGAGCGCAGCAAGCTGAGCAACGGCATGTACACCCGTGCCCTCGTGGATAGCGACACGTTGGAATGGATAGAGCTTTCGCCCGATACCGAAGACACTACCCCCGGCGGCGGCGACGACAGCGATGGCGACCAGGGAGAGAACCCGCTGGGATAAAGTTCCCCGTTCCATAGACTCAGCCACCGCCGGGCATCAAGCGTAAGCCCGGAGTAAGCCACCCTATAAGGCAGCAACTGCCTCTCTCGCCGGAGGCGGTGGCACATAGAAAAAAACATAATGATTAAATATTATACAATGAAACGATTAACAGTACTACAGACCGCCTGCGCATTGGCATCCTTCCTGATGCTCGCCGCCTGCACGCAGGACGAACAGACGAACGGCATCCGCCTTGCAGAGGGTAAATACCCCTTGGAACTGACCGCCGCCGGGCTGCAAGCCGTGGCTACACCTGCCGGAGCTTCCACCCGTGCCACCGTGGACGGTGATTGGGAGGGCGTGCAGAACGTAGCTGTGAAGGTGGGCGGCACCACAAAGGAATATAAGGTAACCCCGGACGGAAGCAACAAGAAGATTGCCACCCTGTCCGTAGCTGATGGCGGCACCCCATTCTACTGGCAGACTACAGCCAACCTCACCGTCAACGCCTGGTATCCCTACAGTGAACAGAAACCTGCCGATGACGCCTTGACCGTGGAAGCCAACCAGAACGAAGCCACCAATTATCAGGCAAGCGACTATCTGGAAGCAAGGGATGCCTCCGTGACGTTTCAAGAACCGAAACTCACCTTCACCCACCGCACGGCAAAGGTCGTGGTGACACTGCAAACGGGCGAAGGCATAACCGATTTAAACAATGTTACCGTTACTTTTGTCAACCAAGCCGGTGTGAAGGGAGATGGAAGTACAGTCACCCCGAAAGAGGAAACGAAGGACGGCGTAACCACCTATACCGCCCTGCTCGTCCCGCAGAAGATACAGGGTAGTCCTTTCATCAAAGTAACCTTAGGTGGCTACGACTACTTCTATACCCCGACAACTGGCGATGAAGCCAATCTCACAGCCGGGCAGCAGCATACCTATACCATCACCCTAAAGAAGACCGGGCTGGACGTGAGCTTCCAATATTTTCCCCAATGGACACCGGGCAATCAGAGTGATGTATCCGGCAATGCCCAGACCGTGACACCCGGCACGGACGGCAACGGAAGCGGTTGGAGTGAAGACAGCGGCGAAACTGTAACCGGCAAAGTGAAAACCAATTAATACAAAATCCCTCTAAAGATTTCCGGATATGAAAAAGAATGTATTCCCACTCAGCCTTTCGCTCCTGCTGTGCATTGCAGTTTTATGCGGTTGTACGGAGGGCGACGAACCGATAGCTGCCACCGACGGCAGCACCCTGACCATTCATGCCACGGCCGACGGCTTCACAGCTGCCGACGGTGCGGACACACGCGCTTCGGAGAACGGTTATATCACCAAATTTACTATCGGCGACGAAATCGGCGTGTTTGCCGTTGATAAGGACGGTGCAGTCATTGCCGACTGCAAGAACGTGAAATGCACCCGCAATGCCGATGGCTTCTGGACTGCCGATGCTTCCGTTCCCGTATATTATTATACAGGTGCAAAATATTTCGCTTACTATCCGTACAAAAGCGAGCTGTCTGCGAAGAACATTACGAACGTGAGTGGTATCGTGGACTATTTCAATAAAAACATCGTTACCGACCAAGGCACCTACGACAAGTATACCGCTTGCGACCTGATGACAACACTCCACGTACCACCGATCGTTTTCGTCGGCAAGAAAACCCTCAGTTTCACCTTGACCCATCAGATGTCGTTGATAGAGATTTCCCTGCCTGTGCAGAAGTACAAGACCTCCGATGCTGCCGATGCTTACGAGTATGCCGAACCTGCCATCAATGCCACATTCAGCATGACTAAAGAAGGCGGCGCTACCTCGCCCATCACCCCTTACAATATGGGTAATGGTATTTATCGTTACATCGTTCCCGGCAATACTACTTGTACAATTGAAGGTGAGTTTCATCTGAACAGCAAGGTCATCAACTATAAAAAAGAGATTTCTTCCTTGGCTTCCGGCTCTTACGAAAGGGTAAATGTCACTTACTCTGATGGCTCGGCTACGCCTGCCGTCCGTCCCCTTGCCGTAGGCGATTTCTATTACTCTGACGGCGGCATTATCCCGGGCACCACAGATAATCCTCCGGTGGAAGGTTGCATCGGTGTCATCTATTGCGTGGACAATAGCTTCATAACGAACAATAGTACAAAAAAGACCGATGGCGGTTATACTCACGCTCTTGTAGTTGCTTTGAAGGATGCGAGTACTTCTTCTACTTGGGACAATGCCGGTAGTGCTGTTTCCGGTTATCAAACTACGGTAGCAGTTCCTTCCAATAGTAGCGGTTGGTATTGGCCTAACTATGATGAATTGAAGTATATCTGTTGGGGAAATAATAGTAGCCAAAGTATGAATGGAAAGGATGCCTTGAATACTCAATTTGTAAAATTGAACACGGTGAGCAGTGGCAGTGCAGATACTTTCGTCAACGACGCCTATTGGTCGAGCACGGTGCACAGCGACTACACCGCTTACCGCGTGGACTTCACCGATGACTACGCTGTTGGGAGCAGTAAGGGCATCAACTATAGAGTTCGTTGTTCCTTGGCTTTTTGATCATAAAACAAATCCCCCTAAACATTCCGAATATGAAAAAGCATTTATTCCAACTCAGCCTCTTATTCTCGTTGTGCACCGCAGCCTTGTGCAGTTGTGCGGAACACGATGAACCGATAACCACCGCCCACGGCATCCCTCTCACCATCCGTGCCACGGCCGCCGGCTTCACCTCTGCCGACGGTGCGGACACACGCGCTTCGGAGAACGGTTATATCACCACCTTTACTGCCGGTGACGAAATCGGCGTGTTTGCCGTGAAGGACGGTGCAGTCATTGCCGACTGCAAGAACGTGAAATGCATCCGCAATGCCGACGGTTCCTGGTCTGCCGATGCTCTCGCTCCCGTATATTATTATATAGATGCTCAATATTTTGCTTACTATCCGTACAAAAGCGAGCTGCCTGCAGAGAACATTACGGACGTGAGTGGTATTGTGGACTATTTCAATAAAAACATCGTTACCGACCAAGGCACCTACGACAACTATACCGCCTGGGACCTGATGACAGCCGCCCTCGTTTCGCCCGACGGAAACAAAACCCTTAGTTTCAGCTTCACCCATCAGATGTCGCTGATAGAGATTTCCCTGCCTGTGCAGAAGTACAAGACCTCCGATGCTGCCGATGCTTACGAGTATGCCGAACCCGCTATCGGTGCCACATTCAGCATAACCAAAGAAGACGCTCCTATGTCCATTATCCCTTACAACACGGGTAAGGGCGTCTATCGTTACATCGTTCCTGCCGAAACTTCCTGTACTGTCGCCGGTGAATTTCAGAATGTAGCGGGAACGGCCATTAAGTATGAGAGCAGCACACTTTCTTTGTCTACGGGCAAGTACAAGCGACTAAATGTTACCTATGATGGTGCTCCAACTACTATCAAAGAACGCGCCCTTGCCGCAGGCGATTTCTATTATTCCGATGGCAGCATTGTACCGGGAGAGGCACAAAGCCCTCCCTCAACAGGTTGCATCGGCATTATTTTTTGGGTGGGTGATGCTACCGAGTATGACAGAACGTTGAAAACTGACCATAAGGGGTGTACCCATGGGTTAGTGATAGCGCTGACAGAGTATCTGCAAGTTTGGCAGACAAAAGACACCAGCGTGCAGAATTGGTTGGATAACAATAAAAGGGATGTGTATCTCTCTATTACCAATACCAAGGATAACATTCAGGGTTATAACAATACCAAGGCTGCTGAGGAATTTAATAAGGGCATAAATTCCAACTATATTGTTTACGCTGTAAATCAAGTGATTGATTATCGTAAAACAGTCTCTGCTCCCAGTACCAGCAGTGATTGGTATTTGCCTTCGGCGAAAGAGCTGACTCTTTGGGATAAGGATGCAATTAATAGTAAATTAAGCAAAATCAGTGGTGCTACAGGAATAAGCGCTTCCGACTATTGGGCGCTTACGGAAGACGGTTACAACAATTCTGCTTGGGTTATGACTTACCAGCGCGGCCTAAACAAGCTGGCAACCAGCTCAAAGGAATCCCGCTGGTACTGGAGACCCATTCTTGCTTTCTGATTTTATTTACCTATTACGGCGTAGCTGTCGTATGAGCATCCGTCCCAGCGGATTTGCAATCCGCTGGTTATGAGCATCAGGATTTTCAATCCGAAATAGAGAAAAAGAACAAAGAAAAGTATAAACAAAACAAGCAGATACGCAATGAAAGTATTAATAGACAACGGCCACGGAGCGGAAACTCCGGGCAAGCGTTCCCCCGACGGACGCTTGAGAGAATACGCCTACACCCGTGAGATAGCTATCCGGGAAGCAATGTGTGACGGACATCATGGCAGAGGGTATCATAAACTATCTGAAAGCGATAGGATAAAGGTGATTCAATCATAGTTGCAGTATCTGAGGTATAAGTAAAAAGTGAAATCAGTAACAATAAAAAGTTATGGGAATATTCAGCAAAAAGCCGAAATACGCATTCTCGGATATTCTGAAAGGCCTGTACCATGCAGTAGGTAGTGCGCAAGAGATGTTGCAAGCCCAGCAGGTGCAGAACCTGAAGAAATTCTGGCAAGACACGGACGGAAGCCCGATTTGCCAAAAAGTGAAGGTCGGTGATAAGGAAATAGATGTCCCGTTGATGGCATTGGTTTCGCACTGCCAAATGGACGACATCAAAATGGCAGACAACGATGTGATGGATATAACCATCCGATTCAAATTGAAGGCAACTTCCGCTGCCTAAAGGCGTGCTTTCAGTTCTTGACATATATACGTATCAGCCAATAACAAAGATAATAACTATTAAAAAAAGACATTATGCAACAGACTCTGCCTTGTCCTAATTGCAGTACTGCAATTCCATTTAATGTATATTTATTACTGCAAGGTCACAAATTTGAGTGTCCCAATTGCCATTGTACAGTATCTATGCCATCGAGCAGTAAGCCTCCGGTGGAAAAGGCGATAGAGCAGTATGACAAGCTAATGAAACAAGAAAAGTGATTTGCCTGATCTCACTTCTGTTTCAAAGTAAATATATTCATCTAAAAACCGGATACAATGATAAGTTTTAAATTATTTGTTGAAGCCATACACCGGGCCGTTAGTGAAGCCGCCGACTCACTGGTGAAAAGGAACGAGGAGTTGTTCGATCGGTATTTTTATAAAACATCTCCGGCAGGTGATGCCAATGCCGAAAGTCAGGCTCTGACTCCCAAGACGATAAGCCTGGAATATCCGATGCTGGATAGCGAAGGCGGAGTGGTGAAGGGGGAAAAGGTTTAGACTTGCTGATAAATGGCTACAATAACATTTTAAAACGTCAAATCTCATAATCTGATGCAGAAGGAGGAATGCCTGCTGCTAATTGGAAACAAGAAACTTTCTATTGCAGGGGTATATAACAAGTTAATATCGTGTTTGCAGTTTACTAATATCGTGTTTACACGATATTAACTTGTTGTATTACATCTTATTAATATGTAGTGAAGCATGATATTAACTTCCTGTCCGTAACCTTTCTATAGGATAATCACCACTTGTCACTCGCATTATTGCCCTCTTTTATCAACGCTTCGATGCTTTGTTTGTATCGGTTTGCACCTTCCGCTATATTCTTGGCTGCATCTGCTGTACCCATGCCATAGGTAACAAGAGGCGTCTGCCATCCCATCCCTGCATGTATGGCACTTGCCTGGTAGGGTCTCAGCAATTCATCCATCGTAAAATGGTTTCTTCCACCGCTTCGATAAGCCTCGTATTCAGAACCGGTAGTGGCGGCCACCATCAATGTCTTGCCAGCTACAGCAGGAGTTCTTGCCAGATAAGTAAATACCTCATCCATCCATTTCTTCAGCAAAGAGGGGGCCGACATCCAATAAAACGGGAACTGGAAGACAAGTGAGGTGGCATGGGAAACGATGGTAGTCCATGTTTCTACATTGAACGCCTCTTCGGCACGCATCTCATACAAATTGTATACACTCACTTCTTCCATATCGCTGATAGCATCCATCAATGCCTTGTTGGCCTGCGATTCTTTTATGTTAGGATGCGCTAAAAGAACCACTACTTGCTTAAATTCTTTCTCCATATTGTTTTTCTTATTAGAATTGTCTGATGATTACAAATGTAGGAAAATATAGGTATATAACAAAAAAGGAACAACTTTTGTTGTTCCTTCTTAAGTACACCCTCAGGGATTCGAACCCTGGACCCACTGATTAAGAGTCAGTTGCTCTACCAACTGAGCTAAGAGTGCATGCTTGCTTTTCTTGTTTGCGGGTGCAAAAGTAGTTCTTTTATTTTATCAAACCAAACAAAGTAGCGTATTTTTTCGATGAAATCGGCATTTTTACTCAAATTCATATAATTCGGAGGGCGTAGTACGCTTCAAAGCACACAGTTGTACGTCTTTTCCCACGATGACTCCTTTTTCCCGCAACTTCCATTCTACCGTTTTATAGGCCAGTTCCGGATGGTTGTTGTCTTTGCTCAAGTGGCAAAGCCAGATATATTGCAGGTGTTCCGTGATATTTTCGGCCAGGAACTCGGCTGTTGCAATGTTGCTCAGATGTCCCGTGCGGCTAGTGATCCGTTCCTTCAGGTACTGGGGATAAGTGCCCATACGCAGCATTTCTTCATCGTAATTGGCTTCCAGTATCAGGTAATTGGCTTTGCAGATATACTCTGCGGCAGTAGGGGTGATTTCGCCAAGGTCGGTGAGGAAAGAGAAAACCTTGCCGTCTATTTCGATACAATAGCCTACATTGTCCGTGCCGTCATGGGGAACTTCGAATGACTCGATACGGAAATCTTCCAACTGCATCGGTTGCTGTTTCTCCAGATAGCGGACAGACGAATGCAGCTTCTCCGTCATGCAATAACTTCTGTTGATTCCCTGATGGATGAGGGAAGTAGTATATACGGGTATATTCAGTTTCTCGCCCAGTCCGCCTACAGCCTTGATGTGGTCTGCATGATCGTGGGTGACAAACACTGCGCGTATTGTTTCCATGCCGATGCCTACCTCTTTCAGTCCTTTCTTGATTGTGCGCACCGCAATGCCGGCATCGATGAGTATTCCATATTTCTCTGTGCCTATGTAGTAGCAGTTACCGCTGCTTCCACTTGCAAGGCATATAAACTTTATTTTCATCCTATTCTCCTTATTTACAAAAAAAGCCGTCGCTTTTAGAAAAAGTGACGGCAAATATACAAAAAGTATACAATATATCGGGCTTATGCCTTCTTCTTTTTGTCGATGAATTCGGTGGTTTTTGCGAAAACCAGCAGGGCGATTGCGGCAACCAAGCCGATAGCGGCAAAGTAATACCAGATGTAATGTGCATTCACACTGGCAGCTTCCCATGCTTCGCGGGTTTCGAACAGGGCAGGGTCGGGGCAGTATTTCGTCAGAAGCACACCGGCTATACCGAATCCGAAAATAGAGGATAAGAACGAGTGAAGATGACTGAAACCGAGATACATGCCTTCCTCTCCTTTAGGAGCCTGCAATGAGAAATATTCCAGATAGCGCGGTGAAATGAAGCATTCGGCCAAAGCCTGCACCACAATACCAAGTATCAGCATCAGTGTAATGTTGCTCATGCCGGAAATGAGATCGTTGCCCAATAAATTTCCGCAGGCCATCAGCAGCGCTGATACCGGAATGAGGAACATACCCACGTTCATGGAGGTAATAGCTGTGCGTTTGGCCATCCAGCGGGTGATGAAACTAACGCAACAAACTACGACAAAGGGATTTACATTGGCTATCCATCCCGGTTTTGCGGTTTCGCCTGCCATGCGGATAACGTATTTGGGCATGGTGGCATAGAGTTGCTGCTGCACCATCCAGAATCCGGTGATGATAAGGATCAGAATCAGCAGGCGCCAGTTGGTGATAATCCGCAGGAAGCCTTGCCCGATCTCATGCATGCTTTTTCCTTCGCCTGCCGTATGTGCCGATTTATACAATAAGATAACGGAAAGCAATGCCAGAATGGTCATCGTGGCAGAGAAAAAGTTGATGTAGATGTAGGCTTGTTCACCCATTACGCTACGCAATGGATCGACCACGGTCTTTCCGGTGAAGGCTCCTATGTTCACCATCATATAGAAGATGGAATAGCCGCGTGCGCGGGTAGCTTCAGTCGTCTCTTTGGCTACGGAGGCCGATATGATGGACTTAATAAACGAACCGCCCACCATGATGAGGAGCAGGATGGGGATAATCATCCAGCGGTCATTACTATCGGGCAATCCTGAGAAACGGGTTATTTCGCCATATTCCACCAATCCGGCAGCTTCAAGCAGGGTAGGGAGTAATCCCAAACCCAGATATCCGGCAGAAAGCAACGAGAAAGCAACGATCATTGATTTCCGGAATCCTATTTTATCGGCGTACGCTCCCGTAAATATGGGCAGCAGATAAAGTCCGCCCGAGAACAGACCGGAGATCATACTTGCTTCAAAATCATTGAAACCTAAAATACTGGAAAGATAGATGGTGAGGACAATAAATACGGCATAATATGCCATGCGTTCGAACAGTTCTACTGTGTTGCTTACCCAAAAGGCTTTCGTGAAGCCCTTGGCAGCGGTTTGGGGTGATTGAGTCATCCTTTACTATTATATGTTTTTATTGATAAATGAACGCAAAAGTACGGTTTTAAAGGATAAAATGCAAAAAAGAGTGCCACCAAGATTGCTTGATGCCACTCTTTCCCTACAGTTATTAAATCAGAATTAATTCCTTCAAATCTATTTAGAATTGGAAGAACTTCTTAGCGTTATAATAGCTGATATCTTCAACCATCTGATTCACACGTTCCATCTCCGAT
This sequence comes from Bacteroides sp. GD17, assembly GCF_038448625.1. NCBI lineage: Bacteria > Pseudomonadati > Bacteroidota > Bacteroidia > Bacteroidales > Bacteroidaceae > Bacteroides > Bacteroides sp. GD17. Next base: position 262,138 of record NZ_JBCEZS010000002.1, read on the forward strand.
ACCGGAATTTCACCATTCTCTACATCACGGCCGATGAGGTTACACAACGTACGGCGGAAATACTCATGACGCGGGTAGGAGAGGAAGGAGCGGGAATCCGTCAGCATACCTACGAAACGGCTCAAAAGACCAAGTACGGAAAGTGCATTCATCTGTTTCTCCATACCGTCCTTCTGGTCGAGGAACCACCAACCGGAACCGAACTGAATCTTACCGGCAATAGTGCCATCCTGGAAGTTGCCCAGCATCGTAGCGATAACCTCGTTGGCACACGGGTTCAGGTTATAAAGGATTGTTTTGGTCAGTTTGCCTTCAGAGTTCAAGCGATCCAGGAACTTGGACAATGCCTTGGCAGTGTTGAACTCACCGATAGAATCGAAACCGGTATCGGCACCAAGCAACTTGAACATCTTGCTGTTATTGTTACGGATAGCACCGTAGTGGAACTGCTGTGTCCAGCCTTTCTCCCAATCCATCTCACCGAATACAACCAGCATGGCCGACTTGAACTTCAGTATTTCTTCTTTCGTCAGCGCAGTACCGCCATATACCTTATTAAATATAGCTTTGATTTCAGCATCCGTATAGTCTTCAGCATAGAACTCCTCAATACCGTGGTCGGACAACTTGCAGCCTTGGGCGGCAAAGAAATCGTGACGTTTGCGCAGAGCAGCAACCATATCATCGAAGTTGGAGATGGCAACGCCGCTTACTTCTGCCAACTTTTCTACGTATGCACGGAAGTCGGCAGGAACTTCTACCGCCATAGCCTTGTCGGGACGCCACGTAGGCAACATCTTGATTTCAAAGCCACTCTCGCGGGTCTTGATATGGTATTCCAAAGAATCAACCGGGTCATCCGTCGTGCAAACCGCTTCTACATGATAACGGCGCATCATGCCACGGGCTGAGTATTCGGGTTGTTTCAGCTTCTCGTTACATTCATCGTAGATTTCGCGGGCTGTTTGCGGATTCAGTATTTTGTCGATGCCGAAAGCTGTTTTCAGTTCCAGGTGAGTCCAGTGATACAAAGGATTGCGGAAAGTATAGGGTACGGTCTCTGCCCATTTCTCGAATTTCTCCCAGTCGGTAGTGTCCTTGCCGGTGCAGTAACGCTCGTCTATGCCGTTGGTACGCATTGCACGCCATTTGTAATGGTCGCCGCCCAACCAGATTTCCGTCAATGACTTGAATTGATAATCGTCTGCCACCATCTGTGGGATTAAATGACAATGATAGTCGATAATCGGCATTTTAGCCGCGTGTTCGTGATACAACTTTTGTGCAGTTTCTGTCTGCAGCAAAAAGTTCTCATCCATAAAGTTTTTCATCTTCTTGTATTTTAAGTGTATAAAAATATTATCTCCTTGCTATTACACCTATATAGTATTGATTGTAAAGCTAATAGGTTTGATAACTCTTTTTGCTTTTATTAACCGTTATCGAACACAAAAGTAGAAATTTTACTTGGAGAAACAAAATAATTCGTATCTTTGCGGCAAATATTTATAATATTTAAGTTTTAAATCGTAGAACCTTTAATGCCTTGGAGAAGAAACAAGATGGAAAACAAGAATCATACCATTAAAGACATAGCACGCATGGCAGGCGTATCTGCCGGTACGGTAGACCGCGTGTTGCACAACCGCGGAGATGTATCCCTTGCCAGTAGGGAAAAGGTTCAGAAGGTGCTGGACGAAATAGATTATCATCCCAATATGTTCGCCATCGGTCTGGCTGCCAAGAAGCGCTACCGCATTGTCTGCATCATACCTTATTATGTAGAACACGATTATTGGCATGCCGTTGCAGAAGGCATCAACCGTGCAGCACAAGAGTTGCAGCCGTTCAATGTAGGGGTGGATTACCTGTATTATATCCATGCGGACAAATCCACATACGAGAAGGCATGCAAGGCCATTCAGAAAGAAGCGGTAGACGCCGTACTGATTGCACCGAACTTTCGGGAAGAGACACTGAATCTCACAACTTATCTGGAAAGACACGACATACCTTATGCATTTATCGACTTCAACATCGAACAAACGCATGCCTTGTGCTACATCGGACAGAATCCGAGGATCAGCGGATATATTGCAGCCAAAATCCTGATGCGCAGCCATGAAGAAGGGCAGGAGCTCGTGCTTTTCCTGAACAATCAGAAGAACAGTCCGGCAGAAATCCAGATGCAGCGCCGCTTGGAAGGCTTCATGCAATATATGGAGGACGAGCACAACGACCTTGTTATTCACGACATAGTGTTGCACAAAGAAGATGCTGCAGTCAATAAGCAGATATTGGATTCCTTCTTTAAAGAAAACCCGCGGGCTGTTTTGGGGGCTGTCTTCAACTCACGCGTTTATCAGGTGGCAAGCTATCTGCACGAAAAAAGAAAGAAACTGGAAGGGTTGGTAGGTTACGACCTTCTACAGAAGAATGTGGAATATCTGAGGACGGGCGAAGTAAACTTCCTTATCGGCCAACGTCCCGGATTGCAGGGATATTGCGGCGTGAAAGCCCTATGCGACCATGTCGTTTTCAAGAAACCCGTGACAGCCGTAAAATACATGCCGATAGATGTCATGATGAAAGAGAACATAGACTTCTACTTCGAGTTTGAATGACCTACTGTCCGAAGCTCAAAATCAGCAACTTATAATTAATATCATATCAATCATTTAAATTGTTTTTAAGATGAAAGCATTAAACAAAGAAACGGCTCCCAAAGTACAACGTCCGGAGCGCATCATCCAGTTTGGCGAAGGAAACTTCCTGCGCGCATTTGTAGACTGGATTATCTATAACATGAACCAAAAAGCTGACTTCAACAGCAGTGTAGTGGTTGTTCAGCCCATCGACAAAGGCATGGTGGACATGCTGAATGCACAAGACGACCTTTACCACGTCAACCTGCAAGGTTTGGATAAGGGCGAGACCATCAACAGCCTGACAATGATCGACGTCATCAGCCGCGCACTGAATCCTTATACACAGAACGACGAATTCATGAAGCTGGCCGAACAACCGGAAATGCGTTTCGTCATCTCCAACACAACAGAAGCCGGAATCGCTTTCGATCCTTCCTGCAAACTGACGGACGCTCCGGCATCCTCTTATCCGGGCAAACTGACCCAACTGCTGTATCACCGCTTCAAGACCTTTAATGGCGACAAGAGCAAAGGTCTGATCATCTTCCCCTGCGAACTTATCTTCCTGAATGGCCACAAACTGAAAGAGACCATCTATCAATACATCGAACTGTGGCAGTTGGGTGACGAGTTCAAGACTTGGTTTGAAGAAGCCTGCGGCGTATATGCCACTTTGGTAGACCGCATCGTTCCGGGTTTCCCCCGCAAAGACATCGCTGCCATCAAAGAGAAACTGCAATACGACGACAATCTGGTAGTGCAAGCCGAAATCTTCCACCTGTGGGTTATCGAAGCTCCGCAAGAGGTTGCCAAAGAATTCCCGGCAGACAAGGCCGGCCTGAATGTACTGTTTGTTCCCTCGGAAGAACCGTATCACGAAAGAAAGGTAACTCTGCTGAATGGTCCTCACACGGTGTTGTCGCCGGTGGCTTATCTGTCCGGTATAAACATTGTCCGCGATGCCTGCCAGCACCCCGTTATCGGTAAGTACATCCACAAAGTGATGTTCGACGAACTGATGGAGACGCTGAACTTGCCGAAGGACGAACTCAAGAAGTTTGCCGAAGATGTATTGGAACGTTTCAACAACCCCTTCGTAGACCATGCCGTGACCAGCATCATGCTGAATTCATTCCCTAAATATCAGACTCGTGACCTGCCCGGCCTGAAGACTTATCTGCAACGCAAGGGTGAACTCCCGAAAGGTCTCGTACTGGGTCTTGCAGCTATCATCACTTACTACAAAGGAGGTGTGCGCGAAGACGGTGCTGAAATCGTTCCGAACGATGCTCCCGAAATCATGCAGTTGCTGAAGGATTTGTGGGCAACCGGAGATACACAAAAGGTAACCGAAGGCGTACTGGGTGCTGCTTCTATCTGGGGCGAAGACCTGAATGCCATTCCGGGACTTGCTGCCGCCGTAAAGGCCGACTTGGATGCTATACAGGCCAAGGGTATGCTGGAGACAGTGAAAAGCATCCTTTAAGCCAAGGAGAAAACCTCGTATACTATGTTGATTTTGTACTTTTAGCTTGTGCAAAATACAATTATGTATATTCCAATACTTCGTTTTTCGGGCGTGGGCTGTACGGTTTCCATACGTAGGCTGTTCGGCCTGCAACTGTAAACTGTAGAGCCCGCAGCTGAAAATCGAAGTTCTGAATAGTGCATATATACAAAACAGACCGTGCAAAACTGTATTTAGCACGGTCTGTTTGTATATTTATAAAGGAGGTTTCGGATGATTATCCCGCGACTTTCTGTCGGGATAAAGCATGCTTTCTATTCTGCGGTACGCAGGATGAAGGTAGTAGCGCCGATAGTAACAATCGCGCCGTCTTCAATGCGGATACGGTCTTTGTCGTTCAATATCTCATTATTAAGGAAAGTACCCGTCAGGCTGGGAGCATCGCGCAGGGTGTAGACCAGTCCGCCTTGCTTGTTGCGCTTCACGTTGATGATGCAATGACGACGGTCCATACTCATGTCCGAGCTTTCAATGGGAACATTGATAACGGTGCCTACGCAACGGCGGCCAATCACATTATCGCCTTCTTCCAGCGGCAACACCTGCTTGAAGCCAAATACGTTTTCAATCACCGTGATGCTGCCGAAGGCTTCCTTGAATTCCTCCTCATCCGGCTTCTCTTCTTTTTGGGGAACTTGCATCTTTGTCTTGCCCAGACGAATACTGAACTGCTTCTTGCATTGATCGCAGACAAAGACCAACGACTGCCCTTCGGTGTATTTCGTTTCATCAAACGTCAGGTAATTCTCACACTTGGGACAACGGATTCTCTTCATTTGTTATATGGAATTTATGAGTTTAAAAATAGAAAAAGAGTGCGGAAGATTATTTCTTCAACACCCATGCATTCTGATAAGTTTCATCCTGGCGGAGCCTGTTCAATGTTTGATAGGCTTCTACCTCAGTACCGCAAGACTCTATGCTGACACGCATCTTGCCGTCACCGATAATTGCTTTAGCACCGGCAAAACCTTTCTCAACCAATTGTTTTGCCATCGCCTCGGCGTCCTTCTCCGTACCCACACTGGCTACAATGATATGATAATGTCTGACGGGAGCAGCGGATGTCTGCACTGCTTTTGCCTCCGGTTTGGGAGCGACGGCAGAGGGTGAAGGTGCCGTTGTATTCTTAGGTTGGGCAACGGGAGCCGATGTTGCCGTCTGCGGTTTACCGACCTTTACTTCTTTCACAGCCACCGGAACGATCTCTTTCTTCTTGGTTTGCGCCGACTTGGATTGTGCCGAAGCTTTGGAGTTCTTTGCCTCCTGACGGACAACAATCGGAGTAATAGCCAGCGACTGCTTTTCTATCTTCTCGAACAGTTCTTGCGGAAGCAGCTGGGCGTAGTTTCCTTCTATCACTTCCGTATTCTCTATCGGCGTGGACAGGAAGAAGAACAAGGCAATCACTGCAATCATTGCCACCGCATTCGAGAGATACGAACGGTTGAACTTGATTTCGAACTTCCGCTTTCCTTTCTCCACTGCAGCAGGAACAGCAACGGTCTTTTCCAGGTAGGGCTTCTTCAATTCAGAGAGCTCCTGCATTTCAAAACTGTCCAGCCCATATAGATAAGGAGTTGTTATTTTATTGTCGTAAGGAACAAAATCGTAGGTGCCATGAATGGAGTAACGCAGTTCGCCAACATTGGGAAGCTCCACTTTTCCGTCTTCGTGAAGAGCGGCAAACACTTCTTGCACTTCTTTCTCTACAATCCGGGTAGCATCGGAGAAGTTGGTATCGTACACAGCCATATAAGATTGTACCAGCAATCCGTCATTCATCTTCAGTTGCGGATTAAAACCGATGATACGGGTGGGAGGCAGGAAAATATTCTCTTCAGCCACTCTCATTGCCGGCGTATAGTGGGCTACGAAGCCACCCAGTCCCGGAACAATGACACAATCATTCTCCAATAACAATACTTCTATATGTTGTGCTAAATCAATCATGCTACAAAAGTAGCGGAAATATCGAATATACGCCAGTTGCAAGCACTTTTTCTTATCAACAAATTATAAACATGCCCATTTTTTTCCTACTTTTGCAGCGAGTTATCATAAACATATTGAGAAATGAACTATATACAGACTGAAATCGACGGCGTATGGCTGATAGAACCCAAGGTATTCACCGATGCACGCGGATATTTTATGGAAGCGTTCAAGGAAGAGGAATTCCGTACGCATATCGGAGAGGTACACTTTATCCAGGACAATGAGTCCAAATCTTCGTTCGGCGTATTGCGCGGCCTGCATTATCAGAAAGGTGAGTGCAGTCAGGCCAAGTTGGTACGTGTCCTCAAAGGAAAGGTACTGGATGTGGCCGTTGATTTAAGAAAATCGTCCCCTACATTCGGGAAGTACGTCAGCGTGGAACTGAGCGAGGAAAACAAACGCCAGTTCTTCATTCCACGCGGATTTGCACATGGATTCCTGGTGTTGAGCGACGAAGCTGTCTTTACTTATAAAGTAGACAATGCCTATGCACCGCAATCGGAGGCTTCTATCCGCTTCAACGACGAAACGATCGGCATAGACTGGCCCATTGCAGAAGAACAACTTATATTATCAGATAAAGACGGACACGCCGTATCGTTCAAGGATGCGGAATGTTTTGAGTAATCCCCATGAAGATAGCTATTGTCGGTACAGGATACGTCGGTTTAGTAACCGGCACCTGCTTTGCAGAAATCGGTGTCAACGTGATATGCGTAGATACGAACAGTGAAAAGATAGAGTCACTGAAAAAAGGTATCATTCCCATTTATGAGAATGGACTGGAAGAGATGGTAATCCGCAACGCAAAGGCAGGACGCCTGCAATTCACAACTTCCCTGGAAAGTTGCCTGAACGAAGTGGACGTAGTGTTCAGCGCCGTAGGTACGCCTCCCGACGAAGATGGCAGTGCCGATTTGAGCTATGTACTGGCAGTGGCGCGTACCATCGGACGCCACATGCAGAAGTATGTCCTGGTGGTTACCAAGAGCACAGTGCCTGTGGGCACGGCCAAGAAAGTACGTGCCGCCATTCAGGAAGAGCTTGATAAGAGAGGAAGCGACCTCGTCTTTGACGTAGCTTCTAACCCGGAGTTTTTGAAAGAAGGTAATGCCGTCAACGACTTTATGAGCCCCGACCGCGTAGTAGTGGGAGTGGAGTCGGCACGTGCCGAAAAAATAATGAGTAAGCTCTATAAGCCATTCTTGCTGAACAATTTCCGTGTTATCTTTATGGATATTCCTTCTGCTGAAATGACCAAATATGCAGCAAACTCTATGCTTGCTACCCGCATCAGCTTTATGAACGACATAGCCAACTTGTGCGAGCTGGTAGGAGCGGACGTAAACATGGTGCGTAGCGGTATTGGTTCCGATACTCGCATCGGGCGCAAGTTCCTCTATCCGGGCATCGGTTACGGCGGTTCCTGTTTCCCCAAGGACGTAAAGGCGCTGATAAAGACTGCAGAGCAAAATGGCTACAAAATGCGTGTACTCCAAGCCGTAGAAGAGGTTAACGAGAATCAGAAAAGCATTTTGTTCGAGAAACTGCAGAAGCATTTCAATAATGACCTGAAAGGAAAGACCATCGCCCTGTGGGGATTGGCCTTCAAACCGGAGACGGATGATATGCGCGAAGCTCCTGCCCTGGTACTGATAGAGAAGCTGAAGGAAGCAGGCTGCAAGCTCCGTGCTTACGACCCGGCTGCCATGAACGAATGCCGCCGCCGCATCGGAGACTGCATTTATTATGCAACAGATATGTACGACGCTGCGCTGGATGCAGATGCGTTGATGCTGGTGACGGAGTGGAAAGAATTCCGTTTGCCATCATGGGCTGTCATCAAGAAGACCATGGAGCAGCCGCTGGTTCTGGACGGTCGTAATATTTACGAGAAGAAAGACATGGAAGAGCAAGGTTTTACGTACTATTGCATCGGGAAATAAAGTATAGAACAAAGAGAAAGTCAGGGCGCTATGATAAAATGGGGTACAGTTCTCATTGTACTTGCTGTTTCGTTGGCATCGTGCGGCAGCAATCAGAGTAAAGAGGTTTCTGAGAAAGAAGATCTCACCGCCAAGCAGTTGTTGCAAGGTGTTTGGCTGGACGACGAAACCGATATGCCATTGATGCATATTGAAGGAGACAGTATTTATTATGCCGATCCGCAGAATGCCCCTGTTTCTTTTAAAATAGTTCACGACACGATTTATGTGTATGGCAACGAAACCGTAGCCTACAAGATAGACCGCCAGACGGAATACAGCTTTTGGTTCCACTCCCTGGCGGACGAGATTGTGAAGTTGCATAAATCGGAGAATGCAGAGGACAGCCTGGTTTTCACCAATCGCGAAGTAGAGGTAATACCGACCACGCCGGAGGTGATAAAGAAGGACAGCATTGTGATGTACAAAGGTACAAGATACAGAGGATATGTGTATATCAATCCTTCTAAAATGAAAGTTATCAAGACGTCCTATTCCGAAGGAATCAGCCTGGACAATGTGTACTACGACAACGTAATACACATCTGTGTGTACGAAGGAAGACAAATGCTTTACGGGCAGGACATCACCAAGAAGATGTTTGCAGATATCTTCCCGGAAGAGTTTCTGAGTCAAACCATCCTTGCCGATATGAACTTTGCAGGAGTGGACAGCAAGGGATATCACTACCAGGCAACACTCCGTATTCCCGAAAGTTCTGTATACAATCTGATTGATATGACTATCGGCTTCGACAATAAACTGAACATAAAAAAAGCGGAATAATCCGCTTTCTATCTCTTTTCATTGTTTTGTGGACGCCTGGGTTTGGATCTACCACTATTTCCGCTATTCCGGTTGTTTCTGCTGTTTCCTTGTTTGCGCCCGCCGTTACCGTAGCTGCCTCGTCTGCCTCCATCGCCTCCCGAACGCGGTTTATACTCCGGAGCTTCTCCCAGTTCTTCGGGAACCGGTATCTTATAAATGTCTTTATCCAGAAACTTCTCGATGTTCTTAAAGTTACCTTGTTCCTTTTCGGAGATGAAGGTTATGGCAACACCGTCGTTATTGGCACGCGCCGTACGTCCGATGCGGTGCACATAGTCTTCGCTGTCATGGGGTACATCGTAGTTAAGCACCAGGCGGATGTCGTCGATATCAATACCGCGTGCCACAATATCCGTTGCTACCAGGATGTTGATGCGGCCGGCCTTGAATTCGTGCATTACTTCCTCACGCTGCGATTGTTCCAGGTCAGAATGCATTTCTCCTACATTCAGCTTCATTTGCTTCAATGATTTCGTCACTTCCTTTACTTTGAGTTTGGAAGAGGCGAAGATGATGACGCGCTCCGGCGTCTCTTCGGCAAAAAGGCTACGGATAATGCCCAACTTCTGATTTTCGTAGCATACATAGGCAGCCTGTACTATCTTCTCGGCAGGTTTGGAAACCGCCAGCTTTACTTCAGCAGGGTTATTCAGAATATTGTTTGCCAACTGCTGGATTTTGGCCGGCATTGTGGCAGAGAACATAATTGTCTGGCGCTCTTTAGGGAGGTATTTCACAATCTGCATGATGTCGTCATAAAATCCCATATCCAGCATACGGTCTGCTTCATCCAGAATAAAATAGGAGACACGCGAAAGGTCCACATAACCGAGGCTGAGGTGAGCAATCAAGCGTCCAGGAGTAGCGATTACGACATCGGCTCCCAAAGTCAGTCCTCTCTTCTGCTGCTCGAACAGAACTCCGTCATTACCACCGTAGACAGCTACACTGGAAACCGGCATGAAATAAGAGAATCCCTCCATCTGCTGGTCTATCTGCTGCGCCAGCTCGCGGGTGGGAGCCATCACAATGCAGTTGATGGCATCTGCCGGATGTCCGCCTTCGGACAACTGGTTCAGTATAGGCAATAAGTAAGCAGCTGTTTTTCCCGTTCCGGTTTGAGCTACCGCTATTAAATCTCGACCTTCGAGTATGACGGGTATTGATTTTTCTTGTATGGGAGTGCACTCTTCAAAGCGCATGGCATCCAATGCTTCGAGCACCTTGCCATTTAATTTTAGTTCGGAAAACTTCATGTGTCTCTTTTGATTTGTCGGCAAAGATAGGAAAAAGACTTCTAAAATAAGCCCTTACCACTAAAAAATAAGTTCTTAGGATAATTAATTACCCCAAGAACTTACAGAAGTATTGCAAAAGCCCCTTCTTATCGGGGAATATCGATATACGAGTCTTTGAAACCGAGGAAATAAAGCACTCCGTCCAGACCGATGGTATTAATGGATTGCTTGGCATTTGCCACCACTTTGGGCTTGGCATGGAAGGCTATTCCCAACCCGGCAACTCCAAGCATCGGCAGGTCATTGGCACCATCACCCACGGCAATGGTCTGGGCAATGTCCACCTTCTCAACCTGAGCTATCAGCCGCAGGAGTTCGGCTTTACGTTTACCGTCTACCACGTCACCCAGATAGCGGCCGGTCAGTTTTCCATCCTCTATCTCCAGCTCATTGGCGTATACATAATCTATTCCGTACTTCTTTTGGAGATATTGCCCGAAGTAAGTAAAACCTCCCGAGAGGATGGCTATCTTGTAACCGTATTTCTTCAAAACGTACATCAAGCGGTCCACACCCTCCGTTATCGGCAACTTTTCTGCGATTTCCTGCATCACAGATTCGTCCAGACCTTTCAGCAATGCTACCCGTTCGCGGAAGCTTTCTATGAAATCTATCTCGCCACGCATGGCACGCTCTGTAATGGCTTTTACCTGATCGCCTACGCCTGCACGCATTGCCAGTTCATCAATTACTTCCGTTTCAATCAATGTGGAGTCCATATCGAAACAAATCAAACGGCGCATCCGGCGATACATATTGTCCAGCTGGAAGGAGAAATCCATTTCCAGGTCAGTGGCCAACTGCATCAGTTGTTCCTGCATGGCAATGCGGTCTTTCGGCGTTCCACGAACGGAGAACTCGATACATGCCCGCGTACGGGACTCACACTCATTCAGTGGGATACGTCCCGTAAGGCGCTTGATGGCATCGATATTCATACTTTGTTCTGCAAGGATACGGGTGACTGCCGATATCTGGCGGGCCGACAGTTTACGCCCCAACAAAGTCAGAATGTATCGGTTCTTGCCCTGCATGTTCACCCAGTCTTCATATTCTTTTGTAGAGATAGGGTAAAAGCGGACAGTCACTCCCAAAGACGAAGCCTTGAAAAGCAACTCTTTCATGATAAAACCCGAATGTTGCTCTTCCGTCTTGCACAGAATACCCAATGAAAGGGTGTTGTGAATGTCTGCCTGGCCGATATCGAGAATAGTCGCATCATACTTGGCCAGAATCTCGGTGACAGAAGCCGTCAGGCCCGGACGGTCTTCGCCCGTGATACGAATAAGGATAAGTTCAGTGTTCAATGGTTGCATAAGTCATCTATTTAATAAGAGGCTACAAAAATAATGTAAAAACGAATGCAAAAGAAATTTATCCCCATTTTTACTGAGATAGAGTTCTTTTACAGTGAACAAAAGTAGGGGAAAATATCGTCAAATATGCTAAATAACATAAAAATCAATATCAAAAAAGTGAGAAAATTGCTTGTTTATTTGGAACTTAATTCGAGAATTACTTACCTTTGCAACCGATTTCAGAATTAAAGGCTTTGAATATCAATGAATTCCTATTCATTGCAGAGTCCGAAAAGACAATGTTCCGGGAAGAAATCACTGTTGAAGGACAGTCCCGGATAGTATTAACCAAAACCGTAGTGCATGAGATATGCTAAATGGATTTTTGTTGTATTACTAATAAGTTCCTTGACTTCTTTTGTAGAAAAAGACAAACCAACCGGAGGTTTGAGTGTGGGTGACATAGCCCCGGATTTTAAGATCCAATCTATGTCGGCCGAGCAATTCAGAACCGACCTTTCCGACATGAAAGGTAAATATGTATTGCTTAGCTTTTGGGCAAGTTATGATGCGCAATCCCGGATGCAGAACGCAAGTTTAAGCAATGCGCTTCGCTCTACCGCCCGTAATAATGTGGAAATGGTTTCTGTTTCGTTCGATGAATATCAGTCTATCTTCGAAGAAACCATTCGTAAGGACCAAATAGTTACGCCCACTTGTTTCGTGGAAACTAAAGGCGAATCTTCCGGCCTGTTCAAAAAGTATCGCTTAGGCCGTGGATTTACAAACTATTTACTGGATGATAATGGTGTGATTATTGCCAAAAACATCTCTGCTGCAGACCTTTCTGCTTACTTGAATTAAGTTGCTCTACAACAGCTTAAAGAACCTGTAAGAAGAAAGCAGGGGTTCCCTTAAAAGCCGGCAATGCTTTGCCGACTCTCAAAGAGAACAGAACAAAAGAGGAAAATGAATACAACAAAAAGCCCCTCCCGCACTTGTGGTAACACAAGAGCGGGAGGGGCTTCTTATTTTCTGTCTATTTATTAATTCTTTATTTATTATTTCGGCGCCTTCTGATACAGATAAAATGCAATGAATGTATAAAGGACATTCGGTATCCATACAGCAATCACCGGAGGAACATTACCATTTACTGCAAAAGTAGAGGCAATGGTCTGGAATAGAATATAAGAGAAACTCAAGCCCAAGCCTATACCCAAATGAAGTCCCATTCCTCCTTTTGTCTTCTTGGACGACAGGGACACGCCGATCAGCGTCAGGATGAATGAGGCAAACGACATGGCAATACGCTTATGGTATTCTATCTCAAACTCCTTGATATTGGCAAAACCACGCTGCCGCTGCCGGTCAATGTACTCACTTAACTGGGGACTGGTCAGCATTTCCTGTTGATTCTTCATGATCAGGAAGTCGGCAGGTTCCATAAAAAGGGTAGTGTCAATGCGGTCTCCTTTTGTGATGCTTTCTTTCATGCCGTCCATTTGGCGGATCATGTAGTCTTTTACAATCCACTTATGTATAGAAGTCGTATCATAAGTAATGGAACGTGCAGTAAGATGAGAAACCAGTTGCTTGTCGTTGAACTTATCCAAAGAAAAACGATAACCGGTTTTGCTATAGTCCTCAAATCGCTCGATGTATGCAATCACACCCGAGTCGACTTCCAACTGAATGTTCCGTGCCGTATTCTGCTTACGGGGTTTGTAGTACTTATCCTCGAAATTGATACGCGTCACACTGCCTTGAGGAATAACGTAAGAACCCAAACAAAATGTTACCACGGCAATAATTGCTGCCGACACCATATAAGGACGCAACATTCGCTTGAAACTCATACCTGTGGAGAACATAGCAATGATTTCCGAGTTCTCCGCCAGTTTGGAAGTGAAGAAGATTACGGCAATGAAGACAAACAACGGACTGAACAGATTGGCAAAGTAGGGGATGAAGTTCAGGTAATAATCAAAAACAATGGCATTCCACGGCGCTTCGTGCGACATGAAACGGTCCATCTTCTCGTTGAAGTCGAACACTACCGCAATGGAGATAATCAGCACAATAGCAAAGACATACGTACCCAGGAACTTCTTAATGATGTACCAATCCAGCCGCTTGAGGAATTTACCGCTCGGCAGCTTGATATCCTTCCATATCTTCCAGTTGAATTTTCTCATAGTCTCGTTGATACACGTTTCACCATCATCGGTTTCCACGTAGAGAAGTCACCGGCAATGATATGTTTGCGGGCTTCGCCCACCAACCATAAATAAAATGCCAAATTATGAATAGAAGCTATCTGCATGGCAAGCAGTTCTTGCGCATGAAACAAGTGCCGCAGATAAGCTTTGCTGTACATCACATCTACATAAGAAGCACCGTCGGCCTCAATAGGAGAGAAATCCATTTCCCATTTCTTGTTGCGCATATTGATGATACCGTCTTTGGTGAAGAGCATCCCATTACGTCCGTTACGGGTGGGCATCACGCAGTCGAACATATCGACACCGCGTTCAATGCCTTCCAGGATGTTTACCGGAGTTCCCACACCCATCAGATAGCGAGGTTTGTCTTTGGGAAGTATCTCATTCACTAATTCAATCATCTCATACATCTTGTCTACAGGTTCGCCTACCGCCAATCCGCCGATAGCATTGCCTTCGGCTTCCTTGGAAGCGACAAACTCGGCAGACTGCGTACGCAAATCTCTATAAACACAACCTTGCACGATAGGGAACAGTGCTTGCCGATAGCCGTACTTCGGTTCTGTTTCATTGAAGCGCTTGATGCAGCGGTCCAGCCAGCGGTGTGTCAGTCCCATTGATTTCTTGGCATATTCATAATCCGAATCTCCCGGAGGACATTCATCAAAAGCCATCATAATATCCGCACCGATGGTGCGCTCAATATCCATCACTTTTTCCGGTGTAAAGATATGCTTGCTACCGTCAATGTGCGAACGGAATTCAGCGCCTTCTTCGCGCAACTTGCGGATGCCGGATAATGAGAATACTTGGAAGCCGCCGCTATCCGTCAGCATAGGACGGTCAAAGCCGTTGAACTTGTGCAGTCCACCGGCTTTTTCTATTACTTCCAGTCCCGGACGTAAATAAAGGTGATAGGTATTACCTAATATAATCTGTGCCTTTATATCCTCTTTCAGCTCGGGCAGATGTACGCCTTTTACGGTTCCAACCGTACCTACCGGCATAAAGATAGGGGTCTCTATCTGTCCGTGGTCAGTCGTAATCAACCCGGCACGTGCATTTGTCTTGCTGTCTGTATGTTGTAACTCAAATGTCATTCTGCTTTCGTTTCTGTCTTTTCTTTTTTTACGGACAAGTCAATGGCATCGGCTACTTTCTCATCAGTCAGCGCAATGGCAAATACTTCTTTAACGTCTTTCACATAATGGAAAGTCAGTCCTTTCAGATATATTTCTTGTATCTCTTCTATATTCTTACGGTTCTCGTCGCTCAGGATAATCTCTTTGATACCCGCACGCTTGGCAGCCAGGATCTTCTCTTTGATACCACCTACGGGGAGTACTTTACCGCGAAGCGTGATTTCGCCCGTCATAGCCAGATTCGCCTTCACCTTCCGCTGTGTAAGGGCAGAGGCAAGAGAAGTGGCCATCGTAATACCGGCCGACGGTCCGTCTTTCGGAATAGCGCCTTCGGGCACATGGACATGAATATTCCAGTTATCGAAAATCTCTTCATCCAGATTCAGCAGGGAAGCATGAGACTTGATATATTCCAGTGCCAGCATAGCCGACTCCTTCATCACGTCACCCAAATTTCCGGTCAACGTCAGGCGTCCACCTTTTCCGCGGCTCAAGCTGGTTTCCACAAAAAGGATTTCTCCGCCTACAGCTGTCCATGCCAAGCCTGTTACCACGCCGGCATATTCATTGCCCTGGTATTTGTCGCGCGTATATTCGGGAGCTCCGAGGAATTCATACAAATCTCCCGGTTTGATCTCTGTCTTGGCAAAATAACCGTCCGTAGCATATTGGCGGGCCGACTTACGAAGAATCTTTCCGATTTTCTTTTCCAGTTCGCGTACGCCACTCTCGCGGGTATAGTTCTCAATAATGGCTTCCAATGTATTCTTCGGAATCTTGATATCATTCTTCCTCATACCATTGGCTTCCAACTCCTTCGGAACCAAGTGGCGACGGGCTATTTCGATTTTCTCTTCCGTGATATATCCGCTGACTTCTATCAGCTCCATGCGGTCCAGCAATGGTCCGGGGATTGTATTCAGATTATTGGCCGTAGCGATAAACATCACCTTGGACAAGTCAAAATCCACATCCAGGAAGTTGTCATGGAACGTCGTGTTCTGCTCCGGATCAAGCACTTCGAGCAGGGCAGAGGAGGGGTCTCCCTGACGGTCGGCACCCACTTTATCTATTTCATCGAGAATAAACACAGGATTGGAAGAACCGGCTTTAATCAAGCTCTTGATGATTCGTCCCGGCATTGCACCAATATAGGTCTTACGATGTCCGCGGACTTCTGCTTCATCATGAACGCCACCCAAAGACATGCGAATATATTTCCGTTTCAAGGCAGCAGCAATAGAACGTCCCAAAGATGTTTTTCCTACTCCCGGAGGGCCATACAGACAGATAATAGGCGACTTCATGTCTCCTTTCAGTTTCAGTACGGCAAGATGCTCCAAAATACGTTCCTTGACTTTTTCCAAGCCATAGTGGTCTTTATTCAGTGTCTTTTCTGCATTGGTCAGATTCAGATTATCCGCGGTATATACTCCCCACGGCAAACTGAGCATCGTTTGCAGATAGTTCAACTGTACGCTGTAATCGGGAGATTGCGGATGAGTGCGCTCCAGTTTATCCACTTCTTTCAGGAAAACAGCTTTCACTTCCGCATTCCACTTGATGGTCTCCGCCTTCTGGCGCATTTCTTCTATTTCTTGCTCTTGACCGCCGCCACCCAATTCGTCTTGAATGGTCTTGATCTGCTGCTGCAAGAAATATTCGCGTTGTTGCTGGTCTATATCTTCACGCGCACGCATTTGGATAGATTCCTTTATTTCGGCAAGCTGTACTTCACGGTTCAGAATTTCCAGCAAACGATAGGTACGTGCGCGCAAGGAATCGATGCGCAGCAACTCTATCTTTTCATCCTTCTTTAACGGAAGGTTGGTACAGATAAAGTCAACCAGGAACATCGGGTTGCTGATATTCTTGATAGCAAATGCCGAGTCTTGCGGAAACATATCGGAAGACTTTATATAGCGTACTGTCAAATCCTTGCATGCTTCGACCAGTGCATGAAACTCCTTGTCCTTCTTTTCTGGAAGTTCTTCATTCAACGTAACCACACGTCCTTTCAAATAAGGAACCATATTGGTTACTTCTTTCAGTTCCACGCGTTTGGAACCCTGCAGAATGACCGTAGTTGTCTGGTCCGGCATTTCGAGCACGCGGACTATCTTGGCAACCGTACCAATGGTATGCAAATCTTCAAACAGAGGTGCTTCTGTCTCAGCAAGCTTCTGACACACTACAGCTATATAAGAATTTTTCTTTTCAGCTTCGCGCACCAATTTAAGGGAAGACTTTCTTCCAATAGACACCGGCATAAACACACCCGGAAATAAAACCATGTTTCGAAGAGGTAATATGGGCAGAATCTCATCTACTTCAATATCCATCAGTTGTTCTTCATTCCCCTCAAAATCAGCTATTACAGAGAAAGCATTTCCCCCCCTATCTTCGATATCACTCAGGTAATCTCTTTTCTTCATTTCTTTGCTTTTTAGTTTATGTCATATTGGCAGGCCAATAAAGCGCCTGCAAAGTTAAGCTATTTCTTCATAAATAGAAGTTCTTTACCCTTTAAAAACACAAAAACAGTGCCAAATTTACGTCTATTCGACCTTCTTTGATTATTTTTGGGCCCGGTTAAAGAAGATAAATATGTCAAATCCATCGTTTAAGTTCAAACAATTTACTATCTATCACGATAAATGTGCCATGAAGGTTGGCACAGATGGAGTGCTTTTAGGGGCATGGGCGCCCGTAGATAGTACCAAACGCATACTCGATGTTGGTACTGGTACCGGACTAATAGCCTTGCAATTAGCGCAACGGAACCAGCAGGCAACGATCACTGCACTCGAAATAGCTGCTGCTGCCGCAGAACAAGCGACAGAGAATGTGCAGCGTTCTCCATGGCCGGACAGAGTAGAGGTTGTATGTATTGATTTCCGAAATTATCAATCAGAAGAGAAGTTTGATCTTATAGTTTCCAATCCTCCCTACTTTATAGATGCTTTGAAGTGCCCGGACGAACAGCGTCGCATGGCAAGGCATACAGGAGGTTTGAATTATGATTTGCTATTCCGTCGCTCAGCGCACCTGCTTGGAGAGCAAGGGCGCGTAAGTATCATTATTCCGGCCGAAGCTGAAAGTGCAGTGATAGATGCAGCTTGGAATCATAAGCTATATCCGTTGCATCGCACGCGTGTCTTCACAAAACCCGGCAAACCATGCCGCCGTGTATTATTAACTTTTAGCTTTCAGAATGAAGGATGTGTGGAAGACAGCCTCTGCATAGAAATGGAGAAGCACAATGAATTTACTCCTGAATACAGAGCACTGACGCGGGATTTCTATTTGAAAGGGTAGGGAGGATTGATTTAAAAACTTTCAGGTACTAAGAGAAAAAGTACTGAAGATAAAGAGAAAACTTCTTTGTTGTAGGGTATGTTCTCTGTTCAAAGCTTGCGAACGGATATTCGCAATGCTTGAATATGTATTCGCGCAGTGCGAACAAGCATTCACAAGGTATAAATAGAGTAGAGAAGGAAGCAAATAAAAAGAGCCGATGTAAATAACATCGGCTCTTTCATTTCAAAGATCAAGACCTTCGTCGGGGTAGCGGGATTCGAACCCACGACCCCCTGCTCCCAAAGCAGGTGCGCTAACCGGACTGCGCTACACCCCGAATGCTTTACTTCTCAAAAGCGAGTGCAAAGGTAAAAACATTTTTGATATAGACCAAGTATTTTGAAACTTTTGTGTATAACAATTTTATAAAAGACTGAGAAACAATAATTAGTAAATGAAAAAAAGAGATTCATTTTGCTTCCATATCTTTTATTTCTACTTTTGTAAAAAGAACGTGCGATAAATGAAGGAAAAGTACAATATACATTCAAATAAAAAATGATATGAAGAAACTTATTTTTGGAGCAGCTGTCATAGTTATGGCATTGGCTGCATGTAATAG
Source organism: Bacteroides sp. GD17 (assembly GCF_038448625.1). NCBI lineage: Bacteria > Pseudomonadati > Bacteroidota > Bacteroidia > Bacteroidales > Bacteroidaceae > Bacteroides > Bacteroides sp. GD17. Next base: position 281,010 of record NZ_JBCEZS010000002.1, read on the forward strand.
CAAGAAGAGCACAGACTCTATTGTAGGCTCATGGGTAATGCCCATTGAAGGCCAATCGGGAGTGCAAGGAATCAAATTGGAAGAAGACGGAGAAGCATCTTCCATCAACATGGCTACATTGGTCTACAAATATTGGGATCAACAAGGTGACAACCTCTACCTTACCGTAAAAAGCATCGGAAACGGCATCGAAATAGAAGGAATAGACACCCTGAAAATAGAAAAGCTGACTGCCGATTCATTGGTATTAAATTCCAATTACGGATATACACTGCGCTACGTAAGGCAAAAATAACAGTGTATAAGAAGCAAGCTTCTTCAGCATAGACTAAGCGGATGGAACGGATTTAAAAAACAGCACTATAAAAAATCCACTCCATCCGTTTCATCCGAACTGCAACGTAAAGCAACTACCTTCTCCTACAACAGACTGCACCGTAATATTCCCTCCATGCCGGTTCATGATCTGCTTGCACAGACTCAGCCCGATGCCCGACCCGGACGACTTGGTCGTAAAGAACGGAACAAAAATCTTATCCTGCACTTCCGGTAAAATCCCTTCGCCATTATCACGAACCGTAATCAGGCACTGCCAAGAAAGGGCCGGAAGCATCTTTACTTCTATCAGCGGCCGTTCTTTCTTTCCACATGCCTCCTTGGCATTCTTTATCAGATTGATTAAAACCTGTTCAATCTGTGTCCGGTCTATCTGGAGCGTACGGTCGGTTTCCGGCATCTCAATATGGATATACTCCTCAGAAAACAATTTCTGCAAGTCCTGCAACAATTCGCTTACAGACACCGGCCGACGGACGGGAGCGGGGAGACGCGTCAGTTTCCGGTAATTCTCCACAAACTCCAACAAGCCTTTGCTACGCCGATGAATGGTCTGCATGCCTTGCCGCATGACGGGATAATTCTTCTCCGTCATTTCGCGTTCGCTCAGCGTTTCGGAGAGGGAGATAATGGGAGTAATCGAGTTCATGATTTCATGCGTCAACACACGTATCAGTTTTTGCCACGCCTCCATCTCATTACGCTCCAGCACGCGGGTACGGAAATTCTTCATTGCTTCGGAAAGTTCGTCCACCATATCCTCCATGGAACGGTTGCGATAGGGCGAACGGAACGAAAGCATCATGTCGTCATAGCGCAAACTTTCGGCCAGATGCCGCATCATGCGCACCTGCACCATCTGCATGCGATACAAATGGATGGCAATGGCCGCCAATATCAAGAAAGTCATCAGTGCACTGAACCACAGCTGCGCATCTATCAGCAAGTAGATGCCAACCGATAGTAAGGCGATACCGATGATGTGCAACACTACGATGAACGAATACCGTTTCATAAGCCTAATTTTTCAAGTTTCCGATACAAAGCAAAACGGGTGATACCCAGATATTCGGCAGCACGGGTCACATTTCCCTCGCTCAAACGCATGGCACGCTCCACAGCCTGCCTTTCCAGCTGTTCCAGATTAAGCACCTCTTCCTCCTTTTTGGGTCGGGATGCCGAAGCCTGGAATACAAAGTTCTCGGGACGCAGCAGAGAACCGTCTCCCAAAATCACAGCCCGTTCCATGGTATGTTGCAGTTCGCGTACATTTCCCGGCCAGGCATATTTCAGCAGTTTGTTTTTCGCCTCGCGGGTCAGTCCGCGCATCTCTTTCTGATATTTGCGGGCATAGCGTTGCAAGAAATGTTCCGCCAGGAGGAGGATGTCATTTCCGCGCTCGCGCAAAGGCGGAATATGCAATTCTATTGTATTGATGCGGTAGAGCAGGTCCTGACGGAATGCACCATCTTCCACCAAATGACGGATATCTGCATTTGTCGCACAAATCAGACGTACATCGATGGACAGGGCTTGCGTACTTCCCAAACGACTGATTTGCCGTTTCTCAATGGCAGTCAGCAACTTGGCCTGCATGGGCAGGGAGAGGTTACCTATCTCATCCAGGAAGAGCGTGCCGCCGGTAGCCACCTCCATGCGCCCGGCTTTCGGTTTGCGGGCATCGGTGAACGCACCTTTTTCATAGCCGAACAACTCACTTTCGAACAGTTGCTCCGGAATACTTCCGAGATCGATGGTAACAAACGGCTTGCCGTAGCGGGGAGAATTGCGGTAAAGCAGGCGAGCTATTACATCTTTTCCCGTACCATTCTCACCCAATATCAGGATATTGGCATCGGCATCGCGCAGTTTGTCTACCGTAGAAAAGACTTCCTGCATAGCTCCCGATTCTCCGATAATGGTCTCCTCGGAACTTCCACTGACGCCGCTGCTCAGTACTTCCACTTGCTCTTTCAGCAGATTGATTTCACATCGCGAACGCCGGAGTTTCATACCGGAAGAAAGCGTAGCCAGCAGTTTTTCCTTCTCCCATGGTTTGGGAATAAAGTCCGTAGCACCCGCCTTGATGGCACGTACCGCCTTGTCGGTATCGGCATAGGCGGTCATAAAAATAACCACAGCCTGCGGGTCGATGGCCAATATCTGTTTCAGACTGTTGAAACCTTCTTGTCCGCTGATGGCATCACGGCTGAAGTTCATATCCAGCAGGATGATATCCGGCTGAAAAGTCGTCATAAAATGTTCTATGCGGTCGGGGGTCACGGCTACTTTTACTTTCTCTACATACGGTTCGAGGAGGAGGTTCAGCGCGAAGAGGACATCTTCGTTATCATCCACTATCAGTATCTTACCTAATTGTTCCATATCTAAACTTTTATATGTCCACAAAGATAAGTATAATATCAGTGTGTTGTGCGTGCATTATCGCACTATTTTTGTGCGTATTGGCACACACTTCTGTGATTCAAAGATGGAACAATATGCTATTATACAGATAATTACGATTATGGCATAGTATTTGAATCCTTTTATGCAAAAAAGAATAACTATGCACCGTAATATATTTCTGATACTCATAGCATGTGGCATCCTATCGACCGCTGCTGCCCAAGAACACACTATAGAGCTGACCTTGGGACAAACCATTGAACGCGCCCGTCAACAGTCGCCTGATGCACAGAATGCCCGGCACAGTTTTCGTTCCGCCTACTGGAACTATAAGTATTATCGCGCCAATTACCTGCCCGCCCTCAAACTGACCTCGAACCCTTATCTGGACCGTGCCATCAACAAAGTTACACTGGGCGACGGTAACGTCAAGTTCGTGGAACAGAATCTACTGAGCACCGACCTCACCTTGAGCCTGACGCAAAACATCCCCTGGACCGGCGGTACACTGTTCGTTGAGACTGCCGCCCAGCGCCTCGACCTCTTCAGCAACGATACTTACTCCTGGCAGACGTCGCCCATCAACATCGGATACAGCCAGTCTCTCTTCGGTTACAACAGCCTGAAGTGGGACCGTCGCATTGAGCCCATCCGCTACCGCGAAGCCCGGAAGACGTATGTAGAAACGCTCGAACTCGTTGCCGCCCGCGCCACGGAGAAGTTCTTCGACCTTGCCCGGGCGCAGAGCGACTACGAAATAGCCAACACCAATTACGCCAATGCCGACACCTTATATATATATGCGCAAGGCCGCTACAACATCGGCACCATCAGCGAAAACGAAATGCTGCAACTCGAACTCAACAAACTGACGGAAGAAACCAACCGCATGAATGCCCACATTGAAATGGAGAACTGCATGCAGGAACTCCGTTCATACCTCGGTATCCAGGAGGATGTTGAACTCAAAGCCGATGCAAGCGACCACGTTCCCGACTTGCACATCGACCTCAACACTGCCTTGATGCTTGCCAATGAAAACAGTCCGGAAATTCAGAACATGCTTCGCCGTAAACTCGAAAGCGAAAGCGCCGTGTCCAAAGCCCGTGCCAATGCCGGGCTGAAAGCGGATATCTATCTGCGCTTCGGACTGACCCAAACTGCCGAAAAGTTGAAGGATGCCTATCAGAATCCGTTGGACCAACAGTACGTCAGCCTGGGCATAACGCTCCCTATCCTGGATTGGGGACGGGGCAAAGGACAAGTACGGGTGGCGCGTTCCAACCGCGACTTGGTTTATACGCAGGTGGAGCAGGACAAGACGGACTTTGACTTGAATGTACGCAAACTCGTCAAGCAGTTCAACCTGCAAGCCCAGCGGGTGAATATTGCCGCCCGAACCGACGAGACAGCCCAACGCCGTGCCGAAGTGGCCCGCAAGCTTTATCTCCTTGGAAAGTCTTCCGTGCTCGACCTCAATGCCTCCATTACCGAAAAAGATACCGCCCGAAGGAACTATATAACAGCTCTTTACAATTACTGGAGTTTGTACTACACCTTGCGAAGCCTGACGCTCTATGACTTCGAGAAGGATGCACCGCTGGCGGAAGAACTGGAGAGGATTATAGCTTCTACCTAAGATGAGAGGCATTCAGTATATAGGTGAGGCATATTGAGTCATAGGTTCAGGTAGGAATCATCCGGGATGATTGTAGTAATCATGTAGGATGATTGTATGAATCATGTATGATGATTGTATGCTCTCCCTAGGACTAAGTATAGATGAAGTAGGGACAATGCCGCCCTAAGTCAGTAGATAAACAAGATTATTAAAATACACATTATGGATATCAAACTCGAAAAGAAGCCCTGGTACATCCTTTACCGTTATTATCTGGCAGGAGGCGTCGCCTTCCTTGCCTTCCTCGTCTACGTCATCACTCTTTCTTTCGGCCCCAGTAAGCTGCGCATCGAACGGGACAACTTGCAGATAGCCGAAGTGAAGAACGGCAAGTTCATGGAGTATGTAGACGTGGAAGGACTTATCCAGCCTATCCTCACTATAAAAATCAATGCCCGCGAAGCCGGAAGTGTAGAACACATCATAGGCGAGGAGGGAAGCCTGCTCGAGAAAGGTGACACCATTCTCGTTCTCGAAAACCCCGACCTCCTGCGCAGCATCGAAGACCAGCGCGACGACTGGGAAAAGCAACTCATCACCTATCAGGAAAAAGAGATAGAGATGGAACAGAAAAGCCTGAACCTGCAACAGCAAGCCCTGGAAACCAACTACGAGCTGGACCGCCTTCGCAAGAGTTTCAACCTCGACCAGGAAGAATTCCGCATGGGCATCAAGAGCAAAGCCCAACTGGAAGTGTCGGAAGACGAGTATAACTATAAAGTGAAGAATGCCCGCTTGCAACGCGAAAGTCTTCGTCACGATTCCGCCGTCACCGTCATCCGCAAAGACCTCATCAAGAACGATCGCGAACGAGAACGGAAAAAGTACGAACGTGCTTGCGAACGGATGAGCAATCTGATTGTGAAAGCCCCCGTCGCCGGACAACTCAGTTTTGTGAAAGTAACTCCGGGACAGCAAGTTGCCTCCGGCGAGAGCATTGCTGAAATCAAGGTGTTGGACCAATACAAGATACATACCGCCCTGAGCGAATACTACATCGACCGCATCACAACGGGACTGCCTGCTACCATCAATTACCAGGGACGGAAATACCCGCTGCGCATCACCAAAGTAGTGCCCGAAGTGAAAGAACGCACTTTCGATGTAGACCTCGTCTTTACGGATGATATGCCCGACAACGTGCGGGTGGGGAAAAGTTTCCGTGTGCAGATAGAGCTTGGCCAGCCGGAAGAAGCACTCGTCATTCCACGCGGCAACTTCTATCAAAGCACCGGAGGACAATGGATTTACAAACTGAACGCTTCGAAGAGCAAAGCCGTACGCGTTCCTCTCAGCATCGGACGCCAAAACCCGCAACAATACGAGATCACCGACGGTTTGCAGCCCGGAGATTGGGTAATTACAACGGGATATGATACCTTTGGGGAGGCGGAAGAATTGATACTGAAATAAAACATATAAACATGAAAACACTGAAATATGCCTGGCGTTTCCTGATACGCTCCAAATCATATACCATTATCAACCTGCTGGGATTGGCCTTCAGTCTGGCTTGCTGCATCATCCTGCTCCGATATATTCATCGGGAACTGACGGTAGATACGCATTGCATTGACCGGGAGCAGGTATATGGCGTGATACGTAACATGGAAGGCAATCGGGCATTGGCAACCATTACAAACTACAAAGACAGCATGTATATCGACAATCGCTATATCGACAAACGTACGTCAATCATTCCATTGGATAAGGACTATATTTCTCATAATCAGAAACGATATCCCGCCCGGGTACTGGTTACCGATAGTTGCTTCTTTCAGTTATTCCCTTACCGGGCACTGCAAGGCACTTTGTCGCTCAGTGCACCGGAATCGGCTTTGCTAAGCGAATCTTATGCACGAAAACTTTTTGGGAAAGAAAATCCGGTAGGCAAGGTCCTTCGTTATACCAATGGCAAAGACGTCACCATAATGGGCATAGTTGCTGCTCCCGACAACAAGACAGCACTGCAATTTGATGTTGTATTATCTTCTTCTTTAACAAGATATTGGGAACGTATGCCGATGGAATTCATTAAATTCACGCCGGGCACCGATATAAAATTAATGGACGAGATAGGCAACCATCCTCGTTGGATTAATCCTCAATATAAAGAGTATGATAATCGCCAATATACATTTTCCTTTATGCCCGTGGCCGATATATATTGGGATAATGCGATTATTGAAGCCACAGGATGCCCCAATATATTTTCCTTTGGTAACTATTCCCATATCCTTATTCTTTCAGGATTGTGCTTGCTGTTATTGCTCATGGGAATTATGAACTTCATAAACATCTACTTGATTTTCATGTTGATGCGCAGTAGGGAATATGGAATCAAGAAAGTATTCGGTTCCAATAGGACTACCTTGTTTCTGCAAATATGGATAGAAAATTTCCTGTTAGTATCCTTTGCGCTGCTAATGGCATGGTTTATAATCGAAATTATGTCAACCCCCATTGAGCGGCTGCTTTCTTACCCGTTCTCTTATACAACATTTGATATATTATTATCGGTGGCAATACTTGTATTCCTGCCATTGTTTACATCCCTTTATCCTTTTATGAAGTATAGCTACACACCGCCTATGGTTTCCATCTGCAATATCAGTACCGGCTTCCAGTCCGTACGCATTCGCATGGTATTCCTGGCGGTACAATATGTATTTACCTTTTTATTGATTACACTTTCGCTCTACTTCAATGAACAATTATCACTGCTTCTACATACCAACCCGGGCTTTCGTACAGAGAATATCTTGATTGCCAAACTGGCATACGAATCAAGCGATGCCGAAAGCTACAGAGATCCGAACGCTCGTAACGCACAAAAGCAACGCAAGCAAGAAATGGTAAATGCTTTGTCTCAATGTCCCTTCGTCGAACAATGGGAACTTAGTTATGAGACAATTCTTTCTTCTACATTCGATATCACTTACCAAAATGATAAAGGGGAAAAAGTAGATTTGAAACACTGGTATGCCACTCCCGGCTTCTTCAAAGTATATGGACTGAATATCCTGGAAGGAGCTTTGCCGATGCTCAAGGACAGCGAAAGAAGGGAAAGCATAATTGCAGTAAACCGTGCTGCATTAAAAGCTCTGCACTATAGCAGCCTTGAAGGGGCAGTGGTGATAGAAGATAGTGAGCAAAGGGGAGATGCCAATGCCCAAAAGACACCTATCGTTGCAGTAATAGAAGACTATTACAGCGGGCACCTTACTGCCGGACAACAACCTACAATATTCCGCATAGGCAATAGCTGGGGCGGTGACCATTTTCAGATAGCCTACACTCCGGGACGTTTGAACGATTTGCTTGAGTATCTTCGTAAATTAGAACTTCAATTGTACGGTACCGAAAGTTTTGAATATTCTCTACTGGAAGATGATGTAAAAGCGATTTATAAAGAAGACAGACAAGTAGCAACTGTATATTCTATTTTCTCCGGCATTGCCATCGTCATTTCCTGTCTCGGATTGTTTGGCATTTCTTTGTTTGATATCCGCCAGCGTTACCGGGAGATTGCTATCCGCAAAGTAAACGGAGCACAATTACGAAATCTATATCCATTGCTTTTCCGTAAATATATGATAGTGTTGAGTATCGCATTTCTATTGGCTATCCCGCTTGCATGTTATATAATTTACGAATACACAAAAGATTTTGTAGTTAAAGCTCCCATTTCTGTCGGGATATTTGTCAGCGGATTGATAGTCGTTATCCTTATCTCAATCGGTACATTATTGTGGCAAGTATATAGGGCAGCCAATATCAATCCGGCTGAAATAATAAAAAGCGAATAATCGTATTAAATAAAAATAACCCATGAAAACACTGAAATATGCCTGGCGTTTCCTGATACGCTCCAAATCATATACCATTATCAACCTGCTGGGATTGGCATTCAGCCTGGCTTGCTGCATCATCCTGCTCCGATATATCCATCGGGAACTGACGGTAGATACGCATTGCATTGACCGGGAACAGGTATATGGTGTGAAGTTAGAATTAGATGGTAACAGTTATTTGGGAGCTGTTATAAACAATAGTGATACTGCGGTTATAGACCAACGCTATATCAGCCGGTACAGCCGCATCATTCCATTGGAGAAGGATTACGTCTCCATTGAGTCAAATCGCTATCAGGCACGTATTCTTGTGACGGATAATGTGTTCTTTCAGCTATTCCGGTATCCGTTGGTGCAAGGTAACATCGCACTACGCTCTCCGCAATCGGCTCTGATTATGGAAACATTCGCCCGTAAACTGTTTGGCAAGGAGAATCCGGTAGGCAAGGTAATCCGCTGCTCCAATGGCAAAGATGTTACCATAGAAGGCGTATTGGGCGATCCGGAGAACAAGACTTTCATGCAATTCGACATTGTTCTGTCCGCTGCTTTATCCGATAATTGGGAACGCATGGGCATGGAATTATACTCGTTTATGCCAGGTACTGATATAGAAAGGTTGAATAAGGCAGCCAGTGTCTCCCGTTATGTTAGGCCACAGGAAACGGGAGATACCCGTATGTATCGTTTTTCATTTGTTCCGGTGAAGCAATTCTATTGGGAGAACTCTATTGCCAATGAAAATAAGCAAATGTTCTTTACCGGCACATATTCCCATTTAGCAATTATGGCAGGACTTTGTCTGCTGATATTGCTTACGGGCATTCTCAATTTTGTTAATATCTACCTGGTTGCCATGCTCAGGAGGGGAAAGGAGTATGGGGTGAAGAAGGTATTCGGTGCAAGGGGGAAAGAATTGTTTATTCAGATATGGACCGAGAGTACACTGCTGATATCGGCAGCATTGCTGGTGGCTTGGCTAATTATAGAAGTAAGTACCGTTCCGGTGGAACATCTGCTCAATTATAATTTCAACTACACAGCATTCGATTGGAAAGTGTCGCTGGCTGTTTTCTTGCTGTTGCCATTGCTTACATCTATTTATCCCTTCGTGAAGTATAATTACGCTTCTCCTATCCTTTCTATCCGTTCCATCAATACGGGGAATAAATCTGTCCGTTCACGTCTCTTGTTTTTAGGAGTACAATATCTGCTAACCTTTCTGTTAGTGGTGCTTTCGTTCTATTTCAATGAGCAACTGAGGCTTTTACTTAATACCGACCCCGGATTCCGCACCAAGGACATCATTATTACCAATTTGGTCTATGAATCCCAAGATCTTAATTACTCCGAGGAAAGAGCAAGGCAACGCCAGGAGCGCGTCGAGGCACTGGATAATGAACTGGCTACCTGCCCCTATATAGAAGATTGGGAAGCCAGCTATGCTGATATACTGAAAGGCGATTATAGCAGTAGCTTCCTGAATGACCGGGGTAAGAAAGCGACCCTGAACGTTCGTTTTGCAACTCCTCATTTCTTCAACATCTATAACATCAAGATGGTGGAAGGAAGCTTGCCCGACTTAAAAGATGCCGGCTTCTTAGGAGTCGTTGTTGCCAATCGCGCTGCACTTAAAGCATTGAATTACACTTCCTGCCAGGGAGCCGGTATAACAGAAGAAAATTCATATATTATAAGAGACCGTAAAAATCCACTCCAACCCATTGTAGCAGTAGTAGACGATTATTACGGCGGACATTTATCGCAAGGCCAAAAGCCGACCATCTTCTTTGTGAGCAGCCAGATGAGTGGGGATGTATATCAGATAGCTTGTGTACCCGGCAAAAAGAAAGAAGTGGTTGATTTCTTGCGGAAAGCGGAACTGAAAATATATGGCAGCGAAGACTTCGAATACAGTTTCTTGGAAGATAGTGTGAAAGAGATTTATGCAAAGGATCGCCAGATAGCAACTATCTATTCTGTCTTTGCCTGCATTGCTATTATCATTGCCTGCCTCGGACTGTTTGGCATTTCGCTATTCGACATCCGCCAACGTTACCGTGAGATAGCTATCCGTAAAGTAAACGGTGCACTGCTGAAAGACCTTTATCCGCTGCTTTTCCGTAAATATATCGCAGTACTGAGTATCGCATTTTTATTGGCTATCCCGCTTGCTTACTATATTATCCATGAATATACGAAAGACTTTATAGTAAAAACCCCTGTTTCTGCCGGTATATTTATCATCGGATTGGTAGTCGTTGTACTTATTTCATTGGGTACACTCTGCTGGCAGGTGTATAGAGCGGCAAAGGTCAATCCGGCGGAAATAATGAAAACCGAATAAAAACAATACTAATAATGAAGCTCATACAATTATCCATACGGACATTATGCCGATTCAAGGTGTACACTGCAATCAATATCATCGGATTGGCACTAAGTCTGGCATGCGTCATTGTTATCTCCCGTTATGTGAAGCAAGAAATCGGTGTGGATTGTTACAGTCCGGCTAAAGACCGGATTGGAGTATTAGTGCAGGAAACTAAGGATGACGTTGGCAGAGCAGCCGTCATCGGAGGTCATTTTGAGGATGTAGATATAGAAGCTATGTCTACCTTTATGTGGATAAACAAAGATTATATCGTTGCAGAAAAAGAGCAGATTGATGTGGAAACCATCGTAGCGGACAGCTTATTTCTAAGAGCAACCGACCTGCCGATGAAATACGGTAAAGCGGAATCATGGGCTTCTCATCCACAAACCACTTTTATCACGGAAGAATTAAGTGAAAGGCTGTTCGGTACTGTCAACCCCATAGGAAAAACAATCCGGTATTCTACCGGAGACCCGCTTATCATAACCGGAGTTATCAGTAAAGAAGGAGGGAAACGCTCTTTTCATTTCGACATACTTGTACCCGAAACCTTGCAAGAAAATTGGGATTTCCACTTTCCTATGAACATTGCAATGATCCGTCCGGGGGCTACATTTACAGCAATAAACAAACGCCACGCTGCATTTCAACAATCTCCCCAAAGCCCCATTGAAGTCAGATATCAATTACTACCTATGCGTGAAGTCTATTTTCATCCGGCTATTGACACCTGGCAGGATATGCTACGAAAAGGAAATCAAACTCATTTGAATTTACTGATACTGGTTGCTGCATTAATTCTAATCGTAGGCATCTTTAATTTCATGAGCCTCTATACCGTTGTTTTATTGAGACGTGGAAAAGAGTTCGGGCTCAAGAAGATTTTTGGCAATAACTCCAAACAGTTATTTACTCAATTGTATACCGAAAATTTCAGCCTGACACTCTTTTCGCTGTTCATAGCCTGGTTCTTAGTTGAGATATCAGCCAAACCACTCAATCATTATCTCGAACTGACCCAACAATCAGGCATCAGATTTGATGTTGGGATCACAGTAGTTATCTTATGCCTATTGCCATTACTCGCTTCCATCTACCCGTACCTGAAATACAGATATAGTATCCCCATACATTCTTTGCAGAAAATACATACGGGAGGAAAATCTATAATTATCAGGAACTTATATTTAAGTATTCAGTACATTGTGACTTTCATTTTGATAGTTGTTTCTCTATTTTTCGCAAAGCAACTGTACGAAATGACGCATACTAAGCTGGGGTATAATACAGATTCTATCATCAAAGTAAATTTTGAGCGTTACGAACGTAAGCAGCCTACTACCGAAGAAGAATATCTGAAACAGAGAGATTTGCGTCAATCTTCCGAAGACCGTATTCGTACTTCTATGGATGCATCGCCCTTATTCACTGCGTGGAATTTCTCCCTGTCTCCCTATGAATATTTCACAGAGAGGTCGGTGGAGTTCCGCATCCCCGGTGCTTCGAACTTCCAGTCATTATGCTGTATTCCAATTACTGACAAAGAAATCAGATTCCACGGCTTTCTTTTAATTGAAGGGCGGTTATGGAATGCGGACATTGATCATGAAGGAGATGCCAAACTCATTCTCAACAGAAAGGCGATGCAACTATATGGATTCAAAAACATAGCCGATGCTCAGTTGGAGCCTCAAACTCCTTTATGGCCGCGGAAGGATTTATCTGCGTATCAGATTATCGGCGTTGTCGAAGACTTCTATTGCGGACATTTATCCAAACCAATACTTCCGATGGCCTTTACGTATGGAAATACATATCTTCCACAGGTTCCTTTGCAAGCAAAGGTTGCTCCGGGACATCAAGCAGAAGCTATTGCTTTCTTAGAGAAACTGCATCGTGAAACTGCCGAAGGGGCTTTCAATTACACCTTTGCTAAGGATGAAGTCAAAAACCTCTATAAAGCAGACAGGCAAACGGCCATCGTATATTCTTTCTTTGCGCTAATGGCCATTTTAATTTCTTCCATCGGTTTATTCGGACTATCACTGTTTGATATCCAACAACGTTACCGGGAAATAGCTTTGCGGAAAGTGAACGGAGCTACCATAAAAGAAATATTGCCTTTATTACTAAAGAAATATGCTATCATTTTGACCATGTCGTTTACGGTAGCGATTCCTCTCTCTTATTGGGGAATAACAGTTTATCTGGAAAATTATGCATATAAGGCGAATATCAGTGGATGGCTGTTTGCAATAGCAGCAATCATTGTATCACTGATATCCGGTCTTACTCTATACTTTCAAGTAAAGAAGGCGGCTCAAATCAATCCAGCAATAATAATGAAAACCGAATAACCCAAAACAAGTACAAAATGATACAGCATTATTTGAAAATAGCATTTAGAAATCTGCTGAAATACAAGATGCAGACGCTTATAAGTATTGTCGGCTTGGCTATAGGCTTTACCTGTTTCGCCCTTGCTACACTATGGATACATTATGAAATGACGTATGATAACTATCATGAAGGAGCAGAACAACTATATCTGCTGTATAAAAAGAGTACAGTCAATTACAACGGATACGACACAAAAGCTCCCAATACACTGCAAGCATTGAGGACAGATTTTCCAGAAGTCGAAGCAGTATGTAACATTGATTTGTGGGAAAATCAAGAAATGGAAGTAAAGGGAAATACTCCGTTGGTAGCCAGAGCATTATTGGCTGACTCTACTTTCATGGAGATGTTTGACATTAAAATATTAGCAGGAACAAAAGACTTTTTATACTCGGAAGACAAGATTGCCGTTACTGAAGAAACAGCCAAACGCTTGTTCGGCACAACGGACGATGTAGTAGGAAAGGAGTTAAAAGCATTCAGCAACGTAACAATATGTGCCGTAATCAAAGGATTGCCTCATAGCAACTTGACATTTGACTTTTGGAGAGGGGAGGATAACTCTCAACGAAATACCATCATATTCCGGCTACGCAAAGGAACTGACCTGCAAAATTTCCGTCAGAAACTGGACAACTACAATCAATTATTAGATGGAAAGGAAAATTATATATTCAAAGAATTGCAAATAATGCCGTTATCCAAGTATCATTATTCTGATGTGAACAAAAACAAGTCGATAAAATTCACCTATCTGATTTTATTCTCCATCATTGGATTGCTGGTGATACTTGCCTCTCTATTCAACTATATATCATTGTTTGTGGTACGGATGCGCATGCGTTATCGGGAAATAGAACTGCGACAGGTATGTGGTTCAACCAAAGGAAACCTATTCTTGATGTTTGCGATAGAATATGTATGGATGATATTGCTTGCTGGTCTGTTAGGAATGACTCTGACAGAATTGCTGCTTCCTGTTTTCAGAAAAATATCTGGGGTTACCGGTGATGTTTATATGGAGATGTTTCTTTATCTTCTTGGAATACTTATCGTCTCCTTATTTTTACTATTACCTTTTGTCATGCAACACGTAAAACAGCACACCACCCAAAACTTGCAATTTCGCAAGTTCAGTGTCTTGTTTCAGGTTGGAATCAGCATTCTCTTTATTTTTATTACGAGTGTAATGATGAAACAAATATACTTCCTGACTCATACTGAACTGGGATGGGAAAGAAAAAATATAGCCGTATTACGTATTATCAAAATGGAAAACAGTGAAGAAGATTTTTCCTGCTATACAGCAGTTGCCGATAAACTGTCACAGATGCCATGTGTCAATGATGTTCTGGATAACCATGCAGGACTATTGTTCGGACAGTATCGAGGACGCAAAATAGACAATTGGGACGGAAAGCGATTGGATGACGCAGATATATCTATTGAATTGTTTTACGAAAGTGGAATCTTTACGCGGTTTTATAATCTTAAATTAGTAGCAGGTAAAATGATGACTCCGAAAGATGCTAATTATGCTGTCATAAACGAAACTGCAGCCAAAATGATGAATATGCATTCTCCGTTAGGAAAACATATAAACATAGGAAAAAAGCAACTCGAAATTATCGGAGTTTTGAAAGACTTCCATGTGACTGCCCCTACAGTACCTATATCTCCCATCTTATTGATAGGAGAAAATGGATTCGGCTTTAAAGCTTTAGGAGAAAAGAGCGGAATGATCATGCATTCCGGTTTGTTTCTAATAAAATACAAAGAAGGTCATTGGGAAGACTTGAAGTCTCAAATAGAATCGATGGCGAAAGAAGTGTCTATTCTGAGATATCAACTGGATAAAACAGAAGATGTTTATAAAGAATATTTGCATTCAGAAAGTCTTTTACTAAAACTTCTGAGTATGGTTTCCGGTGTTTGCATTCTGATCTCCGCACTCGGTATATTCTCGTTCGTCACACTTAGTTGCGAGCAACGACGTAAAGAAATTGCTGTACGAAAAGTGAACGGAGCAACGATAAAAGATATTCTTGTTATGTTTGTGAAAGAATATCTGCTACTGCTAATTATTGCAGCCGCAATAGCTTTCCCCATAGGCTATGTCTTGATGAAGCAGTGGTTGCAGAATTACGTTGAACAAACAAGTATGGATGCTTGGATTTATCTGGCTATCTCCGTAGGCATTGCTTTCGTCATTGCCATCTGTATAGGGTGGCGTGTATGGCAGGCGGCACGACAGAATCCGGCAGAAGTGATAAAAAGCGAATAGAGTAAAGTGTATTTTCGCACGATACTCGTGCGGAATAGCACAGTTTTATGAATATAGCCAAGAAGGCTTTTAATTGATTATAAGATCATTAGCACTTTGGTATGATATTTGATTTCATTCTCTACAAAAAGATAAGATATGATATGCCACTATTTTAAAATAGCATTTAGAAACTTGCTCAAATACAAGACACAGAGCATTATCTCTATCATTGGCTTGGCAATAGGCTTTACTTGCTTTGCCTTTGCTACACTATGGATACATTATGAGATGACATACGACAAAAGCTATAAAGACGCCGAAAGATTGTATCTTCTTTATACCCCTTCGGTTTATATGTCAAGTGGTTTCAGTACTCAACTTAGCTATACCATTTCTGAAATACTGAAACAAGATTATCCAGAAGTAGAAGAGAGTTGCGCTTTCTTTTATTGGCACGGTTATGAGCTAAAGTCCGAAGAGAAAACGAAGAACGTAACCTTGATGGAAATGGACTCTTCTTTTATCAGTATGTTTCAAGCCAATCTTTTGAATGGCAATATGGATTTTATGCATGATAATAAGCAGATAGCGTTAACAGAGAAGACTGCTTTAAACTTATTCGGCACAACTGGCGTGTTAGGAAAAGAAGTAAAATTGGATGACCAACCAAAAACTGTTTGCGCCGTTTTAAAAGGACTTGACCACAGTAGCCTGAACTTTGACGTATGTGGTTTTGGTGCTGATTTTCAAAACTATAAAAAGATAGATGGATATCTATTATTCCATACAGTCATCAAATTACAGAAAGGAGTGATGCCGGAAGCTTTCCAACAGAAATTGACTAATGCTACCGGACCTCAATCGGCTCGCCTACGCGATCTTCGCTTGATGCCGCTTTCTGAATATCACCGTTCGGAAATCAACGTGGACAGAGATATTAAATTCTACTATCTGATACTCTTCTCCATAGCAGGTGGGTTGGTTATCCTCTGTTCATTGTTCAATTATCTTTCACTTTTCATCACCCGTTTGCGCTTACGCAGTCGCGAATTGGGAATTAGGAAGACATGCGGTGCATCAGCAATAGGATTATGGGGAATGTTAGCATCCGAATATCTGCTGATGATCGTTTCTTCCGGTTTAGTAGGATTCAGTATGATTGAACTACTGTTACCCGCATTCCGCAGAATATCGGGTATAGAAGGAAACATTTATAGCGAATCATTCCTCTATCTACTTGGACTTGCATTACTATCACTGTTATTACTGATACCTTTCATTGGACGATATTCCGGCAAAAACAACAACTGTTATCAACAAAAGCCATTTTTGATACGCAAGTGCGGCATTCTGCTTCAATTATTCATCGGCATACTTTTCATCTTCTGTGTGAGTATACTGATGAAGCAAATCTATTATCTGACCGATACAGACTTAGGCTGGGAGCGGAAAAACAGGGCTTCTTTTCGCTTGTTTTATCCGAGAGATAACCGAAGTGCGGTGGCGGACAAGATTGCCAGAATGCCTTATGTAGAGAAAGTCTTGAAAGAACGAATTGGTCTGATGCCCGCCACGGTTGTTATGAGCTATGGTATTGTTGACTGGCCTGATAAGCCCGACTCTATAAGATCTTTGGACTTTATGGTGTATGAAGGAGACAAGGAATTGGCAAACTTCTATCAATTAAAACTTTTGGAAGGAGATATGTTGGAACCGGGTGACACAGCGCAAGTATTGCTAAACGAAACCGCTGCTAAAATACTCGGCTTGCGTCATCCCGTTGGACAACAGATTGCAAATGCAGACGACAAAGGACGTCACATATTAACAATCAAAGGGGTCTTGAAGGACTATAAGCTCGCTCCTCCCACGATGCCAACAAAACCATCTTTGTTTATCCAGCGGCAAAAAGACAGACAGAGCCTTTGGATGCCGCTAATTAAGTACCAAAATGGAAAATGGAACGAACTGAAACAAAGCGTTGATACTCTATTTGCACGTGAGTTTCCCGATGTAAAGTATGAACTCGTAAAGGTACAAGAAGTTTACGATGAATATTTGCAGTCGGAGTATCTGTTACTCAAATTACTGAGCTTTGTATCTATAGTTTGCATTCTAATCTCTGCTTTTGGTGTCTTTTCACTCGTCACTCTTAGTTGCGAGCAACGACGCAAGGAAATTGCAATACGCAAAGTAAACGGAGCACAGATAGGAGATATCTTATCAATGTTTGCCAGGGAATATATATACATACTGATTATTGCATCCGTTATAGCTTTTCCCATAGGCTATGTTCTGATGAAGCAATGGTTACAGAGCTATGTCGAACAAACAAGTATCGATGCCTGGATTTATCTTACTATCTTCGCAGGCATTGCTTTCATCATTGCCATCTGTATAGGATGGCGTGTATGGCAGGCGGCACGACAGAATCCGGCAGAAGTAATAAAGAACGAATAAAACATTAAAACCATGATAGCACATTATATAAAGGTAGCAACAAGGAACTTGTTAAAGTATAAAGTTCAGTCAATAATCAGTATTTTGGGATTGGCGGTAGGCTTTGTATGTTTTGCACTGTCACTCTACTGGATACATTACGAAACGACTTATGACAATTTCCGTCAGGATGTAGACCGTATCTATATGATACGTACAAATGATGAATATGCGGAAGGGCAAATTTCACCCCGAGTTCCTTATTCACTTGCCACCTACCTGACGGAGCATTTTCCCGAGATAGAAATTGCTGCGCCTTTTCATATTAGTTCCTCTGAACGCATTAGTGTAAACGGCATATACCAGGATGTCGCATTTTCATCAGCAGACAGTGCATGGATGCAATTGATGAATATTCGGATTATAAAAGGTAGCCGCAACTTTATGCTACCCAAAGATAATTCAGAGGTTGCTATTACCGAGAAAGCAGCCAAAGAATGGTTTGGTACAGAAGACCCGCTGGGAAAAGAAGTGGAGACGTGGAGCCGCAAAAAGAAAATCGGAGCCATTGTTCGAGCCGAAGATACACATACCAACTTCCCATTTAAGTTAATCGGTAATCCCGAATTGGGAAGAACCTGGTGGTATATCACTTGGAACATGCTGATAAAAGTAAAGCCTGGCACTAATCCCAAAGAACTTGAAGCAAAAATAACGGCCAATATGCCACATGAACTGCAACAAGTAACCGATACACGAAAAACCGGAATAAAACGGATCTACCTTACACCACTCTCTGAGTTACATTACGCCCAAGACTTTCGGAAGGATAAAGAAGCAGCTATTACCTTCAATTATATAGTTTACTTCTCTGTTGCAGCTATTTTGATTATTGTGTGCGCACTCATCAATTACCTTACTTTGTTTATCAATCGCATGAGAGTTCGCCAACGCGAAATGGCTTTACGGATGATTCACGGAGCTAACGTTCGTTCTCTCATATCATTATTGACTATTGAGTTTTTGCTCCTATTGGTATGTGCCATCTTTACGGGATTCTTCATTATAGAACTTTGCCTACCTCAGTTCATCGAACTGACAGGAATAGATGCTCCGAAGTCGGCATTATATGGCGAAACATTTCTGTTTGTCCTACTGATTTCTATCATTATATTAGCTGCTATCATCGGATTGCTATATTTTCTATATCACCGCTCTTTACACCGTTCGTTACGCCACGATGCAGGACGGCGTACCGGTTCGCTACTGCGCAAGGGAAGCATCGTATTACAACTTTTTGTCTGCTTCGGTTTTATCGGCTGCACCATTTTAATGAACCAGCAACTGGATTACTTACGCCATCGCGATTTAGGAATGGAATTTCAGAATAAAGGAAGTTTCTCTGTAAGAGGTGATTTCAATATGTATCCACTGGTGGAAAAGGTGAAGAACTTACCTATGGTAACTGAAGTTTTGCCTAATGATTATTCTTCACTGATAGTACAAATCCAAGCTATTGGGCAATGGGATAATTGGGACGGACTGGATACACCACTCAATGCACCTATACCTGTAAATCTGTTTTTGGGCAGAGAAGATTTCTTTCGCTACTATGGTATTACATTGCTGACAGGCGAATGGCTCAACGACTTCTCTACATATGATGAAATCATCATTAACGAATCATTGGCACGTCGCATGGGATGGACTCCCCAGGAAGCCATTGGCAAACATGTCATTACACCTTACATAACCTATACGATTATCGGTGTGGTGAAAGACTGCCACTACACAGCACCCACTTTACCAGTTCCCAACACAGCTTTTATAGTTGGAGAGGATATGGGATATATGCAAAAGAGTGCCGGAATCTTATTCAAATACAAAGAAGGTACTTGGAATGAATGTCGCCAAGCTCTCGAAGCTATTTGTCGCGAAGAGTGTCCGCCCGACAAGATTCTGCAAATAAACAGCGAAGAAGAAATTTATAATAACTATCTCCGTTCCGAGGATATGCTGACGCGTTTGCTTAGCTTTGCCTCTTTAGTATGTATATTTACTGCTATGTTCGGCATCTATTCGCTGGTTACGCTTACTTGCGAACAGCGCCGTAAGGAAATAGCGATACGCAAAGTAAACGGTGCCAGCGTATGGAGTATTCTACTCATGTTTTTCCACGAGTATATAAGTATGCTTTGTGTTGCCGCACTCGTAGCTTTTCCCATAACCTATGTTATCATTAAGCACTGGATAGAAAACTACACCCGCCAAGTCAGCATCAGCTTCCTGCCTTTTGTGCTTATTTTTATAGGATTAGCATTGGTAGTCATTGCCGGCATCAGCTGGCGTGTATGGCGGGCAGCAAATGAAAATCCGGCAGAAGTGATTAAGAACGAATAAAATATTAAAACGATGATAACACATTATTTTAGATTTTTCTCGGTTTGACTTAACCGATTGAGAAATAAACTTTTAGCGAATTATTTGAGAAATAGAAGTAACGATTTAGCAACTGTGCGAATTTCAGCGTTTTGCGTTGCTATGCTGTCAAATAACTCTTTCATTTGCAAATATAACATCTTTTTCCGAAAGTACGAACTTTCGGTGGCAATTTTATAAAATCAACTTGCGAAAAAAGAAAATCATTCATCCCATTCATGGGTTGTGTCATCGGTGGCGTTGTACTGTTTCCAACGTCCCGATTTCTCGCCGTCGGTGTATTGCCCCTCGATGGTTATATAGGGTTTTCCGTCCCGTGTCGATTCCACACGATAAAAGCCGTCAAGTTTTCCGTTACGGTAGTGTCGTGTAGTCCTGCTGCGAAGCGTGCGCCCATCCTCGAATATTTCCCATTCCTCACCCTCTTTTTTGCCGTCTATATAATGAGATTCAAAAATCTGCTCACCCGTCTTGCTGTCAAAGCGGCGTTCCCGTCCGCTCTCCACACTCTGCCTATACTCCTTTTCGATTTCTATTTTGCCGTTACGAAAATAGGTCTTTACAGTTCCGTCTATCTTGCCTTGCTGCATGGGTGTTTCTTTTCGGGGAGTAACGCCATCTTGGTAATACTCCGTGAATATGCCGTTGCGCTTTCCTTTGGCATATATGCCCGATTCACGCAGTACCCCATCACGATAGCGGAGATAATCACCGTTTATTATGCCGTCGGAAAGTTTAACACGCTCCTCGTCAAGCCCTCGTATAATGCGATATTCTCCCTGCAACGGCTGTTTACTGCCTTTTTCATAATAGACCGTGCGCCGTGCGTTATCCGTTATAGTCTGTAAATCGTCCCATTTTACTATTTGTTGTGCGGAAGCCGTGCCACACAATAGCAAAAAGAGGTATAGTGTTAATATTCTATTCATTGTATTTTTGCTTTTCGAGGTTGATAACGGTTCTCAGCTATACGCAGGCAGGGATTTTAACCACTGAACTTCCTACGAAGAACTGAACTTTAAATTTACCACTTAACTGTCCTACGAAGCACGAAACCCCTGCTTGCGTATAGGTGATGTTATGCGGTCGGTTTTCATTTTCTCTTCTTTCTCGTTAATTTCTGCTGCAAAGTTACTAAATTTGCAGTCAAGTATTCACCTGTAAGAAGTTACTAATGACAAAAAAGAAATTGCCCGTTCGTTTTACGGGTCAGCACTTTACTATTGATAAAGTGCTAATAAAAGATGCAATAAGACAAGCAAATATAAGTAATCAGGATACGGTTTTAGATATTGGGGCAGGCAAGGGGTTTCTTACTGTTCATTTATTAAAAATCGCCAACAATGTTGTTGCTATTGAAAACGACACAGCTTTGGTTGAACATTTACGAAAATTATTTTCTGATGCCCGAAATGTTCAAGTTGTCGGTTGTGATTTTAGGAATTTTGCAGTTCCGAAATTTCCTTTCAAAGTGGTGTCAAATATTCCTTATGGCATTACTTCCGATATTTTCAAAATCCTGATGTTTGAGAGTCTTGGAAATTTTCTGGGAGGTTCCATTGTCCTTCAGTTAGAACCTACACAAAAGTTATTTTCGAGGAAGCTTTACAATCCATATACCGTTTTCTATCATACTTTTTTTGATTTGAAACTTGTCTATGAGGTAGGTCCTGAAAGTTTCTTTCCACCGCCAACTGTCAAATCAGCCCTGTTAAACATTAAAAGAAAACAGTTATTTTTTGATTTTAAGTTTAAAGCCAAATACTTAGCATTTATTTCCTGTCTGTTAGAGAAACCTGATTTATCTGTAAAAACAGCTTTAAAGTCGATTTTCAGGAAAAGTCAGGTCAGGTCAATTTCGGAAAAATTCGGTTTAAACCTTAATGCTCAAATTGTTTGTTTGTCTCCAAGTCAATGGGTAAACTGTTTTTTGGAAATGCTGGAAGTTGTCCCTGAAAAATTTCATCCTTCGTAGTTCAAAGTCGGGTGGTTGTCAAGATGATTTTTCTGGTTTGGTGTCGTCTTTTAAGCTGCCGCATAATGTTTAGAGGATAGCCGACCGTTTAGGGCGGTTCATCCTCATGTTCGAGACAATTTTTATTTCCTTTATTACATACTATATAGAACTTCAATTTTTGACTGCTGTTTCCGGCAGAAAGAGGTGTGAAGTTCATGCCCGCACCCCGTTCGTTTCATTACTGCTCTTATCCGTATTTCATTCATTTTTCAGTTCTCCTTTCTTTCTTTTCATGGGATTTCACTGTTCTTGTTCACGGCAGGACATAGCTATCCCATGTTGCTGTCATGCCGCTTTTTTCCGGTGTATGTCGCAATGCTCCAGTATTACCGTGTATGTCATGCCGCCACCCGTTACCGTAGTGTGGCTGTAAACTCTCGTCCGTCCGCAACGCTCGCAGAAATACGGGTTTTCATATCCGCTTTCTGCCTGTTGCAACTCGGCTTCCTCTATCTCGCTTTCATCCTGCCCGAAGTATTCTTCCGGCAGGCTGCCTTTATTGGAATAGAAGCCGTAGTACCTCACGATGCGGAAATAGCGCAGTGGAACGTGTTGCAGCAGCCGGGGGAAGAACTCCCGGTAATGCAGCGTCAGTTCCTTTTCAACCGGGTTCCTCCTGTCGGGTGAGTTTTTGTAATCACGGTAACGGAATGAAATGTTTTCGCCGTCCATTGCCGTAATCTTGTATTCACTCAGGCACGCCCGTTTGGAATATCTGCCCACATATTGTATCACCTGTTCCGGCATCTGTATGGGTGGTTCCAAATGCACTATCCAGTCCTTTTTGTTTGCCACTTTTTTGATGAAGCCCATAAACTCCATGCGGTCACGGAAGTCATGCTCCAGCCTGCCCGCATCGAACAACTCTATCAGGGCGTGTTCAAACTTGTAGCGGAATACCTTACAGATAGAGGGGATATGCACGTAGTCATGTTCGGGGATGACTATCTTACCGTCGTTATCTATGCCGCCCCATGACATAATCATGTGCGTATGTACATGGAGCTGTTTCGTTTCCCCGTAGGTATGTAGTACGGCAATTACCCCGGTTTTCAAGCCGAACTTGTGCATCATCCAGTCTTTCAGCGTTTCAGCCGAAGTACGCATCAGTATATTCAGCATTTCTTTCCTGTTGCGCTTCACCAAGTCCAGCAGGATATGCGGCAAGGTCATCACCACATGGCGGTGTGGCACCCGCAGCATCTTTTCTTTCATGCGTGCCGCCCATTTCAGCGTGTCACGCCAGCCGCATGACGGGCAAAAACGGTGTTTGCAACTATGGCTGATTTCCCGTACTTCCCCACAATCGGGACAAACGTATGTATCTATCCCCAAAGTGGTTGTGCGACATACACGGATAGCGTTCACCGCCTTGTACTGTTCGGGGGTGATGTACTCCGCCGGGTGCTGTGCGTATTCGTCCCACCACCGATTGAAGAAATCGGACAAGCGGTACTTCTTTTCTTTGCAACCGTCTGTATATATGTCGTTTAGCACTTCTTTCATAGCTCGCACACAAATCCTTTTTTACTCCATTTTAATATCTAATCATTTGATTATTAGTTGTTTATTGTCTTGAACATTGTGCTAACAGCGAAATCGGCTGTTATTTTCTTCAAGTATATCACCTTGCGAACAAATATAAAAAAAGTGCAGTACACCACGAACAGCGTACCGCACTTTTTTCGGCAAATCGGGCAGGATTTAACATTTATAGCTTGAATCCCTTGCCTTTCCTTTGCGGTTGTATAGGTCGGCGTATGTTCTGCCTTAACTTCTCGAACTGTTCCTTGAACCACTCGGCAATGGGCTTTCGGTCGATGGCAAGAACCAATTTAGTCCCGTCCGTGGGGTCTTTCAGCACTTGGAAACCTGCCCTTTCGGTCGTGAATTTCCGTCCGTGTTCCTCCGAGTAGAGTTCCCCTGCATACTCCAACGGCTTTCCCTTGACGAGCGTTGCGGTCTGCCTTTCATCGAACCCGACAAGGCGGCAGAGGTTTTCGATACGGAGCATTTCACGGAAATAGGGAAACCATGCTGCCGCCCTTGCGATTACCGTTTTCAGAAACGATATTTCCTGCTTGTGCCTTGTGTCCTTGTCGGCTATCTCCCTGCCGTGCTTTTGCTGCATTTCCCGTATCTCCCTGCTGTGGTCTGCCTGCATGGTCTGTATCCTATCTTGCAGGGCTTCGATGGTTTCCTCGTGGTCGGCTACCTCCTTATGCAGGGCGGTGTTCTCCCTTTCCAGCGTCTTGACCTTGTTACTGCCGAAAAGAGAACCGACGCTCTCGGCGATGTTGGCGGCTGCGGTGGTTGCCGCCCCTTTCAGCTTCTCGGTCTGTATTTCTTTTTTCGCCCGTCTTAGTTCCTCCTGTGCCGTTTCTTTCTGCTGCTGCAAATCCACCACTTCCGCTTTGAGGTCGTCGGAGAGTTTCTGTATATCCCGATAATACTGCTGCGTGGACTTGTGGCGAGCTTTCGAGCCGTCTATGCCCCTTTGCAGCCCGTATTTCGCCATCGCCACGGCATAGGTATCTTGGTAGGACTTCAATTTCAGCCGTGTCATAATATCGTCTGCGCACAGCCTCACGGTGTCGGTCGGCTTCTTGCGGTATCGCTTCTTCGTCTGTTCCTCCCTTTTCCTGCGCTTGCGCTCTCCCTTGACGATGGGGACGAGTGTAACGTGTATGTGCGGCGTTTCCTCGTCCCTGTGCAGGTGAGCCGCCACGATGTTCTCCTTTCCGAACGTGTCGGCGAAGTATTTCAGATTGTCGGCGCACCACTCGTCCAAACGCCCCTCTTCCTCTATCCGCTTCATGTCCTCGTGCGTTCCCGATACGTTGATGCGGATTGCCCGTACTTGGTTGCTTCCGATTTTGCGTGTCAGCCCCGCTTCTTCTAATCTCTGCTGTATAGCCGCCGAACGGTCTTTTATCCCGTCGGGGTATTCGATAAGCCTGCGGTTTAGGTGCGTGCGTGTGGGGTCGGCGTTCTTCGGTATGATGAAACGCTCGATATGTGCGGTCGTTCCGCTGTCGCTGCCGTGCGCCTTTTCCATGTGTAAAACTACGAAACCCATATATTTTTCCTTTCTTCCTTGACTTGTGAAACAATGATTTTTCGTATCTTCGGGGCGGCAAATGCCGTCCCCGATGGGGTGTGCAGAGGGGCTTACCCCTTGCCTTATTGGGGAATTTTCAGCGATACGTAGTATTGCGGCTCGGAAAATTCCCTAATAAGCTACGGTATTTTCTCCGTAAATACCCTGCGGCGTGCCGTCTGCCTGCCCGTCTGCCTTTCGGCTATGGCTGTCCCTGCCGCCTGCTTGCCCGTAACCCCACCTTATTTTTTTCCTTTCGGTCGGTGGGTGGCGGGGCGGTCGTTTCCGTTTTCAAAGGCTCTTTTGCACGGGGCGGTCGGATACAAGGTTTTCCCGATAAATACGCTCGCAGCGAAGCGAGAGGAAGATTTATTGGGAAACGGCGCAGCCGCCTGACCTTTTAGCCGACGTAAAGCCCCGTGCTTGCTTTGCCTTTGTAAACGAAAACGATTGCTCCGCTTTCCTCTGAAAAGAGAAATAGACCCTGCAATATATATCACCATAGTGATAGGTTTGCATGTTTGCATGCTGGTATGCTGGTACGTTTGCATGTTGGTATGTTGGTATATCATCATGCTTTCCAACGGCTGTTGGGCTTGCCGTCCGAAACAACCGACACGAATACCGTCGTTTTCTCTTTTCGCCCGTGTATAATCCTCTCTAATAATGCCCTGCGGACTTTCGCCGCCCCGAACGATTCGACACGGAAAGCGAGGGCGGCTATCGTTTCGAGGTTGTAAACCTCCGCGCTGTATTTGTCCGATAGGCGGATAATGTGCTTTATGTCATATATAGATAAAACTCCGCTTTTGCAGAGTGCCTTTATCCCTGCCCTAACCGTCGGGGCGATAACCCCGAACAGTTCGCAGATTTCCCGCTCGGTCATGGCGGTTGCGCCTATATCGCTCGGCAGGGAGATATTGCCCTGCCCGTCCATCGTGATAATGTTCCTTTCTTCTTTCATCGGTATTCTGTTCTTAATTAGATGGCTCGGCAGATATTCTTCTCCATATCTTCCAACTTGTGCGACAAGGTTTCCATGTCTTGGCTTATCTTCTGGGCGGTGATTTTGGCGTAAATTTGGGTGGTCTTTATGTTCGTGTGCCCCAAAAGGCGGCTCACCGTTTCGATGGGTACGCCGTGCGACAGAAGTACGGTCGTGGCGTTCGTGTGGCGTGCGACATGGTAGGTCAAGCGTACCTTGAAGCCGCATTGTCTGCCTATATCTTTGAGTATCTTGTTACAACTGCCGTTGTTCGGAACGGGGAAAACATGACCGTCCCTTGCCAGCCCCTTGTACTTCTCGATGATACGCTTGGGAACGTCCAAAAGGCGGATGTTCGATTCGGTGTTGGTCTTCTTTCTTCGGGTGATTATCCACAGGTTGCCGTCGAAGAATGTTTGCAGGCGGTCGGCGGTGAGGTTCTTCACGTCCGAATACGCCAAACCCGTGAAAACAGAAAAGACGAACAAGTCCCGTACAAGCTCGTGGGTGGCGTTCTTCATCGGTGCGTTCATGAGCGTCTGTATCTCCGTTTGGGTGAGGTAGCCCCTGTCCACGCTTTCGGGAGAGTTGATATATCCCGCAAAGGGATTAAAGGGCAAACGCCCGTCGTTCCTCGCTATGGAAACGATGTGTTTCAACACAATCATGTAGCCCCACACGGTATTGGTGCGGCATTTCTTCTCCGTGCGCAGAAAATACTCGAAGTCGTTGATGAACGTGAGGTTGAGTTCCTTTAATGGAATATCCTCACGCTTGTAGGTATGGGGCAGGAACTCCCGAATATGGTTGCAGACCGTCCGATAACGGGTAAATGTACCCTGCGCCCTGCTGTGCCCGACTTTCTTCTCGAACTCGGCGTTGTGCTGCTCGAACAGCTTCAGCAAAGTTTCCTGCTTGACGCCGATACCGAGATAGGCGTCTTTGAGTTTGGCGGCGGTAACATAACCGTCCGTCTGCATTAACTCTTGATAGCGGCGGTTTACTTCCACACGGATTTTATCTACCGCAAGGTTGATTCTCTGCGCTTCGACGCTCTTGCCCGAAGCACGGTTGTTCTTCACGTCCCACAGCCGTGGGGGAACGTCCATCTTGCAACTGAACTGTTTAATCTCGCCGTCCACCGTGATACGGCACATTAAAGGCAGGTTGCCGTTCGGCTTCTCGCTGCCTTTCTTCACGTAAAATAATACCTTGAATGTACTACGCATAACTCACTCCTTTTTTTGGTTACAAAATTAGTTATTAGTGAGTTACCGACTGCTATGCAAAATTACGCAAATCGCAGAAACAGAACCATTTAGCAAGAAATTCACACCCGTTACGGGGGTAATGAGGTGGTAACTGAACTTCTGCGCTGTTTGGCTTCGAGGTGGTATTTCGTTGGCTCTGTCCCATAGAAAAACAAAGCGTAACGAACGCTGTATCAGCTAATTCGCTACGTTTTACCCAAATTTACTTTTTCGCTATGTGTTTATTTTAAAATAGCATTCAGGAGCTTATGGAAGTACAAGACACAGAATATCATTTCCATCATTGGCTTGGCAGTAGGCCTGCTTTGCTTCAGCATCTGCATGTATTGCAGTCGTTTCGTGGAAGATACAGACCGATGTTTCAGCAACTATAAACGTATTGCTGAATTGAGTTTATATAACAACAATCAAAGGTACTTCTCCGGTTCTCCCGCACCTTTGGCAGAAGAACTTCGCACATGGGCTACGGGAGAAATAGAAGCTGTTACGTGTGTAACGTATCCACGTACTTATCCTTACAATGTAACGCTATCTCAGGACAAGATATTACCTTATGAATTGTCCACATTCGAAACAGATACTTTCTATAATGAAGTGTTTACTCCGCAAATAGTGGCCGGTAGCTGGGAAACGGCAAGCCGGACCCCCAATGCTGTCATCATGAGCCAATCGACTGCTACGAGAATATTCGGCAAGGCAGAAGAGGCCATCGGCAAACAATTGACTTTAACAAGACGCCTCGGTACTTCTCCGGAAAGTACCCCGAGAACAGGAGGAATCGCCTATACCATCCAAGCTGTAATGGAAGATATTCCTCTGAATAACAGTTTCGCATTTATGGAGCGGTTGGATATGCTGACTCTGAATGACAGTGAAGGGCTTTTGCAAAGTCCTAAACGGTATGAAATAACTGGAGCCAACAATTATGTCCTGCTTTCTCCACATATCACAATGAAGGGTTTGGAAAAACAATTCAGTAAACGAAATTATACTTATACACTCTATAGCGAGAAATATACAGTTACAGTTCATCGTACGGATAATACCCCCCAGATGAAGAGCATTATTATACTGGAATGGATTACCGGTATTGTCGGACTGTTGATATTACTGGTCGGACTGATGAACTTTTTCCATTTCCTCATCGGTTCCTTCTTCAATCGAACCAAAGAATACAGTATCATGAAGATGACCGGATGTAATTGGAGACAACTGTTCTCATTACTCTTTGTGCAAAGTTTGCTTGTAATCAGTTGCTCTTCTTTCCTGGTATTATGGGGTATAGAGTTGATAGGAAGTCATCTGAATTTTTCCATAGCAGAGATCACCATGAACTTTGATACCCGGTTACTCCTGATCCATGCACTACAGTACATCGGACTACTGATACTGCTTTGTGCCATCATCTGCCTGTTTGTAGCCATACGTATTCATAAGATTTCGGTACAGATGGGTATTAACGGAGGCAATAAGCGTCGCGGCAAACAATGGGGGCGCAACCTTATGCTGGGCATCCAGTTCTTCATCTGCTGGATATTTGTGGCACTGTCTGTAAGCTTATACTTGCAATCCAGAAAAACAATGAATACATTATTTAGCACTCTGAGTGTTCAAGAGAAATCAGAAATCTTCAGTGTCCCGTTGGATTATACCTTTATGAAGAATGCAGAGAAGTTGGCAATGGTGGAACGCTTCAGGCAACATGCCGGAGTGAAAGATATTCTGCTGTCTGATGTCTCTTACATGGATGGATTCTCCGGCAACCAACTGATGACAGAGAAAGGAAACGACAATTCCTGGATTGAAATCATGCTGATGGCTGTACCTTCCAATTTCTTTTCTTTCATGAATATTCCCATCGAGCAAGGAAGAGAAATACATACTAAACAAGACATTGTAGTGGATAGGACCTATCAAGAGACGCAGAAAAAAAACGTCATCGGTATGAATCTCTACGATCAGCAAAATGACTATACTGTTTGTGGTATTTGCGCACCCTTTGAGACGAATGTTTACAACCATAGCAATGGTTATGCATTTATTCCTTACGAAACTTCGGGATATATCGGTCATTGTTACATTAAGTGCTATCCCGGGCAAATAGGGGAGGTAAAGAAATGGGTGGAGAAGATTCGCCGCGAAATGCTTCCCGAAAGTGTATCCTGTGAAGTAAGAACTCTGATGAATGACATTTACGAAATGCAGGCATTGGAATATAATCTAAAAGATATTATACTCTTTTTTGCCATTGTCAGCATCATCATCACCTTGCTTGGTGTCTATTCCAGCATTACACTCGATACCGAACGCCGGCAGAAAGAAGTTGCCATCCGGAAAGTGAACGGAGCCGGCATTCCTCAAATCATATTGCTGTTTTCACGCCTCTACATTGTATTGCTGGCAGGCAGTGCCGTCATCGCTTTCCCGCTGATATATGCTACGTTGATGCTGTGGAAGCAGATGTACACCGTATTTTTTAACTGCGGTTTCTTATTCTGGTGCTGCATATTCCTGGTGGTTACGTTTATTACGGCCGTCACGATATTTTTCCGTATTCTTCGGATTGCAAGAAGTAATCCGGCAGAAGTTATAAAGAACGAATAATAACATACTGAAAAGACATAAGCAATGACCATACTCGCAACCCTGAAAATAATCGTCCGTAGTTGGTGGAGAAATAAGATTTTCTTCCTGATTTTCTATTGCCTCTGGTGATAGTTTGGGGAATATCCGTTATCACCGTCTGCCTGCAAGGCTACCTGCTGAATAAACAAATCCGATGGATTGCATTAAAACAGAATAAAAAATTGATATATTTGAAATCTAAAATAGAAATGATAAAACATTATTTGAAAGTTGCATTACGCAACTTATTGAATCATAAACTACATAGCTTTATATCGGCCATCTGTCTGGCAGTAGGTATCACTTGCTTCAGCCTGATGAATGATTTCATTGATACCGTGTCTGACAGAGAAGATTTGCCGAATTACGAACATCGTATCGGATTTACATTTTCTTCATCCATTCAAACAATAGCAGACACCTATTGTTTGAAAGATGACATCAACTATCTGGAAGAACAATCACTCTCAGGGATAGACACATTGATAGCCTCTTCCTATTCTTCCATAAAGGCGGAAATTACAGTCATTGACAAGAATCAGCAAGAGTTTCCGTTCCTTATACAATACAAATGTGTATCGCCTTTGTTCTTCTCTTATTACAATAAAAAGCTGAAGAATGGAAACACTAAGATCATAGCTCCTGACGAGGTTATCATCTCCCGAGAGTTTGCCCGAAAAGTATTTGGAGAAGAAGATCCTACGGGCATGACTATCCATCTGGAAACGGAGAACCATTACTTGCCCAATCAGATAAAGGACTATAAAATTATAGACGTAATTACTTCTGAAGATAAGTCATCTAAGGCACGGACTACAGACTGTTATTTCCCATTATCCATGAATCCTCATTTACCGCTCAGTGTAAGTACTTACCTTACCGGGCAGGCAACCTTAGAAAGTCTGAACAGACAACTGGAAAAAATAACATGGAAACGAGGAGAGATGGATATACATGCATGTGCTTATTCGCAGGCAAAACGCAAAAGTGATGTACAAAGAAATATCAGTATACTGCTGGCCCAGTTCATTGCTTCCCTTATTTTGTTATCCGGACTGATTAACTTCATGAAATTCATCATCCAGATGTTCTACAACCGCCAACGTGAACTGGCACTTCGCAAATGCATGGGTTCAGATATCAAGGGACTGTTCATGTTGCTTTTTGCCGAAATATTCTGGATGATGTCTGCTGCCTTCTTTCTCTCATTGGCTGTGACGGAAGTCTTCCTCTCTCTCATATATACTTACATGCCGAAAGAGGATATGATTCGTTTCTCCCTGGCAAACGTATATAGCTCGCAATTTTCCCTATATATTATTCTGTTATTAATATGTTTATTCATAATCATATACCCCATCTATCAGTTACGTCAATTAAGTATTATCCATCATATTGTACAAAAGCAGAAACGGCATGTGTTTCGCAACATTATGATAGGCCTTCAGTTGGCTGTTTCCATTTTCTTTGTAGGAGGTGTATATGGAATAACCATTTCTTTTAATGAAATTTTTAGAAAGATGTATAGCCCGTTGAATGCGGAGGAAGAAAAACAAGTAATATCTCTTTCAGTCAACAGTATACGTATGCAGCAGAATATAGATGCCATCCTATCGGATATAAGTTCACTGTCCGAGATAATAGATCAGACCACTATTTCCCAAGGATTTAATTTCAATTCATTTACCTATATGAACTATAGCAAGGATGAACATTCAATAGGACAAGTCATTATGGTACAAGGCAACCCTCATTATTTTAACTTTTTCCATATCCCGATGGAAGGGAAAAAGGTGGATTACAATGTTAAAGGTACAGTATATGTAAGCCGAGAATTTAGGAAACAACTACAAAAAGACAGTATAGAAGGAGCCGTCAGATTAGACGGGGCGGATTATCAGATTGCAGGGACTTATGAAGCTCTGTATAAAGAGGAAGTTGAACGTAAAAAAGTCATCGGCTCCATATTCATGGTGAGCCCCGAAGCATCCACTTACTTTTTTAAAGTATCTGATTCCGGCAAAACCTCCGAAGCTGTTAAGCAGATAACGGAAATATGCCGACGGTATATTCCCAACACCCTGCCATTAGACATTCGCAACATCAGCAACACCAGACAGACTACCATAGGTGCAATGGAAATGATGCAGAAAGCCTCCACATTGTTGGCTATAATCAGTGTGCTCCTTGTGATGCTAAGCGTCTATTCTGCCATTTCTATGGATACAATAAGCCGTCAGAAAGAGGTTGTCATCCGAAAAATTAATGGTGCCAGTCCTAAAACTATCGCCTTATTATTCGGCAAGATTTACCTGATTATCTATCTTACTGCTTTCTGCATCATCTATCCATTGTTGCGGTTGATGTTGATAAAAATGCTGGAAAGGTCAGGCCTTGAAAATATATACCGTTGGGACTGGGGAATACTATTGTTCCTTACCATGGCATTTTTGATATTCCTTATTACAGCATACAAAATCTACAAAGTGATGCATCTCAATCCGGCAAGTATTCTGAAAAAGGAATAACCAAATGAAGAAATTGATATATTTATAAACTATAAAAATGAGACATTATGATTAGAACCGTAAATTTACAGAAGATTTTCAAAACTGAAGAAGTACAGACTTTAGCTTTGAACAACGTGAACATTGAAGTGAAAGATGGAGAATTCGTTGCCATTATGGGACCGTCCGGTTGCGGAAAATCCACTTTGTTGAATATTCTCGGCCTGCTGGACAATCCGACAGAAGGGGAGTACTACCTGAACGAAAAAGAAGTTTCCAAATATACGGAAGCACAGCGCACCAGCCTGCGCAAGGGAGTCATCGGCTTTGTATTCCAAAGTTTCAACCTGATTGACGAACTGAACGTATACGAGAACATCGAACTGCCCCTGCTCTACATGGGCATCCCCGCCGCCGAGCGCAAACGCCGTGTAGAAGCAGCCATGGAACGTATGGCCATTATGCACCGCAGCAAGCATTTTCCGCAACAGCTCTCCGGTGGTCAGCAACAACGCGTAGCCATAGCCCGTGCAGTAGTATCAAACCCAAAACTAATCCTTGCCGATGAGCCTACCGGTAACCTCGATTCCAAAAACGGAAAAGAAGTTATGGAACTGCTAAGCGAACTGAATAAAGAAGGAACCACCATCGTAATGGTAACACACTCCCAGCACGATGCCGGTTTTGCCGGACGCACCATTAATCTGTTCGACGGACAAGTGGTGACGGAAACGAGTCTGTAACAGACTTATTTCATCCGTGCCGCAATGGCCAACAATACACCCAGCACTACACCTAAAATGGCTGCAAAAAGCACCCGCATTTCTCCCGGCAGGAGAAATGTGATGGTGTGGGCCGGATACCAGAAGAAAGGAATGCTTTTCTTAAAAACGAAGTTCCATTGTGCATCCCAGTTCAGATGTGTGATGATGCGAGTCATTGGGATGGGGGTGAGGAGGCTACGCAGGGAACCTCCACAATCTATGATATGTGTGTCGGTAATCTTATGAAATGTCATAAATACCGGTGCAAAGATGGTATTCATGGCAACAGATATGGCAAATGCAATCCAAAACTTATCCATACAGAACTCTCCATTTATAATAGTGGTGGCATTTGCCATTCCCATGTATTCCATGAATTGTGGCACCCCTTTTGAGAAGATTATCATGGCGGCATTGATTCCCATTCCTAAAAGTCCCCATACCACCGCACGAGGAAGCACACCAAAACCCTTCCTATTGTAAACTCCTGCGCTGATGCGAAGCCCCAGTACCTCACCCATTGTAGCAAGAATTCCAAACTTAAGAAAACTCATCACCATGCCATGTGCAGCATTGAAGGACTTATACCATTCGTAAACAGTATCACTCACAAAGAACGGTAAGAAAATTATCACTAAGACAAAAATAAAGATGAAATCTTGCTTTTTCATACAAAAGTTATGCTTTTCATAAATAATGCAGCAAACATACTAAAAATATTTTAATTTGAAAGTAAATCGTTATTCTTATTTATAGATAATGAGCAAAGTAAAGATTATTATTTCAATTAATCAAAATCCCCAATATCATTTGTCTAACTGAACTAAAAATCAGGGCACACATCTTGCGGAAACGGGGCTCTGGCAGGACTACACCCTTTCCTGCGGATGGTGTAGCCATCACCTCCAAAGGGTGTAGCCATCCGGGAGAAAGGGTGTAGCCTTGTAAAAGGTGGGATTCAGGTAATTCCTGATCCCACCTTATCTTTATAATAGCAAACTTGCTTTATTGTTTGTTTTTCGTATACTCATCCGCATGCTCCTTGGCACGAGCTACACGCTTTGCCGTGTCCGGATGGGAAGAGAACATTTTCTGGAATTTAGAATCCTGAGGCGCACCTTCCGAAAGCTCCAACAGCTTGTTCAACGCATTGTACATGGCATACGGATCCAGATTGTGCTTGATGCTGAACTCAAATCCGTAATCATCCGCTTCCGTCTCCTGCTTTTGAGAATATTGTGCACCGGCCAGAGCTTCTGCCATGGCACCCAGTTCAGAGTCTGTCAGTTTAGAAACCGTGGAACTTGCAGCACCGGCGGCATTCTTCACAGCCGAACGCATGTAGGCATTCTTCATGGCATCCTTAGAATCGGTGTGGATTACGTGACCGATTTCGTGTCCGACAACCGCCATCACTTCATCGTCCGTCATGATATCCATCAATCCGGCACAGATACGCACACTGCCGTCTCCACATGCAAAAGCATTCACGTCCACTACTTCGTAAACACCGAAGTTCACCTTCAGTCCGTCCACTTCCTTGATGTGGCCGGTCAGTTTTTCCAGACGCTTGCCGTATTCACTGTCGGGCTTCGTCAACGGGTTGTGTTCATCCATCCACACCATATACTCCTTGCTCATGGCGGCAATGTCTGCATCCGATAAGGTAACGGCTTTCACGGCATCAGTACCTGCCTGAACCACTTTGTTTACATTGATTTTCTTTCCACCGATCTTAAATTGTGCATAAGCGGTGGTAGTACAACTCATTCCGCACAGCATAGCGGCAATGATAATAAGGTTCTTTTTCATCTACTTTTAAGTTTAATGGGTTTTAATTCAGTTTGGCTATGTTTCATTATAAATAAAAAACCGTCTAATCTTGTTACTGACTAAACGGTTTCTTTGAATATTTTTTCTTTAAATCAGCTTACTTGATGATATCCAGTGCCTTGAAGCACTTGGTCAGCTTCTCTACGGCATAATCCACTTGTTCCACAGTGTGGGTAGCCATCAACGCTACACGCACCAGTGTGTCCTGCGGACCACATGCGGGCGGAATAACCGGATTGATAAAGATACCTTCATCGAAAGCCAGTTTCGTCACCGTAAAGGTCTTCTCGGTATCGCGTACATAAAGCGGAATGATAGGTGATTCGGTCTCACCGATTTCAAAACCTGCATCACGGAATTTCTTCAAAGCGTAATTGGTGATGTCCCACAAACGCTGAATGCGTTCGGGTTCGGACTTGATGATGTGGAGTGCTTCGCGGGCGGCAGCTGTTGCAGCCGGCGTGCTACTTGCCTGGAATATATAAGAACGGGCATTGTGACGCAGCCAGTTGATGACTTCCTTATCTCCGGCAACGAAACCGCCGATAGAAGCCAGCGACTTGCTGAATGTACCCATTATCAGATCTACTTCATCAGAAAGGCCGAAATGGTCGCAAACGCCACGTCCTTGTCTGCCGAATACACCCAAGCCATGAGCTTCATCTACATATATACTGGCATTATATTTCTTTTTCAGACGGACGATTTCGGGTAAGTTGGCCAAGTCGCCTTCCATGGAGAATACACCGTCTACAATAATCAGCTTCACTGCATCCGGTTCGCATTTCTGAAGTTCCTTTTCCAGATCCTCCATGTCGTTGTGCTTATACTTCAACTGTGTAGCAAAAGAAAGACGGCGTCCGTCTACAATAGAAGCATGATCACGATCGTCGCAAATGATATAGTCTCCACGACCTACCACTGCAGGAATAATACCTTCGTTCACCGTAAAACCGGTAGAAAAACAAAGAGCTTCGTCTTTTCCAACGAATTCTGCCAGTTCCTTTTCTAATTCTACATGTATGTCGAGAGTACCGTTCAAGAAACGAGACCCTGCACAACCTGTACCGTATTTTTTTGTGGCAGCTATTGAGGCATCAATAATTCTTTGGTCATAAGTCAGCCCCATATATGCATTTGAGCCGAACATCAGGACCTTTTTGCCATCCATCATCACCTCAGTATCCTGATGGCTGTTAATAGTGCGAAAATAAGGATATACCCCCTTTGCCATAAACTGCTGGGGCAAATCGTATTTCGCAAATTTGTCTTGTAGTAAACCCATGAAATATCTTTTATATAATGAATATTTAATTCTATTAAATACAAGTCCTAAAAAACAGGGGGCAAAGATAGCAAAATATGTCGGTATATGTTCCATTTACTCTAAAAAAACTGTTTATCTCCATTTTAAAAAGACCAATATCGCTAATTTTTCAGATATTTGTATTACTTTTGCCAGTTAGAAAATCTGCAAAGCAACAACCCTTGCATGGACGAAAATAAGAAAAAAATAGTATTTATTATAAATCCCATATCCGGCACTCAAAGCAAAGAGCAGATATTGAAAGCGCTTGATGAAAGACTGGATAAGGAAAGGTATGCACAGGAGGTGATTTATACCGAACGGGCAGGACATGCCGTAGAAATAGCTGCGCAAAAAGCTGAAGAAGGTGTATTCGCAGTTGTTGCCATCGGCGGAGATGGTACAATCAATGAAATAGCCCGTTCGCTGGTGCATACGGGAACGGCATTGGGTATCATTCCCTGCGGCTCGGGCAACGGATTGGCGCGCCACCTGCAAATTCCGATGGAGTCGAAGAAAGCCATCGACATCATCAACGACGGGATGATAGATATCATCGATTACGGTAAGATCAATGATGTACCGTTCTTCTGCACTTGTGGTGTGGGATTTGATGCATTCGTAAGCCTGAAATTCTCCAAAGCGGGCAGGAGAGGCCCCCTCACTTACCTGGAACAGACACTGCGCGAAAGCCTGAAATATCGTCCGGAGACCTACGAACTGGAAATGGACGGCAGCACTTCGCGCTACAAGGCATTCCTCATAGCCTGCGGAAACGCTTCACAGTATGGAAACAACGCATATATAGCTCCACAAGCCACACTGAACGACGGGCTGCTGGATGTTACGATATTGGAACCGTTCACTGTGCTCGATGTGCCGTCATTATCTTTTCAGCTATTCAACAAAACAATCGACCAAAACAGCCGTATCAAGACTTTCCGCTGCCAGACATTGAGGATACACCGCTCCAAGCCGGGCGTAGCCCATTTCGATGGTGATCCGCTGATGATGGGAGAGAATGTGGATGTGAAAATAGTAAAGAAAGGACTGCAAGTCATCGTTCCCCGGGATGCGGAGAAAGATTCCTCGAACGTCCTGCAACGGGCACAAGACTACATCAACGGACTGAAGCAAATCAACGAAACGCTGGTGGAAGACATAGCCCACAAAAATAGAATGATAATAGATAAAGGAAAAGAACAGATAAAGAAACTGACTAAAATCTGAATCATAAAAATAAACTACCCTTCTTTGGTGCGTCATATTATATGTTTTATGTATTTTTGCACGATATTTATACAATGTATCTTGTTACGCAGTAAAGAACCATAAATTGTAATTTATAAAACAGTATATATAATATGTATAGATCACACACCTGCGGAGAACTTCGTATCTCCGATGTTAATAAGCAAGTGACGCTGGCAGGCTGGGTACAGCGCAGCCGTAAGATGGGAGGCATGACTTTTATCGACCTTCGCGACCGTTACGGAATTACCCAATTAGTATTCAACGAAGAAGTGAATGCCGACCTTTGCGAGCGTGCCAACCGCTTGGGACGTGAATTCGTAATTCAGGTAAAAGGCACAGTGAACGAACGTTTCAGCAAAAACAGCAATATACCGACCGGTGACATCGAGATTATCGTATCGGAACTGAGTGTCCTGAATGCTGCACTGACTCCTCCTTTCACCATCGAGGAGAATACGGACGGCGGCGACGACATCCGCATGAAGTACCGCTACCTGGACCTGCGTCGTGCCAATGTACGCAGTAACCTGGAGCTTCGCCACAAAATGACAATCGAAGTGCGTAAGTATCTGGACAGCCAAGGTTTCATTGAAGTGGAAACTCCGATCCTGGTAGGTTCTACTCCTGAAGGCGCCCGCGACTTCGTAGTTCCTTCGCGCATGAATCCGGGACAGTTCTATGCTTTGCCACAAAGCCCGCAGACGTTGAAGCAGCTGCTGATGGTATCCGGTTTCGACCGTTACTTCCAGATTGCCAAATGTTTCCGTGACGAAGACTTGCGTGCCGACCGTCAGCCGGAATTCACGCAGATAGACTGTGAGATGTCTTTCGTTGAACAGGATGATATCATTAACCTCTTCGAGGGCATGGCCAAATACTTATTCAAGGAAATCCGCGGTGTGGAACTGACGGAACCGTTCTTGCGCATGCCATGGGCAGATGCCATGAAATACTATGGCAGTGACAAGCCCGACCTTCGTTTCGGCATGAAGTTCGTAGAACTGATGGATATAATGAAGGGACACGGTTTCTCCGTATTCGATAATGCCGCTTATGTAGGTGGTATCTGTGCAGAAGGCGCTGCGAGCTATACCCGCAAGCAGCTGGATGCATTGACTGAATTTGTGAAGAGACCGCAAATCGGCGCCAAAGGTATGGTATATGCCCGCGTAGAGGCTGACGGAAATGTCAAGTCGAGCGTAGACAAGTTCTACACACAAGAGGTATTGCAGGAGATGAAGGCTGCATTCGGAGCAAAACCGGGTGACTTGATCCTGATCCTGAGT
This sequence comes from Bacteroides sp. GD17, assembly GCF_038448625.1. Lineage (NCBI taxonomy): Bacteria > Pseudomonadati > Bacteroidota > Bacteroidia > Bacteroidales > Bacteroidaceae > Bacteroides > Bacteroides sp. GD17. The sequence goes on from NZ_JBCEZS010000002.1 coordinate 320,159, forward strand.
GGTGACGATGTAATGAAGACCCGCAAGCAACTGAATGAGCTTCGCCTCGAAATGGGTAACCAATTGGGCTTGCGCGACAAAAATAAATTTGCCCTTCTGTGGGTGGTTGACTTCCCGATGTTCGAGTGGAGCGAGGAAGAAGGCCGTCTGATGGCAATGCATCATCCCTTTACGCATCCGAAAGATGAGGATATTCCTTTGCTGGATACAGATCCGGCAGCGGTTCGTGCCGATGCTTACGACATGGTGTGCAACGGTATTGAAGTAGGTGGCGGTTCTATCCGTATTCATGATGCACAGTTACAGGCGAAGATGTTCGAAATACTCGGATTTACTCCGGAGAAAGCTCAGGAACAGTTTGGCTTCCTGATGAATGCCTTTAAGTATGGTGCACCTCCTCACGGTGGTCTGGCATACGGTTTGGACCGTTGGGTCAGTATCTTTGCCGGTCTCGACAGTATTCGCGACTGCATTGCATTCCCCAAGAACAACAGCGGACGCGATGTGATGCTTGATGCACCTTCGTGCATTGATCAGAAGCAATTGGACGAATTGAATCTGATTGTAGAAGTAAAAGAATAAGAAAGATACAGAGTAGGAGAGAGTGAAAGAGTCCACGCGTATTTTCCGGTTTGCAGTAATCGGTACGTTGAATGCCTTGATTATAGCCGTCACCGTTTGGGTGATGATGGATGAATTGGACATTAATTATCTACTCTCCAATGTAACTGCTTATACGCTTGCACAGATTCATAACTTTGTCTGGTGCAAGTATTGGATATTCCCCTTAGAAAAGAAGAGCAACACTTGGCGACAAGTGCTGCTCTTTTCTATCGCTTTCGGAATGGCTTATGGAGCTCAATTCCTTTTCCTAATCGGACTGGTGGAGGGCCTGAACTGCGATGAATATCTTGCCCAATTCCTGGGATTGTTTATCTACGGAGGAGTTAACTTCGTGATGAACAAGAGGGTAACGTTCAAGTAAGTCCCTTTTTTAGTCGAGATATCGTTTAGTCAACCCTTCGTAGGCATCAATTCGGCGGTCGCGCAAGAACGGCCACCAACGGCGTACATTCTCCGAACGTTCCAAATCTACCTCTACTATTATATTTTCCGAGCGGTCGTTTCCGGCTTGTGCCAGAAATTCACCCTGCGGTCCGGCTACAAAACTGTTTCCCCAGAATAAGATACCGTTCGTCTGCATGGAAGGATCGGGTTCGTGACCGACACGGTTCACCGAAATAACCGGCAATCCGTTGGCTACAGCATGTCCGCGTTGCGAAATAATCCAGGCATTGAGTTGGCGGGCTTTTTCGTCTTCCGTATCGCTGCTTTCCCAACCAATGGCAGTGGGATAGATCAGAATTTCAGCACCTTTCAATGCCATGAGGCGGGCGGCTTCCGGATACCATTGATCCCAGCATACCAATACGCCCAATTTGCCTAAAGAAGTTTGAATAGGTTCAAAGCCCAGATCGCCGGGAGTGAAATAGAATTTCTCATAATAGGCAGGATCATCAGGAATATGCATCTTACGATATTTTCCGGCAATACTTCCGTCACGTTCAAAGACAACGGCAGTGTTATGGTACAAACCGGCAGCACGCTTCTCGAACAAAGAAGTAACCAGTACTATATCATTCGCAGCCGCCAGTTCGGAATAGAAACCGGTAGAAGGACCGGGAATCGGTTCTGCCAAATCGAATACTTGCGTGTTCTCCGTCTGACAGAAATATAAAGAGTTATGCAGTTCCTGTAATACCACCAATTGGGCACCATGCGCAGCACATGCTTCAATACTTTTAGCCAGATTCATCAGGTTTGTCCGAAGATCTACCGTATTGGCTTGCTGGATTATACCGACTTTGATTTTTCTCATATTCGTTTATTTATCTTTTAATATTCTATTTAATAGATTATCCAATATCATTTCAGCACTCCTACCAGATATTGCATCGTAACGCAATGCAAAGAGCCATGCTGCTTAATCAAGGCACGGCAATCTATACCAATGATTTCATAATCGGGGAAAGCAGTTTGCAATACATCTTTGGCACGGGCATCATTTACCGGTTGACAATACGTAGGATAAAGCACTGCATCATTCATTATCAGAAAGTTGGCATAAGTAGCAGGAAGTCGTTCTCCTTCTTCCTCTATCTTATCGACCATGGGCAAAGCTAATAGACGATAAGGCTCTCCGCTCAATGTACGGAAGGTTTTCAGTTGCTCTTCCATCTTATGAAGTTCCTCGTAATGCTCGTCTTTAGTATCAGTACACTGCACATAAGCAATGGTGTCCGACGAACAGAAACGTGCCAGCGTATCGATATGACTATCCGTATCATCACCCGCCAGATAACCATGATCCAACCAAAGTACACGTTGAAGATGGAATACGGAACGAAGGTATTCTTCTATTTCCACCCGGTTCATCTGCCCGTTACGATTGGGAGAGAGCAGACATTCGGAAGTAGTGAGCAGCGTACCCATACCGTCGCTTTCGATGGAACCGCCTTCGAGCACAAAACCCAACCGGTTTGCATATTTTCCTTTCAACACTCCGGCTTCTACTGCACGACGCGTAATCAGATTATCTTTATCGGATGCAAACTTCAATCCCCAGCCGTTGAACTTAAAGTCGAGTAGGGAAGGTCCTTCGGCATCCATCAGCGTGATGGCTCCGTGATCGCGTGCCCAAGTATCATTTGTTTCGCACTCCAGGAAACGGACATTCTCCATATTGACTGTAGCAGCGATCTGCTTCTTTACCTCTTCCGGTTCGGGAGTGACTATCAAGAGCTTTTCGCGCCTCGCTATTTCACGGGCAATAGGCACGAAACATTCCTGCACTTCCCCAAGCATATATGCCCAATCCGTTTCTGCATGTGGCCAAGTCAGCTGCACGCCGCTTTGAGATGCCCACTCGGCAGGCAAAGAAGGAGCACAGGTTTCTACAGTCACATTCTTACCAAAATGTACCTGATAATCTTTTTCTGAAGCTCCACCGGTTGGTAGTCCGACAACGATTCCCATTATTTTTTCTCCTCTTTCGGTTTACGGTCGAAGAACGGATTCTTGGACGATGCACTGACCGGAATAGCAAAGACAGATGTACAGCCTTTCAGCCAATCCAAACGTTGGGCAGCAAGTCCGGCAGAAAACATCACACGTGTATCTACCCTCAAATCGGCGGCCATAGCACATGCCGAACCGATAGCGATACCTACATCTACCGAGTTTATGGCACACGGCACACCTTCCGAACGTCCGGCACAAGTAGCGAAGCCGCAATGTCCGCAATTCAATCCTTGAGCCAGTTCGTGCGTACCTATTATAATTACACATTCGGCCTGCAAGATATTTTCCGCATCACGCAAAAAGAACTTCATACCATGCTCTTCGACCATGGCAACCATCTTTTCGGACAGTTTTTTAAGGTCTTCGCCCGTAACCAATGCAGCTTCTATCACATCAATACCTTTTCCTTTGGGTGCTGTACGCGCTGCGGTCATCATTTGCCTTGCCACGTCGAGTACATGCTCATGGCGGCAATCCCGTTCATTCTGTATCATAATTTTCCTTTTCTGAATTAATTAGTGTAGCAAAGATAGCACAAATATTTTTTTCTCTATCTTTGCGATACAGAAAGATTAAAGGAATAGCATGTTACGAATAGAAAATGCCAGTATTGCATACGGCAACGATATACTTTTTTCAGGCTTCAACCTGCAACTGAAACAAGGGGAAATAGCCAGCATCTCCGGTCCGTCGGGATGTGGAAAGACTTCCTTGCTGAATGCCATACTCGGATTTACGCCGCTAAAAGAGGGACGTATTCTTCTGAATGATCTTCTATTGGAGAAAGGAAGTATCGATGCAATCCGTAAGCAAATAGCGTGGATTCCACAAGAACTGGCATTGCCGTTGGAATGGGTGAAAGATATGGTGCAACTGCCTTTCAGCCTGAAGGCTAACCGGGGAACTCCTTTTTCTGAAGCCCGCTTGTTTGCATGTTTTGAGGACTTAGGTCTGGAACAGGAGCTGTATTACAAACGGGTGAACGAAATATCAGGCGGTCAGCGCCAACGGATGATGATAGCCGTAGCTTCCCTGATAAGCAAGCCTCTGATTATCGTTGACGAACCGACTTCCGCACTCGATTCCGGTTCAACGGGAAAGGTACTCTCTTTCTTCCACCGGCAGGCAGAAAAGGGGAGTGCTATACTGACAGTATCACACGATAAAGGATTTGCCAACGGATGTGACCAACATATAATCATGGTGTGAAATCTCTAAAACTTAGAAACTATGAGCTTTGCAGGATTTGTATTCGATATGATAAGGCGCGACAAGGAAAACCGCGATTTACGTAATCTCCGGCGCGAACGTCTGGGCAACCGCCTTGACAAAATGCACGGAGGACACAGTATGCCCCAAAACACTACAGTTGAAGACATGGAAGAAATTGCAAAGCAGACTACCAAGAAAGAACAGTCAGAACTTAATTACAGTGTGAAAATGACGCTGCTCGTTCTCGCTGTCTGTATTGTAATAGCCTCTATATTAGTAATATTGTTCATCAAATAAGACAGAATAAGATTGGGAACTATCGACATATCATATCTCAGCCTAGGCGTCGGGTTATTACTGTTATTAATACCGTTGTTCTACATCTGGAAGTTCAAAACCGGACTGCTGCGTGCTACCATAATAGGTACAGCCCGCATGATTGTACAGCTTTTCTTCATCGGTGTCTATCTGAAATATCTCTTTCTATGGAATAATCCGTGGATTAACTTCATGTGGGTGCTTGTCATGATATTCGTAGCCTCACAAACAGCACTGGCGCGTACCCAATTAAAACGGAAAGTACTGCTAATACCCATTTCTGTAGGTTTTCTATGCAGCGTAGTATGTGTAGGCATGTATTTCATCGGTATTGTACTGCGCCTGGAAAACGTGTTCAGTGCCCAATACTTTATTCCTATCTTTGGCATACTGATGGGTAATATGCTATCCAGCAACGTCATTGCCCTCAACACATATTACAGCGGACTGAAACGGGAACAGCAGCTTTATCGCTATCTTCTGGGTAATGGAGCTACCCGCGCGGAAGCACAAGCACCCTTTATTCGCCAAGCTATTATCAAAGCATTCAGCCCGTTGATAGCCAACATTTCCGTAATGGGACTGGTGGCGTTTCCGGGCACTATGATCGGACAAATATTAGGAGGAAGCAGCCCCAATGTAGCCATTAAATATCAAATGATGATAATGGTGATTACATTCACGGCATCCATGCTTTCACTGATGATTACCATTTCTTTGGCTTCCCGTAAATCATTCGATGCATACGGCAAGCTGTTGCCCATTACGGTAGAAAAGAAAGAGCATAAATAATGCTCTTTCAGATATCACCTGCGATGTTTTTCCATATTATCCGGTACATAGCGGAGTTGTACATACTGCACTCCCGGCTTAACAAAACCGCTATCCAACATTACCTTTTTCACCCGAAACACTTCCAGCCTGTACTGCAAATAGCTTTTAACCCTCGTGCTTTGTGGCTTGACGTATGACAATAATTCTATCTTACCCAAGGAATCAATATCTACCTTAGCTTTGACAGTACGTAGTGAAAGGGGTTTACCCTCCTTCTGAGCCATATTATCCTTTGCTTTATCTATCCAAAAAATAGTAGTAGCTTGAGGAATAGTGTCCACGGATTCTTCCATATCATCCGAATCGGCAGTCTGGGCTCTGTTCGTCTTCTGGCAAGACAGAAACAAGAATAAAGAGAAGAATAAGATAAGCAGTGTCTTCATGATAATAAAGGTATTTATGGGGGTTAGAAAACAAACTAAATCAATATTGTAACAACAAATATAGTGTAAAAAAACATCAAAACAATTCCTTATTCATTGTTTTTTTCTATCTTTGCAACCAAATTTTCTGCTAATAATGAAAATTAAGGAGATAGTAAGCGCCCTTGAACGGTTCGCGCCTCTGCCATTGCAAGACGGATTTGATAATGCCGGCCTGCAAATCGGATTGACAGATGCGGAAGCAACAGGGGCTTTGTTGTGTCTTGACGTTACTGAAGCCGTACTGGATGAAGCGATTGCGTTAGGGTACAACCTGATCATCGCGCATCATCCTCTTATCTTTAAAGGATACAAGTCCATTACGGGACGGGATTACGTGGAGCGCTGCATCTTGAAAGCCATCAAGAACGACGTCGTCATCTACGCTGCCCATACCAATCTGGATAATGCACCGGGAGGGGTAAACTTCAAGATTGCCGAGAAGATAGGTTTGAAAAACGTACGCATTCTGGAACCGAAAGAAAATGCACTGGTAAAGTTGGTAACGTTTGTCCCGACCGACCGGGCAAAAGAAGTACGGAAAGCCTTGTTCAATGCTGGATGCGGTTGCATTGGCAACTACGATTCATGCAGTTATAACCTGGAAGGAGAGGGAACATTCCGTGCACAAGAAGGTACGAATCCGTACTGCGGAAGCATAGGAGAGATGCATCAGGAAAAAGAAGTGCGTATAGAAACCGTACTGCCCGTCTATAAAAAGGCAGAGGCTATCAAAGCATTGCTAGCAGCGCATCCGTATGAAGAACCCGCTTTCGACATTTATCCCATACAAAACTCCTGGTTACAAGCCGGAGCAGGTATCATCGGCGAACTGGAAGCACCGGAGACAGAACTGGAATTCCTGAAACGCATCAAGAAGACCTTTGAAGTGGGATGCCTGAGACATAACAAACTTATCGGCAGGGAGATACAGACAGTAGCCTTGTGCGGTGGTGCCGGGGCTTTCCTGATGCCACTTGCCATACGCAACCGTGCAGATGTCTTTATCACCGGCGAAATAAAGTATCACGACTACTTCGGACATGATACCGACATACTGCTGGCAGAGATAGGGCATTATGAAAGCGAACAATATACGAAAGAAATATTTTATACAATAATCCGGGATTTGTTTCCTGACTTTGAAGTCCAAATGACCAAAGTAAACACAAATCCCATAAAATACATGTAAGTAAAATGGCTAAAGAAGCAAAAAAAGATCCCCAGGAATTGACAGTAGAGCAAAAGCTGAAAGCATTGTTCCAATTGCAGACTATGCTCTCTAAAATTGATGAAATCAAGACGTTGAGAGGTGAACTTCCGCTGGAAGTGCAGGACTTAGAAGACGAAATAGCCGGTCTGAGCACCCGTATTGATAGAATTAAGGCAGAAGTTGCCGAGTTGAAGTCTTCTATCGCCGGAAAGCGAGTTGAAATTGAAACAGCAAAAGCTTCAGTAGCAAAATATAAAGACCAACAAGACAACGTACGCAACAACCGCGAGTACGACTTCTTGAGCAAAGAAATCGAGTTCCAGACATTGGAAATAGAACTTTGCGAAAAGCGTATCAAGGAATTTGCCATAGAGGAAGAAGAAAGATCCCGGGAAGTGGCAGAAAGCACTGCTGCTTTGGAAGAAAGACAAAAAGACCTCGATGTAAAGAAGAGCGAGTTGGATGAAATCGTATCCGAAACCAAGCAGGAAGAAGAGAAGCTGAGAGACAAAGCCAAAGAGCTCGAAACAAAAATCGAACCGCGTCTGCTTCAGTCTTTCAAGCGTATCCGTAAGAACTCACGCAACGGATTGGGTATTGTATATGTACAGCGTGATGCTTGTGGCGGTTGCTTCAACAAAATCCCGCCCCAGAGACAATTGGATATCCGTTCCCGTAAGAAAATCATTGTTTGCGAATATTGCGGCCGTATCATGATCGACCCGGAACTGGCAGGTATAGCTCCCGAACAGAAAGTAGAAGTTGTGAAAGAGAAACCAACAAGAAGCAGAAAGAAAGCTGCAAGTGCAGAGTAAAATTCTTCTGTAGAAACGAAATAAAGGCGGTGACGGATAAACATCTGTCACCGTTTTTTGTTAAATAAACTCACAGAAACCTGCCATTTAAGAAAAAAGAAGTAGTTTTGCCAGCTAATAATTAATAGAACTAAATAAAAAGAAGCATGAGACTGAACAAATTATTCATCCTTTATTCGCTTTTCGGAATATTGGTAACATCGTGCATAAAGGATGAAGCTCCCAATGCGGAAGCAGATATAACGGGGATATCCTTTCAGGATGATATCCTGGCAAACTCATACATAGATTTAAACCCGTCTTACGACGAAGTTTTAAATGCCTATCCGGTACGCATCAATGTAAAGGAGGGTACGGATCTCACAGCACTGAGTCCCATATTCGAACTGACTCCCGGTGCTACCATTGATCCTGCCAGCGGGAGTAGTCAGGACTTTACAAACCCGGTACGCTATACCGTCACCTCGGAAGACAAGAGTTGGAAGCGTGTTTATGCCGTCAGCGTCAGGGAACAGAAAGCAAGTAATATCCCGACAACGTTCCACTTTGAGAAGGTCAGACTTATTAAAGGCAAATACCAGCAATTCTACGAAGAACTGAACGATGATGAATTGACATGGGCAAGCGGCAACGAAGGATTCAACTTTGCCATGGGCAGCGCTGCAACCGATGAGTATCCCACCGTACAGTATGCCGACGGGAAAGTAGGAAAATGCGTAAAGTTGGAAACAAAGCTCACCGGCTCTTTAGGAGAGATGGTTAAGATGCCTATTGCTGCCGGAAACTTATTCATCGGCAGCTTCAACATGCTGAACGCCATTAGCAATCCGCTTGGAGCCACCCGCTTCGGAACGCCCTTCTACAACAAACCCCAGCGGCTGACCGGTTATTACAAATACAAAGCCGGAGAACAGTTTTACGAAAACGGGGGATATACCTCCCGGAAAGATATGTTCAATATCTACGCCATCTTCTACGAAGTGACAAAAGACGTTGATATGCTGGACGGTACCTTGCCGAACAACAATTACGGACATCCCAACATGGTGGCCCTCGCTTTAGTATCAGACCCGCACGAGACGGACAAATGGGAATACTTTGACATTCCTTTTGACTACGAACGCTACGGAAAGAAGATTGATGAAGACAAGCTGGCAAGTGGCGGATACAAGATAAGTATCATATTTGCTTCGAGCAAGGACGGCGCCACCTTCGAAGGTGCACCGGGAAGCACATTGCTGATAGATGAAGTGGAACTGATTTACGAATAAACAACTCTATAGACTAAGACATCATGATAAAAAGAATAATAGCATTCATCGCACTGGCAGGTAGCATGCACATCGCTCTGTGCGCCCAGGAGAGCCAGAACCAGACGTTAATAAACGCGGCTCTGCATGGATGGGAATATGAAATAAGGGCCGGCATCAGTATTGGCGGAACGGCACCGCTGCCACTACCCGTAGAAATACGAAGCATCGACTCCTACAACCCCACATTGGCTTTTATAATAGAAGGAAATGCCATCAAATGGCTGGGAGAAAAGAAGCAATGGGGGGTAATAACCGGTGTAAGGCTGGAAACTAAAAATATGATTACCAAAGCAACGGTAAAGAACTACGGCATGGAAATCATCGGGAGCGACGGCAATCGTCTGAAAGGAAACTGGACGGGCGGTGTGCAGACTAAGGTACGTAACTCATATCTTACAGTACCTGTGCTGGCAGCCTATAAAATTAGTTCACGATGGAGAGCCAGACTGGGTGCCTACGTATCCTACCTGATGGATGGAGAGTTCTCGGGCTATGTGTACGAAGGTTACTTGCGTGAGGGAGACCCTACCGGAAAGAAAGTGAACTTTACAGACGGTGCCATTGCCACTTACAACTTCACCGGTGATATGCGTAAGTTTGCCTGGGGACTGCAAGCCGGTGCAGACTGGCGTGCCTTCAAGCACCTGAATGTCTTTGCCGACCTCACGTGGGGCATGAATGACATCTTCAAGAAAGACTTCAACACCATTACTTTTGCCATGTATCCCATCTACCTGAATGTAGGTTTCGGATACGCTTTCTAAACTTCTTTTGCACATAAAGAGAGTAGATTCTTCTCTTTATGACAGGCGATAAACAAATAAAGGTTTAGGTTGTTATCAATCCCAAGATAACAACCTAAACCTTTTTATTTTATATGAAGATAAAATCCTGGAGCACTGCGCTGCTCACTCTATGTCTGTGCTCTGCGGCAATGGCACAGAAAAGCGACCGCTATCTGGAAAAGCCGCTTCCACAAGGCTGGGGGACTGATGTCTCTCATGCCATTCCCGGAGATGACACTCTCTTCAGCGAGCAGATACAGCCCGTAGACGACCAATGGTGGAAAGCATTCGGCGACCCGATGCTGGACTCTCTCATCACCGCGGCATCCACTCAGAACTATTCCGTACTCTCTGCCCTGGACCGCATGGCAATGGCAAAAGCCAATCTGCGGATAGAGCGCAGTAACTTTTTCCCCTCCGTCTCCCTGGACGGCGGATGGGCGCGCCAGCAAACCAGCGGCAACGTCAGCCAGCTGCCGCAATCCATCACCGGAGCATACAGCGCCTCGCTCAATGCCAGTTGGGAGATCGATGTATTCGGAAGCATACGCCAACGGGTGAAGGCGCAACGCGAAAACTTCGCTGCGAGCAGGGAGGAATATACTTCCGTCATGATATCCCTTTGCGCCCAAGTGGCATCCGCCTACGTCAACCTGCGCGAACTGCAACAAGAGTTGAGCGTTGTGACGCACAACTGCAATACCCAAGCAGCAGTACTCAACATCACCGAAGTGCGTTACCGGACGGGACTGGTATCGAAACTGGACGTCTCCCAAGCCAAATCGGTATACTACAGCACCAAAGCTTCCATCCCCCAACTGGAAGCGGGCATCAACCAATACATCACGACCCTTGCAATCTTACTCGGTACTTATCCCCAACATATCCGCCCTATATTAGAGACATCCGGCAAGCTGCCCGACTACATGGAACCCGTCGGCATGGGTATTCCTGCCGACTTGTTGCTTCGCCGCCCCGATATCCGCCAAGCCGAACGCCAAGTCAACGCGCAAGCAGCCCTGCTCGGTGCATCGAAAAGCGACTGGCTGCCGCAAGTATTTCTGAAAGGTTCCGTAGGTTACTCCTCGCACGACCTGAAAGACCTGACCAAGCGCAGCAGCATGACTTTTGAGATAGCTCCGAGCCTGAGCTGGACGCTCTTCAGCGGTGGTAAGCTACTGAATGCCACCCGGCTGGCGCGTGCACAACTGGATGAATCCATTCATCAGTTCAATCAGACGGTGCTGACTGCCGTGCAGGAGACGGACAATGCCATGAACGCCTACCGCAACTCCATACAGCAGATTGTAGCCATGCGTGAAGTTTGCCACCAAGGGGAGGAGACGCTGAACCTGTCTCTCGACCTGTACAAACAAGGGTTGACGCCTTTCCAGAATGTGCTCGATGCCCTGCGCTCGTTGCTGACATACGAAAACCAATTGGTGCAGGCACAAGGCAACTCGCTGATACAGCTGATATCGCTCTACCAAGCGCTGGGAGGGGGGTGGTCGGGCAGATAATGCGAATCGGCAAGGATTGCTTTTTAAGATGCGGCGCCGTTCGGTTGCCTCCCCCGGGAAAAATTGAGGCAAAAGTAACGTTCGGTTGCATCCCCCGGGAAAAATCGGGGCAAATGTAACGTTCGGTTGTATCCCCTGGGAAAAATTGGGGCAAATGTAACGTTCGGTTGCCTCCCCCGGGAAAAATCGGGGCAAATGTAACGTTCGGTTGCCTGGATTTTCATTTATAGAAGCGCCATGAGCTACAGATTCCCCCTAAATAACTAAGAGTATAAATAAACTAAAGAAGCTGATATGAAGAATCTAATGTACACCTCCCTGCTTCTCCTGCCGCTATTGGCCGGATGCGGGGACAAGAAAGAAGCGGCACGCACGATGCCGACTCCCGAGATAAGCGTAGCCCGTCCCACCGTGCAAGACATTACGCTGACCAAAGAATATCCCGGCTACCTGACATCCGAAAAGACCGTAGACCTCGTGGGCAGAGTCAGCGGAACACTGCAAACCGTGGCCTACGCACCCGGCAGCCGCGTGAGGCAGGGGCAAGTACTCTTTGTCATCGAGCCGACGGTCTACCAAGACAATGTAAGCCAGGCAGAAGCCGAGCTCAACACCGCCCGAGCCAACCTGGAGTATGCCCAAAGCAACTACGCACGCATGCAAGAAGCTGTAAAGAGCGATGCCGTCAGCCGGATACAAGTATTGCAAGCGCAATCGAACGTAGCCACCTCGCAAGCTGCGGTAAGCAATGCGGAAGCTGCCCTGAATACGGCACGCACCAACCTTAGCTACTGCACCGTTCGCGCCCCCTTCGACGGAACGGTGAGCCGCAACCTGGCAGATGCCGGAAGTTACGTCAGCGGTAGCGTGCAACCCGTGGTACTGGCCACCATCTACAAGGACGATCATCTGTATTCTTACTTCAACGTAGCCGACAACCAATGGCTCTCCATGCTGATGCAGCAGGGAGACAGCATTCCCCGCCACGTCACCGTCAGCCTGGGTGAGGACGGGCTTCTGAATTATCCTGCCGCGCTGGATTACCTTTCGCCCAATGTGGACCTCAACACCGGAACCCTGAACATCCGCGCCCGACTGGACAACCCGAAAGGACTGCTGAAAAGCGGACTCTACGTCAGCATCACCTTGCCTTACGGAGAACAGAAGAATGCCGTGCTGATACCCGATGCCTCCATCGGCACCGACCAACTGGGCAAGTTCGTCTACGTAGTCAACGACTCCAACATCGTGCGCTACCGCCACATCGAAACCGGGCAGCTGATAGGCGACAGCCTCCGCCAAGTGAAGCAGGGACTCGCCCCGCAGGAACGCTACGTCACCAAAGCACTGATGAAGGTAAGGGACGGAATGCACATTCTACCCGACACCCTATCATCCCATCACCCTATCACTTTATCACCCTATAACCCTTAACGATTATGTTCTCAAAGTTCTTTATAGACCGTCCGATATTTGCCACTGTGCTGGCGCTGCTCATTGTCGTGGCAGGACTGGTCACACTGGGCATACTGCCTATCGCACAATATCCCGACATCACGCCGCCCACCGTGACGGTCAGCGCCGTGTACCCCGGAGCCAATGCGCAGACGGTGGCACAAACGGTGGGCATCCCCATCGAGCAGCAAGTCAACGGAGTGGACGGCATGCTCTACATGTCTTCCAACTCTTCATCCTCGGGCGCCTACTCGCTGACCATCACCTTTGCCGTGGGCACGGACATCGACATGGCCACCGTGCAGGTGCAGAACCGCGTCAGTGTGGCACAATCGTCGCTTCCGGCGCCGGTAGTGGTGCAGGGCGTCACAGTGCAAAAGCAATCGAGCAACATTGTGATGTTCCTCACCATGAAGTCCGACACCCCCGAGTACGACGGACTCTACCTCAGCAACTACGCCAAACTGAACCTCACAGACCAGCTGACGCGCGTGCCCGGCGTAGGTGCCGTCAATGTGATGGGAGCGGGGGACTACTCCATGCGTATCTGGCTCGACCCCGCCTTGCTGCGCATCCGCAACCTTTCGCCGCAGGACGTTTACCAAGCCATACAGACGCAAAACGTTGAAGTCAGTGCCGGAAACGTGGGCCAGCCCATCGGTACCGACAACAAAAATGCCTACCAATACAGCCTGACCGTGAAAGGCCGGCTGACTTCGCCCGAAGAATTCGGTAACATCATTCTGCGCACCGAGGCAGGAGGACGGGTGCTCCGCCTGCGCGACGTGGCCCATATCGACCAAGGCTCGGCATCTTACAGTGTAGTGTCGCAACTCGACGGCCGCCCCACCGCCGCCATTGCCATCTACCAGCAACCGGGCAGTAACTCGCTGGATGTATCGAAAGGCGTTCGGGCCCGGATGAAAGAGCTTGCACAAAACTTTCCGGCAGGTATCCAGTACAACGTGACGCTCGATACCACGGACGTTATCCACGCCTCCATCGACGAAGTGATGGTGACCTTCCTTGAGACGACGCTGCTCGTGGTACTCGTCATCTTCCTTTTCTTGCAAAACTGGCGGGCGGTCATCATTCCCTGCATCACCATCCCGGTGTCGCTCATCGGTACGCTGGCGGTGATGTCACTCTTCGGATTCTCCATCAATACGCTGACGCTCTTCGGACTGATACTCGCTGTTGCCATTGTGGTAGATGACGCCATAGTGGTGGTAGAGAACTCCACGCGCCTGCTGGACACAGGCCGATACAGCGCGCGGCAGGCGGTGACGGAGGCGATGGGGGAGATTACCGGCCCTATCGTAGGCGTGGTGCTGGTACTGCTCGCCGTGTTTGTGCCCACGATGCTCATCAGCGGCATTTCGGGACAGCTTTACAAGCAGTTTGCCCTCACTATTGCCGCCAGCACGGTGCTGAGCGGTTTCAACTCGCTGACTCTGACGCCGGCGCTCTGTGCGTTGATGTTGCAACCTACCGCTCCCTCCAAATTCCCGCTTTACAAAGGCTTCAACCGGCTATACGACAAGGCACAAGGCGCCTATGACAAAGTAGTAGGGTATCTGCTGCCACGTCCGGCCTTGGCAGTAATTTCGTATGCAGTACTCACACTGATTGCCATCTTGTTGTTCGTCAAGTGGCCATCTACCTTCGTACCCGAAGAAGATGACGGGTATTTCCTTGCCGTGATACAGCTTCCTCCGGCGTCAAGTCTGGAACGTACGCAAGCCGTGGGGCAGCAGATCAATGCCATCCTCAATACCTATCCGGAAGTAAAAGACTACATCGGCGTGTTCGGCTTCTCCGTGATGGGAGGCGGGGAGCAGAGCAATGCTGCCACTTACTTCGTGGTACTGAAAAACTGGAAGGAGCGGAAAGGGAAAGAGCATACCGCAGCAGCTGTGGTAAACCGCTTCAATATGGAGGTTTACGGCATTCAGGAAGCCGAAATCTTCGCCATGGTTCCGCCAGCCATCCCGGGGCTGGGAGCTACCGGAGGCTTGCAGCTCCAACTTGAAGATCGCAACAACCTCGGTTCCGGTGAAATGCAGCGTGCCGTAGAGGCATTGATGGAGAATTATCACAGTTATCCCGCTCTGGCCAGCGTCAGCAGCCAATATCAGGCCGACGTGCCACAATATTTGCTGAACATCGACCGCGACAAGGTACAGATGATGGGCATTCCGCTGAGCAGTGTTTTTACCGCACTGGGGTATTACATGGGTGAAGCATACGTAAACGACTACGTGCAATTCGGCCACATCTATCAGGTGAAACTTGGTGCGGGCGACCGCGCACAACGCGTCATCGACGATGTGCTGAAGTTGAGCGTGCCAAATGTTTCCGGTGCGATGGTGCCTTTCTCGTCTTTCACACGGGTGGAAGAACAGCTGGGTATGGACCAGATAAACCGCTACAACATGTATTCCACGGCTGCCGTGACCTGCAATGTGGCTCCGGGCAGCAGTTCGGGCGATGCCATCAAGGAAGTGGAAAGCCTGATTAAGGAACAGTTGGGCGACGAGTTCGGTTACGAGTGGACATCGGTAGCCTACCAGGAAACGCAGGCATCATCGACCACCAGCACTGTGTTCCTGATGGCGCTACTGGTGGCATTCCTGGTGCTGGCTGCGCAATACGAGAGTTGGACCAGCCCCGTAGCGGCAGTGATGGGACTGCCTGTGGCGCTGCTCGGTGCCATGCTGGGCTGTTACGTCATGGGCACACCGGTGAGCATTTATACGCAAATCGGTATCATCCTCCTCGTCGCACTCTCTGCCAAGAACGGCATTTTGATTGTGGAGTTTGCCCGCGACTTCCGTGCGCAGGGCAACTCGATCCGCGAAGCAGCCTTCCAGGCGGGACATATCCGTCTGCGACCTATCCTGATGACATCACTTGCCTTCGTCTTCGGTGTGATGCCGCTGCTTTTCGCTACGGGAGCAGGAGCGGGGAGCCGCGTGGCACTGGGGGCTGCGGTAGTCTTCGGCATGGCGATGAACACGCTGCTCGCCACGGTGTATATTCCGAATTTCTATGAACTGATGCAGAAGTTACAGGAGAGATTTAGCAAGCGACGGTAACGCATCATCCGTTTGCCCGAAACACATCATCTGTTCACCCCAAACGCATCATCTGTAAGCCTTCAACGCATCATGCGTTTGGGGCCAACAGATGATGCGTTTTTTAATAGATATTACTATCTTTGTCCACAAAACAAATTCTCCAACAATTCTTTTGAATATGAAACTCAGAATCTCCCTTGTTTTTCTGCTTTCCGCTTTCCTGTCCATCGGCCTGCATGCGCAGACCGAAACTTTGGAAAAACAAATTGCCGAATACGCCAAAGGCAAGAAAGCCACCATCGGCGTCGCTGTCTTGACCGACCGTGGTGAAACGATTCAGTACAACAACGAACTCCACTTTCCTCTGCTCAGCGTCTTCAAATTCCACATCGCCCTGGCGGTACTCGATAAGATGGACAAAGCGGGCATCTCCCTGGAAGACACTCTTTTCATAAAAGCTTCGCAGATGCTTCCAAATACATACAGTCCTCTGCGGCAGAAGTTTCCCGACCAAGACTTTACGATCTCACTCGGAGAACTTCTAAAATACAGCATTGCCCAAAGCGATAACAATGCCTGCGATATCCTCATCGACTATGCCGGTGGTATGAAGCACATCCAACGTTACATCCAACGTCTGGGCATCCTCAACTGCCAGCTCATAGATACCGAAGCCGAAATGCACGCCACCAATAATCCCCGGCGCAACTGGAGCCAGCCCTCCGAAGTAACCCGCCTGCTGCAAATAGCCGTAGAAAAGTCCCTCTTTGCTCCCCAATACAAGAATTTCCTCCTGCAAACGATGATAGAAACCCAAACCGGTGCCGATAAACTGAAAGCCTCGCTGCCTACAAATGTGACAATCGGACACAAGACCGGCTCTTCCGACCGCGACGCCACCGGCATGAAGGTTGCCGACAACGATGCCGGCTTCATCACGTTGCCTGATGGTCGCAGATACTACATCGCCGTCTTTGTGACAGACTCGTACGAGACCGACAAAGACAACGCAGCCATCATCGCCACAATTTCTAAAATGGTATACGAAGCGATTTCGTTATAAATCCCCGTACATAGGGATATCTTGCAGGAAAGTATAGCTATTCTTCTCGTAATTGATGCGGCAGCAATAGTGCTGCAGTCCGTTGCTCACTATCAGGTAATCGACCTTCAGTACCATATTGTAGCGGGTTATCTGGTCGAAAACTTTCTGCGTGATTTCTACGTCGGGCGCCTTGTACTCCACAATCATGCGTGCCGTCAAGTCCCGTCGGTACAGCACGGTGTCACAGCGTTTCTTTGTTCCGTTGAGCAGTACCTGCACCTCGTTTGCCATCAATGCTTGCGGATAGCCTTTATGCTCCAGCAGGAAGTGAACGAAATGCTGGCGCACCCATTCTTCGGGTGTCAAGGCCACGTAACGGCGACGGATGGCATCGAAGATAACGGTCCGTCCGTCTCTCTCGGCTACTTTGACATCAAATGCAGGCAAATTCAATGATAACATAGGCTTATATAATTTAAATGTTCGCTGTACTTCTTCTCCTCATGAACGCACCTCCTGCTTTAAGGGGTGGACGAAGACGAAACGGCAGCCTTGGGTGTATTCGGAATCTATCCATATATCCCCGTTCAGGCGTTTGATGATCAGTTGGCAGATGGACAAGCCTAGACCGGTTCCCTGTGCCTTCTCATTCAACTTCTCGAAACGTTCGAAGATGCGGGCCTGCTTTTCCAGGGGGATGCCGCAGCCGGTATCTGTCACCGAGAATCTCGCCATACCGTTGTCAGTCTTTTCCAGTTTCAGCGTAATGCTGCCTTGTTTCGTAAATTTGGTGGCGTTGACCTGAAGGTTGATCAGCAACTGCTGCAAACGCTCTACATCCGTATCCAGTTCCAAGACGTCCAAGTCTGTCTCGAATATCATTTCAGCATCAGTCTGCTTGATGGCACTCAAGGTCTTTACCACGTTCCGGCAAAGAGCTACGGCATCGCAGGGCTTGATATTGAATTTCATATTGGCAACGTCCAGACAGGAGATATCTATCACATCGTTTATCAGCTTTAATAACAACTCCGAATTCAACTGGATAATATCATTACATTGCTCACGCGTTGCTTCATCAATCTCGGGCATGGTCAGCACTTCTGCAAAGCCGGAGAGGGCATTCAGTGGCGTCTTTATCTCATGGCTCATATTGGACAGAAACAGACTTTTATTGCGGATAGACTCTTCGGCCAGAGCCTTTGCACGGTTCAACTCTTCACGAGAGTGCGCCAGCCATCTGTTCTGCCGCCTGATGTAGAAGAAACATCCCACAAATACCACCAAAAGAATGATACCGGCAATCCATATCAGACGCAACAAGCGGTTCTGCTGAAGGTTTCTCTGCAACTGTACCTCATCTATTGAAAATTTGTTGCGCAAGTCTTCTACCTTGCGCGAATTGATGTCCTGGTATGTGGCTATCGCATAGTTGCTCAAATCCAGATACAGGCTACATGCCTTCTCATAGTGTCCCTCTTGAAACTCCCGGGCGGCAACTGCCCAACGCAAGCTATCACTATCCTGCTTCTGAACATACTCTTGTGCCCGAGAAATACTGCTTGACAAACACAATAATAACAGTAATATGCAATGTTTCATCCTGTTTTACTTTTATGGTCCTTGTTCTTCGAAGGACAAAATTAATCAAATATTATAAAGCTACATTCAAATAGGATAGGTAATAACAATCGTGTGGCCTTCTTTTTCCAAAATATAGCTCCCTTTGAACGTCTCCAGGAACAACCGGTTAATGTCGTGCTGTATCCCGGGCGATTGTTCTTCCTCCTCCGTCAGCCTGAATAGCGGACTTCCGTGTACCACAATCTTCAGCATCTCTGCTTCACGGCTCAGTGTATAGTCCACCCATGCCATTTCCCGATGCCTGCCCGAAACGGAAAGCACTGACGAAAGCAGTTTCATGAAGCGCCCGCTGTCTACCTTAATTGGCAACACATCCAAATCTGTGTAGAACTCCAGGTGGATCGCATTGCCATCCTGCATCTCTACCATCATCTTGGCATCACGACACAACTGCACTGCATCACATTCCGTCACCGTGAACTTCATCATCCCCGACTCCAAACGGGAGAGGTCGAGCACATCGAAGATCAATTGAGAAAGCTGATTGGCATTCTTCTTCACCAGTCCCGCATATTCCTCCATCTGTTCCGGTGAAAGATCCTGCTCTGTAGAAAGCACCTCTGAAAAGCCTACCACTAAATTGAGCGGCACCCGTATCTGAGAAGTGATGTTGCGCAAAAAGACTTCTTTCATCTTGTCGGCTGCTTCTGCCGTCTCCAAAGCCTCACGCGTCTCCTGCTCCGAGCTACGCAAAATACGGCGCACGTAGAGGGCGCGCCACAGCAATATCGAGAAGGCAATAATCACTACTGCAATCAATGCCACGCACAACAGATAATACCGTTTCTCGGCCGTTGCCCGATCCAGCAGCGCCTGACGTATGATATAGTTTGCCTGGTGGGCTTCCTTATGCAAGCGCAGCACGTCGCGATTCAGAGAATCCATCTCTTGCACACCGCGAAGATAGTTCTCGGCAGCTTCCTTATATCTTCCGGCATATTTCAAGGCATGCCCTTTAATCATGCGTACTGTCATCTTGAACAATGGCTGCGTGTTGTCAAACGATGCCAGAGCGGCATCATACTCACGGAAACTTTTGTCCCACTTTTCAGTCAGGCAATAGTAACCACCCCACATAATGTGATACTTGATGCGATAGGAAAACAAACTGTTCGGCGAATAGTATTTCTCAGCCTGTTTCAAGTGCTTCAGCAGGTTATCGAGGTCGGAAGTATCCAGATAAACCGCACTGTAGGACAATTCCATGTCCAGCAACTTATCTCTGTAGCTATCTGCTTTTTCCGGTGCTTCTGCCAGGGCTTGCTCCATCATGCTGCGTTGCATGTTCAGTTCGGAGATGGCCATGATGTATTCTCCTTTCAGGTGGTAGATGGTGTAAATCTCGTTATAGACCGTTGCTTTGTCTACCTTGTCCAGATGGGGCAGTTCCAGAGTCTCCCTATATTTTTCGATGGCTTCATCTTCGTGCTTGGAAGCGCGCAGAGCCCTGGCTGTGGTCAACATGGAGTAATAGATACCGGTCCGGTTGTTTAACTTTTGCGCTTCTTCTTCCATACGTCGGGCTTCCAGCAGTACATATTCCGTATCTCCACGCACCGTGCTGAACTGAAGGATATCCCCCCATGCCGCAAAATAAAGGTCGTACATCTTGTACTTCCGGCTGACGGCTCTCAATGTTCCGAAAGCCTTGTTCATCTGCAATGTATCTGCCTGATATTTATAGTGGCGGTAGTAGTCATAGCGAATACCGACTTCTTCTTCTTTGTAGCGGTTACCGGCAGTTAATGTCAAGGCAGAATCGAGCAATTCCACCGCCCATTTCTTTCCGATATTCTTCTGCAACATATTGCGCATGAACTCGATACGACTGACTGTATCTGTCATGGAATGGTATCTGTCAAAAATGCTGTCACGCAACTGCTCGTCTTGAGCGCGCAAGACATTACTTGAAAAAAAGAGTAATAATAGTAGCAATAAATGTCGTTTCATTCTATTTCTATTTCCTGTTTCTACTTCCTTCTTCTACTTTTGAAGCTTTTGGGACTGAATGATCACTCCTAAAATCCTTAGGGAACAAATTTAATCAAAAATCATGAGAATCAAGAAGAAATTACAACTAATTGAATATAAAGCCAAACAAACTCACATAACAATATGCTTAATGAGCTCCAATAGGGTAAATAATAATAATTTTCCGTTCCTCTTTATTCAGGATATAATTGCCTCCAAACGTCTTCAGATAAAGGCGGTTGATATCATGTTGTATACGGTGCTGTTCTTTGTCGTCTACCACTTCCAGCAACGGACTGCCCTGCACGGTTATTACCAGTTTGTCGGCTTCGCTCGCAAGCGAGAAGCTTATAGAGGCTTGATCTTCATAATCAATCGGAGCGGAGAGGACGGAGACCAGCAACTTCATGAAGCGGGTGCTGTCTGCTTGTATCGGCAGATTCTCCAGTTCTGTATGAAACTCTATGTGCACGGTATTGTTCTCCTGCATCTCTACCATCATCTTGGCATCACGGCAGAATTGTACGACATCATACTCCTGGACATTAAACTTCATCATACCCGACTCCAAACGGGAGAGGTCGAGTACATCGAATATCAGCTGAGACAAATGATCGGCATTTTTCTTTACCAATACTGCATACTCCTGCATCTGCCCGGCTGAAAGACCGCTATCTTCGGAAAGCAACTCGGAGAATCCTACAACAGCATTCAGCGGCACTCTGATTTCATAAGTAATATTTCGCAGAAAAACTTCTTTCATCTTATTGGCGGCTTCTACTGTCTCCAGCGCTTCGCGTGTCTCGCGTTCCGAACGACGCAGTGTTCGCTGTACATACAATCCACGCACCAGCCATATCGCCAATGCAACTACCAGTATAACGACCAACGCTACCCATATCTGATTGTAATGTCTTTCCGCCATTGTCTTATCCAGCAAAGCCTGGCGGATGGCATAATTGGCACGATGCACTTCTCCATGACGTTGCAGGATATCCCGGTTCAAAGAGTCCATTTCAAGCGCGGCACGGCTATATGTTTCGGCAGCTTCCTTATGCCGTCCGGCATCCTGAAAAGCTTGTGCCTTCATAAGCCGTATAGACATTTCATGCAAGGGCTGTGTTCCCTTGAAATGATCCAAAGCTAAATCATACTCGCGAAAGCAAGCATCCCACTCATGCACCAAACTGTAATAGCCGGCCCAAACCGTATGGTATCTTATGTAAAAAGAAAACAAACAGTCCGGAGTATAATACTTCTGCACCTCTTTCAGGTGCTTCTGCAAGTTCTCAGCATCGGGAACAGACAAGTAGATTTCACAGAAAGACAATTCCAGGTTCAGCATTATGCCCCTATGAGATTCTTCCTGCTGCAATTTCCGAGTCCCATTACGCAATGCCACCTCGCGTCCTTTTTCCAGTTCGGCGATTGCCTTTTCGCTATCATTGTGCCACATGTATATGCCCGCAATCTCACTATAAATCATCGGTCGGTCAATATCCGGGAAATCGGGCATTTCCAATATTTCCCTGAATTTGGCAATAGCCTCTTCTTCTTGCTTAGCTCCTCTGAGAGCTCTGGCTACAGCCAGACGAGAGTATAAAATACCTTTGGTATTGTTCAGTTTATGGGCAGTTTCTTCCATGCGTTTCGCTTCCAGAATAGCATATTCTGTATCTCCGCGAACAATATTAAATTGAAGCATGTCTCCCCAAGTAATAAAATAAAGATCATAATCCTTGTATTTCTTACTAAAGAATTCCAACTGCTTAAATGATTTACTCATCTGTGCCGTATCCACCAGATGCTTGTAATGACGATAATAGTCGAAATAGACTCCCAACTCTCCTCGGGTATATTCACTACGAGCAGACCAGACAAGAGCGGAGTCTAGAATTTCTTTCGCCCACTCTTTGCCTATATTTTGCTGGAATATTTTTCGCATGAACTTCACGCGCAAGGTATCTTGGGTCATAGAGGCAGATACTCGGAATACACTGTCGCGCAACTGGCTGTCCGAAGTAGAAGAAGGTTGTTCAGCCTTTATAGTAGTAACCGCCAAAAGATGGCAGATGATGATAAATATTATCTTTTTCATAACCGCATCTCCTGCTTCAAGGGGTGAACAAATACAAACCTGGATCCTTGCGTATAGTTGGAATCAATCCATATATCTCCTCCTAAACGCTTGATAATAAGCTGGCAGATGGACAAGCCTAATCCGGTGCCTTGAGCTTTTTCGTCCAACTTCTCGAAACGTTCGAAAATGCGCGCCTGCTTTTCCAACGGAATGCCGCAACCGGTATCAGTCACCGAAAATTGCGCCTTTCCATCTTCTGTCTTTTCCAGTTTCAAGGTTATGGTACCTTCCTTGGTAAACTTGGTTGCATTGACCAACAGATTAATCAGCAGTTGTTGCAGACGCTCTATGTCGGTATCCAGTTCCAACGAAGTCAATTCGGTTTCGAAAAGAATTTCAGCATCTGTCTGCTTGATGGAACTCAGTGTCTTCACCACATTCCGGCAAAGCGAAACTGCCTCGCAGGGTTTTATGTTGAACTTCATATTGGCAATGTCCAGGCACGATATGTCTATCACATCGTTTATCAGTTTCAATAGCAGTTCGGAATTCAACTGGATGATTTCATTACATTGATTCCGCGTACCTTCATCAATTCCCGGCATGGTAAGCACTTCTGCAAAACCGGAGAGGGCATTCAGCGGTGTCTTTATCTCATGACTCATATTGGAAAGAAATAGACTTTTGTTTCTGATAGAGTCCTCAGCCAGCAATTTTGCCTTATTCAACTCTTCACGGGAACAGGCCAGCAACTTGTTTTGCCTTCTTATATAGAAAAAGCAAATAACAAACATTCCTACAAGGACAATACCGGCAACCCATGTCAGCTTCAGCAGACGGCTTTGATGAAGATTCTTCTGCAACAGCACTTCATCTATAGAATATTCATTCCGCAAATCTTTTACCTCACGCGAATTTATTTCTTGGAAAGTAGATATTGTAAGATTACTCAAGTCAACGTAGAGACTGCAGGCTCTGTCATAATGCCCTGCTTGCATTTCCTTTGCAGCATCCGCCCAACTAACGCTATCACTATCTTTTCCCTGCGCCCACAAAACACTACTTAACAAACAGAATAGCAATAGTAATAAATGTTGTTTCATTCGATTTTAATTTCCAGTTTCTACTTTTTTTTGTACTTTTGTGAGTTAAATAATCGCTCCTAAAAGTCTTTTCGGAGCAAATTTAATAAAATCTGATGAAAACGAAAGAAGAAATCGTAGCTAATTGGCTGCCCCGCTATACAAAACGTAGTCTGGAGGATTTTAGAGAGTACATTCTGTTGACCAACTTCAACAAGTACGTGGAAATATTCGCGGAGAAGTTCAATGTTCCCATTCTTGGCAAAGATGCCAATATGATCTCTGCCAGTGCAGAAGGAATGACTATCATCAACTTCGGTATGGGAAGTCCTAATGCCGCTATCATTATGGACTTACTGAGTGCTATCCAGCCTAAGGCCTGCCTGTTCTTGGGCAAATGCGGAGGTATAGACAAGAAAAACAAGATAGGGGATCTCATTCTTCCTATTGCCGCCATCCGTGGTGAAGGTACCTCTAATGACTATTTTCCCCCCGAAGTTCCGTCACTTCCGGCATTTATGCTGCAACGTGCCGTTTCTTCCGCTATCCGCGATTATGCCCGTGACTATTGGACCGGCACTGTTTATACCACCAACCGCCGTATTTGGGAACATGATGAGAATTTTAAAGAATATCTCAAGAAAACCCGTGCAATGGCTGTCGACATGGAAACTGCAACCCTGTTCAGTTGTGGTTTTGCCAATCATATCCCTACCGGCGCTCTTTTGCTGGTTTCCGACCAACCCATGATTCCGGAAGGAGTAAAGACCGATAAAAGCGATAATATAGTCACCCAGAATTATGTGGCAGAACATGTTGAAATCGGTATTGCATCCTTGCGCATGATCATTGATGAAAAGAAAACAGTGAAACACTTGAAGTTCGACTGGTAATATGGCAAAACAAGAAACGACATGCGATGATATTCTGAAAGAGCTAAGGGCCAAGCAATACCGTCCCGTCTACTACCTTATGGGCGAGGAATCGTATTATATCGACCTTATCTCTGATTACATCATAGACAATGTTCTCACCGATACTGAAAAAGAATTCAATCTGACCGTTGTCTATGGCGCAGACGTTGATATCGCTACCGTTATCAATGCTGCTAAACGATATCCGATGATGTCCGAACGTCAAGTTGTTGTCGTCAAGGAAGCACAAGCCATCCGCAATATGGATGAGCTTTCGTTTTACCTGCAAAAGCCATTGAACTCTACTATCCTCGTCATCTGCCATAAACACGGCGTGCTGGATAGAAGAAAAAAGTTAGCTGCTGAAATAGAAAAAGTAGGGGTATTATTTGAATCCAAGAAGGTAAAGGATGCCCAACTCCCGGCATTCATCACCTCTTATATGAAACGCAAAGGCGTAGATGTTGAGCCCAAAGCTACTTCCATGCTAGCTGATTTCGTCGGCACTGACCTCAGCCGCCTTACGGGAGAACTGGAAAAGCTGATTATTACTCTTCCAAAAGGTCAGACACGCGTCACCCCCGAACAGATAGAGCGTAACATAGGAATCAGCAAGGATTATAATAACTTTGAACTCCGTAGCGCCATTGTAGAAAAGGACATACTAAAAGCTAATAAGATAATAAAATATTTTGAAGAAAATCCCAAAACAAATCCCATTCAAATGACTTTATCTTTACTTTTTGGGTTCTTCTCCAATCTAATGTTAGCTTATTATGCTCCGGATAAGTCGGAGCAAGGCATTGCCACATTCTTAGGTTTAAGAAGCCCGTGGCAGTCTCGTGAATATATGGGCGCCATGAGACGCTACAATGGCGTAAAGACAATGCAAATAATCGGAGAGATCCGATATGCCGATGCCAAGTCTAAGGGAGTGGCTAATTCTTCCTTAAGCGACGGAGATATTCTTCGGGAACTGGTCTTTAAAATCCTGCATTGATTCTTCAATAAACTCTCTTTTTCCTATAAAAAGGAAAATCGTAAAATAGATCTATTTCGTACCATTTTGTCACATTAAGGGAGATTATTCTCCCTTTTTTCTAGAATGAACATCTGCACTGACAAGAAAATTGGGCGTAATATCCTTTCTTTCAGATATATAAATCAAAAATAAGCCTCTCAGAATCGTTTTT
Organism: Bacteroides sp. GD17; assembly: GCF_038448625.1. Lineage (NCBI taxonomy): Bacteria > Pseudomonadati > Bacteroidota > Bacteroidia > Bacteroidales > Bacteroidaceae > Bacteroides > Bacteroides sp. GD17. The sequence continues at coordinate 346,136 of NZ_JBCEZS010000002.1, forward strand.
TCTCAATTAATCGGTCATTCGTACGGAAATAGAGCAAGGATTCACTAGTTAAAGAGCAAACAAGAAAATAACCCTCACTATTTTTCTTTAGTGTCACCTATTTTCCTCCAAACAGATGACTTACCGAAATCCATTTCACCATTCAAACAGATAAAATAGTTGTTCTTACAACAGCCAGTATTTACTCCTGTAAAAACATACATTTCACATTTGTACTTAAATACATTTTTAATATTACAATAATAACACAACAACGTAAAACACAATTGTAAACAGCCAAATTCAAACTAGTGAAGATACAGATTACAAATATATAGAGTAGGGGGTTAACCTCATCTTATTTATGCTATAATATGTTATATATCAAAATTATATACTATTATAATGAAGTATCAAGCAAAATAATGCAAAGAAACACATAAAAACAATTGTAATACACTTGCATCAATGAAATATGATATATATATACAGTTGTATACCAATGAATTACACAATATAATTAAAGCTTAAATAAGAGCTTTTATTTACTCTATTACTACGGATTACATTTGTACGCATTACTATTGAAATACACAGTATACATTTGTAAACTTTGAGTATTTACAGATTTAATTTGCATTTGTGATTTCTATTTTTTACTTTTGTAATCGATTAAAATCAAAATACAATTGTAATCACACCTATATCATGAGCATAAAAGACAGATTTAAAATGATCATGGACCGGGAGAAATTAACAGCTGGTGCATTCGCCGAAAGTATCGGTGTAGCCCAAGCTACAATTTCACATATCTTAGGTCCCCGTAACAAGTATCCAAGTACAGAAGTGATTCTTCGATTACACCAACGGTATACCGACATTAATCTTGAGTGGTTACTTACCGGAGAAGGCAGCATGAGTAACAATTCTAATTCTGCAGGAAGCAGTGAATTCGACTATCCTCTATTTGCTGAGAATCCGGAAAATCTGACCGATGAGCCGAGCGAAATGGAAAATCGCAAGGAAATTGCATTAGAAACAGTACAACCCCCCCCTAAAGAGATTGTAAAACAAGAGATTATCTACAAAGAAAGACCTCCAAGAAAAATCACCGAAATAAGAATTTTCTTTGATGATAACACCTATGAAACATTCAAGCCCGAAAATTAAGGAGTAAGAATAACAGTTTACACAATTTCCCGTATCTTTGTACCCGAAAGACAATATTCCTCTTTATAGATAATATGAAAAAATATATTTTAGATCTGACAGTGACTGAAAACGTCCGATTGCATGCCAACTATGTGTTGCTGAAATTGACTTCTTCGTCCCCGCTTCCGGAAATGCTTCCGGGACAATTTGCAGAGATCCGTGTGGATGGCTCACCAGCTACTTTTTTACGCCGTCCCATTTCCATCAATTATGTAGATAGACAAAGAAATGAAGTATGGTTTCTTATTCAACTTGTAGGTGACGGAACTAAGCGTTTAGGAGAAGCCCAAAACGGTGATACAATTAATGTAGTGCTTCCCTTGGGAAATTGCTTCACAATGCCCCAAAAGCCCTCCGACAAGCTTTTATTAGTAGGTGGAGGTGTAGGTACGGCACCTATGCTTTATTTAGGTGAACAATTGGCTAAAAACGGCAACAAACCCACCTTCTTGCTGGGTGCCAGGAGTGACAAGGATTTGCTTCAATTGGAACAGTTTGCCGCTTATGGAGACGTTTATACTACCACAGAAGATGGCAGCCATGGTGAGAAAGGTTACGTAACCCAGCACTCTATATTAAATAAGGTGAACTTTGAGCAAATATACACCTGCGGTCCGAAGCCGATGATGGTAGCCGTGGCAAAATATGCCAAAAGTAAAGGTATCAACTGCGAGGTATCTCTGGAGAATATGATGGCGTGTGGTATAGGCGCTTGCCTATGCTGTGTGGAAAATACCACAGAAGGCCATTTGTGTGTATGTAAAGAAGGTCCGGTTTTTAATATAAACAAACTATTATGGCAGATTTAAGTGTAAACATTGGTGAACTACAAATGAAGAACCCGGTTATGACGGCATCCGGGACATTCGGGTATGGTGAAGAATTTGCCGATTTCATCGATATATCGCGAATAGGTGGTATAATTGTAAAGGGCACTACCCTTCACAAACGTGAAGGCAACCCATATCCACGCATGGCGGAGACTCCTTCGGGCATGTTAAACGCTGTAGGACTGCAGAATAAGGGTGTACATTACTTTGTTGAACACATCTATCCACGCATCAAAGACATACAGACGAACATGATTGTGAATGTTTCGGGTTCTGCCATTGAAGATTATGTAGAAACGGCTTCGATCATTAATGAACTTGACAAAATTCCTGCCATAGAGTTGAACATCTCTTGCCCTAATGTGAAGCAAGGTGGAATGGCATTTGGCGTCACAACAAAAGGAGCCGAAGAAGTGGTAAAAGCCGTGCGCTCAGTTTACAAAAAGACACTTATCGTAAAGCTCTCACCAAACGTTACAGACATCACGGAAATAGCCCGTGCAGCCGAAAATGGTGGCGCAGACAGCGTGTCGCTCATTAATACGCTACTGGGAATGGCCATAGATGCAGAGCGCAGGCGTCCCGTGCTTTCTACCGTCACAGGAGGTATGTCCGGTGCAGCCGTAAAGCCCATCGCATTGCGCATGGTATGGCAGGTTGCCAAGGCGGTAAAAATCCCCATCATAGGTCTGGGAGGTATCATGAACTGGAAAGACGCAGTGGAATTCATGCTTGCAGGCGCCTCTGCCATCCAAATTGGTACGGCAAACTTCATAGATCCGGCCATAACGGTGAAGGTGGCAGAAGGTATCAATGACTATCTTGAGAGACACGGATTTAAGTCTGTACAAGAAATAATCGGTGCGCTTGAGGTATAACTAAAAACAGAAGATTGCCATTCGCAACTATATTTCATAAAAAAGGACATTCCCACAAGAATGTCCTTTTTCTTTTTATTTACATCAGTAAATTACTCTCCTAATAAATCTGGGCGCAGTTTTCGGGTTCTTTCCAATGACTGCTGAAGCTCCCATTCCTTAATTTTTGCCTCATGGCCGGAGAGTAAAACATCCGGAACTTTCCAACCCTTGTATTCTGCAGGACGCGTATATACAGGAGCTGCCAATAAATTATCCTGGAAGGAATCGGAAAGAGCGGACTGCTCATCGGAAATGACCCCGGGAATAATACGCACGATGGCATCTGCCATTACGGCAGCGGCCAGCTCACCTCCAGTCAGCACATAATCGCCGATGCTCACCTCTTTGGTTATGAAATGTTCGCGAATACGGTAGTCTATTCCCTTGAAATGACCACAAAGGATAATCAGGTTTTGGGCTAACGACAAGGTGTTCGCCATCGGCTGGTCGAATTGCTCGCCATCCGGAGTGGTAAAAATCACCTCATCATACTCCCGTTCAGCCTTCAGGGCATTGATGCAGCGCTCAATAGGCTCTATCTTCATGACCATTCCGGCAAAGCCTCCAAAAGGATAATCATCTACACGACGATATTTATCTTCCGTATAATCGCGGAGATTATGAATATGAATTTCTGCAAGCCCTTTATTCTGAGCACGTTTCATAATGGAGCAATTGAAGAAGCCTTCAATCATCTCCGGCAAAACAGTGATGATGTCGATACGCATAAACTTTAATTTTTTGCAAAAATACAAATATTCGGGTAGAAACCCGTATTTTTGCGTTCAAACAATCCGAAATCGCTATGACTGTAAAGGAAAAGATAGACCAACTGCGTGCCGAGCTGCATCGGCACAACTACAATTATTATGTTCTGAATGCTCCCGAGATATCTGATAAGGAATTTGATGACATGATGCGTGAGCTACAAGATCTGGAAAAGGAACATCCTGAATATCAGGATGACAATTCGCCTACCATGCGCGTAGGAAGCGATATAAACAAGAATTTCACGCAAGTAGCACATAAATATCCGATGCTTTCATTAGGAAACACCTATTCCGAAAGTGAGGTGACAGACTTTTACGACCGCGTAAAGAAAGCACTGAATGAAGACTTTGAAATCTGCTGCGAACTGAAGTATGACGGTACTTCTATTTCGCTGACTTACGAGGACGGTAAGCTGGTGCGCGCCGTCACCCGTGGTGACGGTGAAAAAGGCGATGACGTGACAGATAACGTAAAAACAATACGTACCATCCCACTGGTTCTGCATGGAGACTATCCTAAGCTATTTGAAATCAGAGGGGAAATCCTGATGCCCTGGGTTGTATTTGAAGAGCTGAACCGTGAAAAAGAAGCACGGGAAGAACCGCTCTTTGCTAATCCCCGCAATGCGGCTTCGGGAACATTGAAACTGCAAAACTCTGCTATCGTAGCTTCGCGCAAACTCGATGCTTATTTATACTATTTGCTGGGAGAAGAATTACCTTGTGACGGACATTACGAGAACTTGCAAAAAGCAGCCAGCTGGGGATTTAAAATCTCAGAGCACATGAGAAAAGCACACAGCCTGGAAGAGATATTCGAATACATCCGGTATTGGGACACCGAACGCAAGAATATGCCAGTAGCAACAGATGGTATTGTGCTAAAGGTCAATAGTTTGAAGCAGCAGAAAAACCTCGGTTTCACCGCTAAATCCCCCCGTTGGGCCATTGCCTATAAGTTTCAGGCAGAACGGGCATTGACACGCCTGAATAAGGTAACCTACCAGGTAGGACGTACGGGTGCCGTAACTCCGGTGGCCAATCTGGATCCCGTACAGCTATCCGGCACCATCGTGAAAAGAGCCTCCCTCCATAATGCAGATATCATAGAAGGACTGGATTTGCACATAGGCGACATGGTTTATGTGGAAAAAGGCGGAGAAATCATTCCGAAAATAACCGGAGTGGATAAAGACGCCCGCAGCATACTTATCGGTGAAAAGATAAGATTCATCACGCACTGCCCCGAATGTGGCAGTAAATTAATACGTTACGAAGGAGAAGCGGCCCATTATTGCCCCAATGAAACAGCTTGCCCGCCCCAGATAAAAGGCAAAATAGAGCATTTCATCAGCCGTAAGGCCATGAACATAGACGGACTGGGACCGGAAACCGTGGACATGTTCTATCGGCTGGGGCTGATAAAAGATACAGCAGACCTATATCAACTAAAAGCAGACGACATCAAGAACCTGGAACGAATGGGGGAAAAGTCTGCCGACAACATCATTAAAGGCATTGCCGCCAGCAAGGAAGTTCCCTTCGAAAGAGTGCTTTTTGCATTGGGCATCCGCTTTGTAGGAGAAACCGTTGCCAAGAAGATTGCCAAGTCGTTCAGAGACATTGAGGAATTGGAAGATGCCGATCTTGAAAAGCTGAAAAACATCGATGAAATCGGTGAAAAAATAGCGCAAAGCATCATTCTTTATTTTGCTAATCCATCCAATCGGGAGTTGGTAAACCGCTTAAAAACAGCCGGATTGCAATTCTTCCAGAAAGAAGAAGACCTAAGCGGATATACCGATAAGCTTGCAGGTCAGTCCATCGTCATCAGCGGCGTATTTGCCCACCATTCAAGAGACGAATACAAAGATCTGATCGAGAAGAACGGAGGGAAAAACGTAGGTAGCATCTCTGCCAAAACCAGCTTTATCCTGGCGGGAGAAAATATGGGGCCTGCCAAACTGGAAAAAGCCCAGAAATTAGGGGTGAAGATAATGAGCGAAGATGAGTTTTTAGCCCTGATATCCTAACAAATTTCTACGAAAAGCTTTTTTATGGCTTATATTTGTAGGGGAAATCGAAAAAATTCGTACTTTTGCGAGTCATTTAATTAGAGATTACTTTATAATACTCATGATACAGACAAGATTGAAAGGAATGGGGGTAGCGCTTATCACTCCATTTAAAGAGGATGAAAGCGTTGACTATGATGCGTTGATGCGTTTAGTAGACTATCAACTTCAAAACAATACCGATTTTCTGTGCGTGCTTGGCACCACGGCAGAAACTCCGACACTGACGGAGGATGAAAAGAAGAAAATCAAGAAAATGGTCATCGAACGTGTGAACGGAAGAATACCTATTCTGCTTGGTGTAGGTGGAAATAATACCCGTGCCATAGTAGAAACACTGAAAAACGATGATTTCACCGGAGTCGACGCGATTCTTTCCGTTGTTCCGTATTACAATAAGCCTTCGCAAGAAGGTATATACCAACATTACAAAGCAATTGCCGCAGCAACCGACTTGCCTATTGTGCTTTACAACGTTCCCGGCCGTACCGGTGTGAACATGAAAGCCGAAACTACCTTGCGCATTGCACGTGACTTCAAAAATGTGATAGCTATCAAGGAAGCCTCGGGGGACATTACACAAATGGATGATATCATCAAGAATAAACCTGCCAATTTCGATGTTATTTCGGGCGATGATGGCATTACCTTCCCCTTGATTACCTTAGGAGCAGTCGGCATTATCTCTGTGATTGGAAATGCTTTTCCGCGTGAATTCAGCCGCATGGTGCGTTTGGCATTACGTGGAGATTACGCAAATGCATTGACCATTCACCATAAATTTGCAGAATTATTCAAGCTTTTGTTTGTGGATGGCAATCCTGCAGGCGTAAAAGCCATGTTGAATGTAATGGGAATGATTGAAAACAAGCTCCGACTGCCATTGGTACCCACGCGAATCACCACTTTTGAGGCCATGCGCAAGATTCTGGACGAGCTGAACATCAAGTGCTAAAAACAGAAGAACAGAAAATTAAGCTATAAAGACGCCATCAGTTTGCAGTATTGACGCAAGCTGGTGGCGTTGTTGTATACAACAAGTTGCAGAGCTGCTGCGAACAGGTAGAAGAAGAATGGTGTTCACACAAAAAACCTCCACAAGAAAACTTGCAGAGGATTTTGTGATCGCGACAGGATTCAAACCTGTAACCGGCTGATCCGTAGTCAGCTACTCTATTCAGTTGAGCTACGCGACCCTTTTATATTATGAAAACTTGTGACCGCGACAGGATTCAAACCTGTAACCGGCTGATCCGTAGTCAGCTACTCTATTCAGTTGAGCTACGCGGCCTTTTCGTTTAACGGGTGCAAAGATACGTACTTTTTCCGAATTAGCAAACTATGCGCAAACTTTTTTTGAAGAAATTTTATTCCACGAAGCGGTAGTTAAACAATTGCCAACCGATGCTCAATCCCACATTCCACTCCCTTCTCGGTGAGCTATAATGATTTACATAAGCTGATATGGCACCAAAAGGCAGTTGGCAGATTACTGAAACTTCTCCCATATATTCAAAGTGAGAAAAGGCTTTTCCATAATAAGCCTTATTCTGGCTGTTCCTTTCTATTGGAAAAATCGGCATAAAACCATAAAACTCGGTACGGAACTGGAACATGTCATTCAATACATAGATCGGTTTAATACCGGCCGCCATGAACTGATTGGCACGGAAAGCCTGGTTATACACCAATTTGCTATGCGGGGTTGGTGAGAATTCTCCCGCTTGCATCATTGTTGCCGTATAGTTTTCAGAGAAATTCTTCGATGAATACAATGCTTCTGCCATCCATCCCAACGTGAATTTAGGCCCCATCGTATGATAAGCTTCTTTCATATAAGAAATTTGCAGCCACGACTGTCGGTCTTTTACAGAACTTCTTTCCTTTGGATTTCCCGGATCAAATTTCTCTTTTCCTGTGAAAATCTGGGCAACCAGCTTTTCTAAATATCCCTTGGTGGCATATTGCCGTGTATTAAGAGTACTTCCATAAAAACCTATAGATCCCCCAAACAATCGATAAGTACTTCTATCGGAACGGTCTTTATCAAAATCTATAATGCTGGATTGAAAGTAATTATCTTCCAATTTGCCATACCCCAAACTAAACTCAGCACGCTTATTAGCCAGGAAAGGCAAGGCAACCATAAACTTTACGAAACGCTCGTCTTTCGAGTTGAATGACGGTTTGTCATTCTTGGAGAATAATTTATCCTTCTTATAGTAATCGAACGTACTGATAGAGGCTATAAAACGATAAGACGTCGGAATATGGGTGGGAAAATCAATCCTCGCCATAAACTGGGCATTATTATAAACCTTGCCTATCTGTCCATCGAAAGTGAATTCTTTCGAATTATAATTCAGGTTCTGATATCCCAGTCCCAAGTACACCTGATTGGAGCTGGTAGTGGAAACACTTCCGCCCACCCGTACGGAGAGGTTATCTTCCATCTTGACTTTCAAATGCAACTCATACAAGTCCGATTCAGAATCATAAACGGCATGAGGAACTATTTCCGATATCATATTGTCGGCCAGCAAGCGGAAATAACCGCGTTTCAAGTCCTCATAAGTAAAGACCTCATAATCTTCATCATGGAATTCTTTCTTGATATAAGCTTGCTGCTGGGCATTAGCTCCGTCTATATAGATATCCCGAAAGCGGAATTGAGGCAGATTACTCCGAAAGACCAGACGCCTCAGACGCACATTATCGGGGTTCACCCTTCGATGAATGCGGCTTTTTATAGAATCCATCATGCTGATAGTCCGGTTATAGCCAATGTCATGCAATTCCTGCAAACGGTCAAAATCCAGCAAATTGACGTCATCATATTTAAAATTCATCACTATCCCCAATGAGTCCGGAATGGAGTAATCTGTCTTTTGCATAATCATATTCTCCAACTGACTCATCAAGTCATTCTCTTTAGGCTTACTGGGATTGGCAGCTACCACACTGCCGATAATAACTTCCGGATGAAAATCCTCCCGCATCACATCTGTAGGGAAATTGTTGTAAATACCTCCGTCATAAGCCAGTACACTATCTATCTCAATCGGTTTAAAGACAAACGGAAAGCTCATGGAAGCACGCACAGCGTCCCCTAAATCACCGTTCTTCAAGATAAGCGGCTTTTTATTGTATACATCGGAAGCAACACAACGGAAAGGGACAAAGAGATTATTGAAGTCACCGTCACATGCAGCCGTAGCACGCGCAAACAGTTCTACAAATACCAGGTTCATCTGTATCGGATTGACCATACTGGTAGGAAGTATCTGCGGCTTTACATGCATCGAATCCTTAAAGGCAAAACGAATATTGAAGAACTCCGGCGAAGGGCGGTTTTTCTTAAAATAATATTCATATTCCGGCTCTACCTTACCGGAGTACCAGCGTTTGAAGTCGGGCGAACGCAGCAATGCTTCCATATCATCCGGAGAATATCCCATAGCATAGAGAGAACCGATTATGGCTCCCATAGACGTCCCGGTAACGTAATCAATGGGAATGTTGTTTTCTTCCAGCGCCCGGATAATGCCAATGTGCGTCATACCTTTTGCACCACCGCCACTCAACACAAGCCCCACCTTCTGAGCTTGCAGAAGCGGCAAGAGACATAGAAGAAATGACAAAAACAGAAGAAACCTTTTCATGTCTATGATATTCCGAGTAAAATATATGTTAAACGTTCAATGCTCAAATATAGGCAATAGTTTCCAAAAACTTCGTATTCAACGGAAAAAAACGTAATGACAGCAGCAAAAAGAAATAAAAAAGGGTATTGCAACTCTTACGAATCACAATACCCTTGCATCTATTATATATGCAAATTTAAAGGGGCTTACTTTATCAGGTCGATACTTCTCTTGACGAAGTTGTTCAGAGCTTCACCTTTCAGCATTCCATTTTGCAGTAGTGCCAAATCTATCAACTGGCGAACCACCTTGTTATTAGCTGCATAACCTGCAAATATGCCTTCTTTCCGGGCTTTCAGTTCATCCCACTTCTTATCCAGTTCGTTCACCTCATCTTTTTCGGCTGTAGGAATATCCTCGTCCTTCTTGCCTTCTTGTTTCTTCTTCAGCTCATTGCGACGTTTGTCCACATCCTCCATTTCCTTCTGAACCGGAGCAACAGCAGCTGCACATTCCTTGTCTTCATCTGCCAGTACCTCTTTCACCAGTTTATGGTCTGAGTTCAATACCAGATTGAACATGTCAGGCATTTCGCCATAGAAACTCATTCCGGCCTGGATATTAGCCATTTCCTTCATACGGCGCATGTACTCGCTCTGAGTGATCATAACCGGAGAAGCAGTTTCTCCCAAGGCTTGTGCCATGATGTTAAACTCTGTCTTATCCATCTTCGGCAGTTGGCTCTTGAAGATGGCAGACAAGGCTTCTTGCTTGCCGGCTTCCAAAGTTTCGCCTTTCTTTTCTTCCTTAACAATCAGATTGTCAATCACATCACTATCTACACGAGTGAAGCGGACTTTCTCGAACTTCTGCTCCAGCATGCTCACCAATGCAATATCCAGTTGGCCGTCCATCAGCAACACGTTGTAGCCTTTGTTTTTAGCTGCTTCGATGTAGCTGAATTGTTCATCCTTATTGTTGGCATACAGATAAATCAGGCTTCCGTCCTTATCTGTCTGATTGTCTTTGATCAACGTTTTATACTCTTCAAAAGTATAATGCTTGCTGTCGGTATCGGTGAAAAGGGCAAAATCTTTGGCTCTGTCATAGAAATCCTCTTGAGTAAGCATTCCGTAATTGATGAAGATCTTCAAATCATTCCACTTTTCTTCGAACTGCTTGCGGTCGTTCTTGAAGATAGACTGCAGACGATCAGATACTTTCTTTGTGATATATGTAGAAATCTTCTTCACGTTGGCATCGCTCTGCAAGTAAGAACGGGATACGTTCAACGGAATATCCGGTGAATCGAGCACACCATGCAGTAGAGTCAGGAAGTCGGGAACGATACCTTCCACTGAATCCGTCACATACACCTGGTTACAATAAAGTTGTATTTTGTTTTTATTCAGTTCGATATTGCTCTTTACTTTCGGGAAGTACAGAATACCTGTAAGATGGAACGGATAATCCACATTCAGATGAATCCAGAACAATGGCTCGTCGGACATCAGATAAAGGTCGCGATAGAACTTCTTATAATCCTCATCTTTCAACTCACTGGGTTTCAGTGTCCACAAAGGATTTGCATCGTTGATTATATTATCTTCGGCTGTTTCAACCTGCTTGCCGTCTTTCCATTCTTTCTTCTTGCCGAAGGCCACAGGAATAGGGAGGAAGCTACAATATTTCTTCAACAGGGAAGAAATACGTGCTTCTTCAAGGAATTCCTTGCAATCATCGTCAATATAAAGAACGATATCCGTACCGCGGTCTTCCTTTTTTGCATCTTCAATCGTAAACTCAGGACTACCATCGCAAGTCCACTTCACAGCCTGGGCACCTTCCTGATAGGATTTAGTGATGATTTCAACCTTCTTGGCCACCATAAAGGCAGAATAGAAACCAAGTCCGAAGTGACCGATGATGGCATTTGCATCGTTCTTGTACTTTTCCAGGAAGTCATTGGCTCCGGAGAACGCTATCTGATTGATGTATTTGTCGATTTCTTCTGCAGTCAGGCCAATACCATGATCGGATACGGTAATCGTATCTTTTCCCAAAGAAACATGTACGGTTAAATCGCCTACTTCACCTTTGAATTCACCGATAGAAGACAGTGTCTTCAACTTCTGAGTGGCATCAACGGCATTAGACACTAACTCGCGAAGAAAAATCTCATGATCGCTGTACAAAAACTTTTTGATGACGGGGAAAATGTTCTCGGTAGTTACCCCAATATTTCCTTTTTGCATACTACATTTATATTATTTGGTTTATATTTTTAGTGTTACGGCAAAAAGAAAACAAAAAAAATGCCAACCCGCAAGGACTGACATTTTGACTGTTTCATAAGAGGAAGAGAGCTATGCCTTTTGGATACTCAACTCTTCTTTTTCCTTATCTACAGAGATATTTACGGCATCACCCGGTTGCAATCCGGAAGAGATAATCAACTCGGAAAGACCGTCTTCAACATAAGTCTGGATAGCGCGCTTCAGCGGACGTGCACCAAACTGCACATCATATCCTTTCGTTGCCAGGAATCTCTTAGCGTCATCATCTACAATCAGCTTATAGCCAAGCGATTCAACCCGGTCGTACAACCCCTTCAACTCGATGTCTACAATCTTTGTAATAGCCTCCAAAGAAAGCTGATCAAAGGTTATAATCTCGTCGAGACGGTTCAAGAATTCCGGAGCAAACGTCTTATTCAGAGCCTTTTGAATCACATTGCGAGAGTGTTCGTTGTCATCTGTACGATTCTGTGCCGCAAAGCCCACACCGCGTCCGAACTCTTTCAACTGCCGGGTACCAATGTTTGAAGTCATGATGATAACCGTATTCTTGAAATCAATGGTTCTGCCATAATTGTCAGTCAAACGGCCTTCATCCAGCACTTGCAACAAGATATTGAATACATCCGGATGGGCTTTTTCTATTTCGTCCAGCAAAACAATGGAGTACGGCTTGCGACGCACCTTTTCAGTCAACTGTCCGCCTTCCTCATAACCTACATATCCCGGAGCTGCACCGATCATACGAGATACGGTGTATTTCTCCATATACTCGCTCATATCAATGCGTATCAACGCATCGGCAGAACCAAACATATACTTTGCCAACTGCTTCGCCAAGTGTGTTTTGCCGACACCGGTAGGACCAAGGAACATAAATGTTCCGATAGGGCGGTTAGGGTCTTTCAAACCGACGCGACTACGCAGAATGGCTTTTGTAAGCTTCTCGATAGCAGCATCCTGGGCAATAACCTTCGACTGCAAATCTTCTTTCATACTTGCCAATTTAAGGCCCTCTGCTTGTGCCATACGCTGTACGGGCACACCGGACATCATTGAAATAACATTCGCTATTTCTTCTTCACCTACCGTTTGGCGATCGTCTTTCAACCGGGCTTCCCATTCGGCTTTCATCTCATCCAAACGTGCGGAATATTCTTTTTCACGGTCGCGATAGCTTGCAGCCAGTTCAAAATTCTGCGATTTCACCGCTTCAGCCTTCATGCTACGGGCTTCTTCTATCAGCTTTTCTTGTTCTTCAATCTCCTTCGGAACATTGATATTCGTCAGATGTACACGCGAACCGGCTTCATCCAAAGCATCAATTGCTTTATCCGGGAAGTTACGGTCGGTTATATAGCGCTCTGACAACTTGACACATGCTTCCAAAGCTTCGTCCGTATAGCTCACATTGTGGTGGTCTTCGTACTTTTCTTTGATATTCTTCAATATCTGCAGCGTTTCTTCAGCAGTGGTAGGTTCAACTATCACTTTCTGGAAACGACGTTCCAAAGCACCATCTTTCTCAATGTTCTTTCTATATTCATCCAAGGTTGTGGCACCGATGCACTGTATTTCCCCACGTGCCAAAGCCGGTTTCAACATATTGGCCGCATCCATAGAGCCTGCTGCAGCCCCAGCACCCACAATGGTATGAATTTCATCGATGAAAAGGATGACATTCGGATTCTTCTGTAACTCATTGATAATGGAACGGATGCGTTCTTCAAACTGTCCACGATACTTTGTTCCGGCCACAACAGAGGCCATATCAAGCATCACGACACGCTTTTCAAAGAGAATACGCGATACTTTCTTTTGCACAATGCGCAGTGCCAACCCTTCTACAATAGCAGATTTTCCCACACCGGGTTCGCCGATCAATACGGGATTATTCTTCTTGCGACGGCTCAGGATCTGTGCTAAACGTTCTATTTCACGCTCACGTCCTACAACCGGGTCCAATTTACCTTCTTCGGCAGCGCGCGTCATGTCCATGCCAAAGTTATCCAGCACAGGGGTATCGTTAGAAGGCTTCTTGGATGCAGTCTGTGCAGATGATGAAGGTCCGTTACTGCTACGTGACGAACGGGACATGTTCATTTCCTCTTCATCTTCTTCATCATCCTCCGTAAATCCCATTCCAGCGTTCGGATTGGTCGATTTCATCGAAAGTTGTTCAAATACAGACTGATAGTCTACCTGATTTTCTTCCAAAACGGTAGCTGCCAAATTATCTCCATCTTTCAGGATAGCCAATAATACATGCTCAGTGTCGGCCGTTGCATTCTTTAATAGACGTGCTTCCAGCATACACATTTTCAATATTTTAGCTGCCATAGGAGACAGGGGAACTTCTGCATCAGGCAAGAGAGTGTCGTCCTCAGCATCCTTCAGGAAGCTTTCCAGACGGCTCTTCACCCGCTTTAAATCTATATCCAGTTTCATTAATATCTCAATAGCTTTTCCTCCGCCGTCTCGCAACATGCCAAGCAGAAGATGCTCCGGACCGATATATCTGTTTCTCAGCCGATTAGCTTCTTCTTTGCTATAAGTAATGATATCAGAAACTCTTTGCGAAAATTGATTATTCATACTCTTTTATTCTCCTCAATTAAAAGGTTATTCACGACAAAGATACGCATTTATTAATTCATCGTATCATATTTAACTGTTTTAATAATATACAAATCCCGTGCCATAAATCATCAAGCGCCTATATACCTATTCTATATATAGCTTTCGGCAAATACGTAAAATGGTATTTTGAATGATTTCAGAAATCATTGCTCCAATGATCTCTGAAATTGTTGCTGCAATGATTTCTGAAATCATTGCAGTTATCAGTTTTAGCTTTTAGGCGCGAAAACGTCCTTCGCGACACAAATTGCTGGCTACGACTAATTTGCTGCACTTACAACAAAGTTTATGAAGGAAAACTTTTGTATATCGTAAAAAAGCAGTACTTTAGCGTGGTTTTTCATAAACCCGCAAATGTATAATTAATAATCTTTTTAAATGCTTGAACAAGACAGAATTATAAAGATTAACATCGAGGAGGAAATGAAGTCATCGTACATTGACTACTCTATGTCGGTCATTGTTTCACGTGCCCTTCCGGATGTTAGAGATGGTTTTAAACCCGTTCACCGAAGAATTCTTTTCGGAATGATGGGACTGGGAAATACATCAGACAAACCTTATAAGAAATCGGCCAGAGTTGTAGGTGAAGTTTTAGGTAAATATCATCCTCACGGCGACTCTTCAGTTTATGGTGCCCTTGTCCGTATGGCGCAGCCATGGGCCATGCGCTATATGATAGTGGATGGACAAGGTAACTACGGTTCCGTGGACGGTGATAGTGCAGCCGCCATGCGATATACCGAGTGTCGCTTGCAGAAGATCGGTGAAGACATGATGATAGACCTCGATAAAGAGACCGTCGACATGCAAAATAACTTCGATGATTCTTTGCAGGAACCTACCGTTATGCCAACCCGTATTCCAAACCTTCTGGTGAATGGCGCATCCGGTATTGCCGTAGGTATGGCAACCAATATGCCGACTCACAATTTATCGGAAGTTATCGATGCCTGCGTCGCTTACATCGACAATAGCGACATTGATGTAGAAGAGCTAATGACCTACGTCAAGGCTCCCGACTTCCCGACAGGAGGCTATATATATGGTATGAGCGGTGTACGCGAAGCCTATCTTACAGGCCGCGGACGCGTAATCATGCGTGCCAAAGCCGAAATTGAAACCGGATCGACACACGATAAGATTGTCGTTACGGAAATTCCCTATGGTGTCAATAAGGCAGAATTGATCAAGAATATTGCCGACCTGGCTAATGAAAAGAAAATTGAAGGTATCTCCAATGCCAATGATGAGTCCGACCGCGAAGGTATGCGTATCGTTATCGACGTAAAACGTGATGCCAATGCCAGTGTCGTACTGAACAAGCTCTATAAGATGACTATGTTGCAGACGTCTTTTGGTGTCAACAACGTAGCATTGGTTCATGGTCGCCCCCGTTTGCTGAACTTAAGAGATTTGATCAAATATTTCGTTGAACATCGTCACGATGTAGTAATTCGCCGTACACAATATGATTTGCGCAAAGCCAAAGAACGCGCACACATCTTGGAAGGCTTGATTATTGCGTCCGACAATATCGATGAAGTAATCAAAATTATCCGTGCTGCCAAAACGCCGAATGATGCTATCTTTGGATTGATAGAACGGTTCCAATTAAGCGAAATCCAATCACGCGCCATCGTAGAAATGCGTTTACGCCAACTTACCGGACTGATGCAGGACCAGCTTCATGCTGAATATGAGGAAATCCAGAAACAAATCGCTTATTTGGAAGAAATTCTCGTCAACGATGAACTCTGCCGCAAAGTTATTAAAGATGAATTAATCGAAGTAAAAAACAAATATGGAGACGAACGTCGTTCGGAAATTGTTTATTCATCGGAAGAATTCAATCCTGAAGATTTCTATGCTGACGACGAAATGATTATTACCATTTCGCACATGGGATATATCAAACGTACTCCGTTGAGCGAATTCCGTGCACAAAACCGCGGTGGAGTAGGTTCCAAGGGTACTGAAACACGCGACGAAGACTTTGTAGAGCATATCTATCCTGCAACCATGCACAACACCATGATGTTCTTTACTCAAAAAGGTAAGTGCTACTGGCTGAAAGTGTATGAAATTCCTGAAGGAACGAAGAATTCCAAGGGACGCGCTATCCAGAACTTGCTGAACATCGACTCCGACGATGCAGTCAATGCATATCTCCGTGTAAAGAGTTTGACTGATCAGGACTTCATTAATAACCACTATGTGCTATTCTGTACTAAGAACGGTGTCATCAAGAAAACGTTGCTTGAACAGTATTCCCGTCCTCGCCAAAATGGTGTCAATGCCATTACCATCCGTGAAGACGACCGCGTTATCGAAGTGCGCATGACAGATGGAGACAACGAAATTATCATTGCCAACCGCAACGGACGTGCAATCCGTTTCCACGAAAGTGCCGTAAGAGTTATGGGACGTACTGCTACCGGTGTACGTGGTATGACATTAGATGAAGACGGCCAAGACGAAGTAGTTGGCATGATTTGCATTAAAGACCTTGAAACAGAAACAATAATGGTTGTATCCGAGCAAGGATATGGTAAACGTTCCGACATTGAGGATTATCGTAAGACCAACCGTGGTGGTAAAGGTGTAAAGACCATGAATATCACCGACAAAACGGGTAAATTGGTAACAATCAAGTCTGTCACAGACGAAAATGACCTGATGATCATCAATAAATCCGGCATCACTATTCGCCTGAAAGTAGCTGATGTTCGTATTATGGGTCGTGCCACGCAAGGTGTCCGTCTGATTAATCTTGAAAAACGAAACGATGAAATCGGTTCTGTATGTAAAGTCACCTCAGAAAACGAAGAAGAACTTCCGGCAGAAGGGGATGAAAATACTACGGAAAATTCTCAAAATGAAGCAAATAATGAAAATGAAGAATAGACATAATATTAATTTAAAATTTTCTACAATCATGAAAAGAGTACTATTTTCAGTGGTTTTATTGCTCGCCGCCGGCTTTACTTTTGCCCAAGAGAAGAATATAAAAGAGGCCAAAAGTATTGCCAATGAGACTAAACCAGACTTTGCCAAAGCAGAGCAACTGATCAATGAAGCCTTGACTAATCCCGAAACAAAGGACAAACCGGAGGCATGGGATGTAGCAGGTCTTATTCAAAGAAAAAGAAGTGAGAAAGAAATGGAAAATGCCTACTTGAGAAAGCCTTATGACACTCTTCAAGTATATAATAGTGCATTGAACATGTGCAAGTACTACTTCAAATGTGATGAATTGGCACAGATTCCTGATGAAAAGGGCAAAATCAAAAACAAATATAGAAAGTCAAATTCTGCTGCAATCTTGGCAGAACGCGGTAATCTGATTAATGGTGGTATCCAATTCTTCAATAATGCTTCACAAAAAGACGGTGATGCTGCAAAAGAAGACAATAAAAAGGCGCTCGATTTCTTTGCAACATATATTGATATCGCAGTAAATCCAATGTTTGAGAAAGAAAACTTGTTGCAAACAGATACTGTATTGCCACAGATTGCTTACTATGCAAGTTTAGCTGCCGCTAAATTGGAAGATTATCCCAGCGTATTGAAATATGCTCCCTATGCAAAAGATGATAAGGAAGTAGGAAAATATGCCATGGAATTTGTTTCTACAGCATTAAAAGCTGAAGGTGACACTGTAAAATGGATTGCTTCTTTGAAAGAAGGTATCCAAAAGTATCCTGAACATCCATTCTTCTTCGGTCACTTGATTGATTATTATAGCAATAACAATAAGTACGATGAAGCTATGCAATTTGCTGACGATATGTTGGCTAAAGATCCCAATAACACATTCTATTTGTATGTGAAAGGATATCTTTATCACAACATGAAAGATTACGATAAAGCCATTGAATTCTATAAGAAAACAACAGAAGTAGATCCTAATTATGCTGAAGCTTATTCTAATCTTGGATTGATTTACTGCCTTCAGGCACAAGATTTCTCAGAGAAAGCTACAACAGATGTAAATGATCCCAAATACAAAGAAGATCAAGCTACTTTGAAAGCTTTCTACGAAAAAGCAAAACCTAATTACGAAAAAGCAAGAGAACTGAAGCCTGATCAGAAAGACTTATGGCTGAATGGCTTGTATAGAGTATATTACAACTTGGATATGGGTCCGGAATTTGAAGAAATAGAGAAGATGATGCAATAAGGAATTTTTGCTCATCTCTAAAAACTAAAAAACCTAATCAAACTTTTGATTAGGTTTTTTAGTTTTATCCAGTTCTATATGAGAATTGTTATTTTATCATTGGAAATAGGGGGAATTTTGAATAATCGCATTATATATTAAACATAACGTTGATTACATCGCGACAACTCAGGAAATTCCAATTAGCTTGGACGCCCGTAAATCACCAATAACGGTGTATCAGAATGGAAAATCATTTTCCTGGCAATGCCTGGATTAAACAAACGGGAAAATATATTTCTCTTATATGAAGTTAATGTAATAATATCAATATGATTGCTCTTAATATAATTATCCAGACTATTCAAAAAGTCATCATTCTTCACGACATCATAATGTATTTCTAATTGCGGATATTGTTTCTGAAAATATTCCTTGATACCAGCTAATTTAATTTCATTCCAAGTATCTTGTACATCAGCAAGATGAATAAAAGATACAGAGAATTTAAATGGCTTCAAATTACTAATTAGTGAGTCAAAAGCAATCAAATCGCGTTGATCAAAGTTGGTGATAAATGCAATGCGCCTGGCTTCAGCAAACTGCTTAAACGGAGTATTTTCCGGGATAGCTAACACTGGTACGCGACTACGTTCAATAACTTCAGCAGTAACACTGCCGATTAAATCTATGTCCTTCTGATTTTTACCACGTGTCCCCATTATGATTATGCGCGGACGATACTCTTTGGCATAGCGCAAAACTTCTTCTTCAGGAATGCCTTCACGAAGCACACAGGTATATTTCACATCCGGAAATTCTCCTGAAGCCACTTTTTCTTTTACTTTATCAGATAAAGCATTTAAGTCAGAGTGTACTTTCTGTAAGATATTCCTAACATTCTCTTCATCACTTAATTGATAGTTGAAAACATCTCCATACGGCAAAGAAGTTGCATATATAGGAGTAAAATAAACATGCAGTAATACAACTTCTGCTCCTATATTCTGAGCAAAATTGAAACCAAATTCGCATGCTCTCAGAGAATAATTAGAGAAATCTACCGGAATCAGGACTTTATTGCTTACTTCCTTTATTTTGGGTGGCTTCCCTCCTACTACTTCTTCAGATAACCATGCAGAACTTTCAGTAATTTTCAAAGCATGGGGCAAATCACTTTCTTTTATACGCACACGCACACCGGAAGACACAACCGGCTGTATCTGATTTACATTGTGGATATAGGTATCAATACCTTCATTTTCAAGTACATTCTTCAGTATCTGCGCTTTCGCGTACGTCAGAATCGCTAATGTTACTAATTTATCTTCCATACGTCATTGATTTTAAGATTTAAACAAATAAGAAATCCCAATTGTTTGTCAGCAATTGGGATTCTATTTTACTTTCTTTTCTTAAGCCCGAACGGATTCTACAGTTTCGCCTGCCATTTCATCTAAAATTTTTAAAGCTCGGTCTAAAACAGTAGTATCATCAATCATAACCAAACCGCCATCAGGCCCTGGCTCTAAATGAATCCCCACACATTTTCCTTCTTTAAAATTATGTCCACCAAAGAAATTTCGTACTGTGTCAACATTTAGTCCAAGTTCATCAGCTATTCTATGCATACTACCGCTGGGCAATGAGTCTTTAATCTTACGAAGTTCATTAAATGTTATTGTTCTCATATTCATAAATTTAATGGTTAATACTCTGTGTTTTTTATTATCACGCTATAAACTTAAGGAAAAAAAAAGATAAAACAAATTATTTCTTTATCTTTTTTCAAAAAGAATATTACCACTAAGAAAAATAGACAATTGAATAACCTTTTTTCAAATTCTATCCAAACAAAGAACTGTAAGGAACCTAAAAAAACAGGTATAAAAATAGCTCGTATAAGACAAAATAAATTCGCTTAATACGAGCTATTATAGAAGACCTTACAATTTAAATCACTTCTATCGTGGAAGCAGGTACCCACCCTACTTTACCATCTTCTAAACGGATTTCTTTCCACTCGCGCATGGAATTATCCTTTATCTCAACTTTGCGTCCTTCATGCAGAATAAATAAGCTTGTGCCGCTTTCACTCGGAGTACTACGTACTGTAACACTGGGAGACAATACTATAGCTTCATTACGATCCACCAATTCCTTCTTTTGTTGTGCTGCAAAAACATTGCTCAGAACCACAAAGATCAGAAATACAATCCCTGCAATGAAGCCGGCTTTCTTTCCTACAATCTGTTTAGAAAAGAAAAACAAATAGAGAGAAACGAGCAGTAATATAAAGAATACCACTCCTAACTTTGCCCAAGCATCCACACTGAGGCTATTAATTAACGATTTAGTCCATGACACAAAGAATATTTCAGGAACCGGAACAACCTTATCAATAGTTTTAGAACGTGCTACTTCCAAATTAGCACGGATATCGGCGTTACCAGGCTGCAATAATAAAGCACGTTCATAGTTCAAAATTGCTTTTGCAATGTCGTCCGCTTTATAATAGCTATTCCCAAGGTTATAATACACTTCTGCGGCCTCACCTTTTTTTAATAGGTTCTCATAAATTTGAATTGCAGAAGCATAATCATTCCGCATATAAGCACTATCACCTTCAGCCTTTGTCACATTACGTTCTTGCCTGGCAGCCGAAAATTCAGCAGACGAACCAACGGACGTAGAATCGTTAGCTGCTTGCAATGTATCCGCGACTGTAGAGTCCTGTCCATAAGCAGTTGTTATTGTTAACACCAGACTAAGGGTAAGAAATAATATTTTTTTCATCATTATGCCCTCCTAATTAATGTTTTATCGAGTTTTCCATTTTACTGATAACCTCTAATGCAGCAGAATAAACCTTATCCATAGCCTGGTTATCATCTCCCGGAGCAAAACGGGCAAACTCACAATTGTTCAATGCATCAAGGAATTCCTTTATCAGTGCATCCCCAACACCATAATTACGAAGTTCCTCTTCGATATTATCTTTAGACAGACGAGAAACCGGAATATTAAGTTTATCACTGATATACCCCCAGAGAGCCTTCAATACTTCGTCATAGAATGCATCTTTTTTATTATCTGCCAACAACTTACCTGCTTGCTTCATACGTTTCACGGCAACCTTATTAGCCTTTTTCGTACGCATCTTCGCAACATTTGCATTGGCAGCTATCTGCTTACGATATACGATAAAGAATATAATGAACGCAATGCCAGGGATTAAGTAAAGCAACCAATATATTAATGATCCAAAGAAGAAATCCCCTTTCTGAGAAAGTGTCACATCATTTTGCTTGATATACCGGATATCTTCATTCAAAACTTTCAAATCTTCCTTATTCGTGAAGTTTGCAATGGTTTGAGCAGCATTACCTGCCCCCTTTTCTACATGCAATTCATACTCTTCCGTAGTCAGCGTCTTGTACGATTGAGAATTAATATCAAAATAGCTGAACTTCACAGCAGGGATTTTATAGGTTCCTGCATTTCGCGGAATAGCCAAATATTCAATGACTTTACTGCCCGAAAGTCCTGCATTTGTCAGACGGAACTTATTATCCACCTTCGGATCATAAACTTCAAAGTCTTCCGGAAACTTTATTTCAGGATTAGAAATCAATTTCAAATTACCGGTACCGGAGATTACGAGTTTCAATGTCACGGCGTCGTTCGTCTTTACATTCGTGCTATTGATAGAAGATGTGATGTTGAACTCTCCCACTCCACCTGAAAAATCAGTAGGTTTACCAGCAGGTAATGGTTTCACATCAATAGTCAATTGAGGAGTCAATATCGTCTTTTTAACTTCTACATAATTACTACCACCATTAAAGAATGCTTCAAATGGATCAGAAACCTGAGTAGCTTTTGCTATAGAAGCATCAAAACGGGCAGCATCAATCGTCAACTTACCGGACTGTTGGGGAAATAATACAAACTGGCGATAAATAGTAGATTGATAATTTCGACCTTTATAGTGTTCCAGACCCCATCTTCTGTCATTGGGAAGTTCTACCTCCTGTGAATGAAAGCCTTTGAAATCGGGTAACTTCACATTATCAAACGAGCGCAAATCAACCAAAGTATATATCTTATATGTGAGCAGAAAAGCCTCTTGCTCATACACAGTAGTTTTACTGGCAGTGGCAGTAATAAACAAATCGGTATTCGAAACAGATGTCCCGGAAGATGCCTGACTAGTAGTTCCACCACTTTGCTTACCTCCATTCCCGGAAGAAGCTCCATTCGCAGCCTGATCGGCCGGTAGCACCTTGACCTGCACAGAGTTAGAAACCATTTGATTACCATCGGCTGTAATAGTAGCACCCGGAATGGTAAAGCTACCTTCTGTAGTAGCCATCAAAATGTAGGTAAATGTAATACTGCTGGTCGAAGTAGTCTGCCCATTAATTATCTGTACACTGCTTTGTTGCGAACGACTGGGTCCCATCAACACATCAAATCCTTTGATAGAAGGGGCTCTAAAGTCTCTCACCTTCTGTGTAGTCACTGTATACGACAGTCTGAACTGATCGCCTACCGCCACAGCATCAGGAGCAGACGCAGTAAATGAGACCTTGCCATCGGCAAAAGCATTTATGCTGACTGCTATCAGCGCTATCCATAAGAAAACTATTTTTCTCATATACTATTCCTATTATGTTTGTTACCAATCCTTTTCCAGACGACGTCCTTGGAGTACTTGTTGCTTCTTCACTTTATCCTGTACATCCTTTTCATCCTGCATCACCGAGTTCAAAAGTTGCTCTGCATTCTCTTTGGACATCTCATTGTCTTTCTTTTCAGGCTGAGAAGGTTGCTGTTGCTGGTCTTGATTCTGCTGCTGATCCTTATTCTGATCTTGCTTGTCCTGGTCTTTTTGTTGATCTTGCTTGTTCTGATCTTGATTTTGGTCTTGATTCTGTTGTTGTTGGTCTTTCAACATCTTCTGAGCCAATGCAAGATTATAACGTGTTTCATCATCTTTCGGATTATTACGCAACGACTCTTTATAGGCTTCCACCGCCTTTGCATAGTCTTTCTGCGAGTGAAAAATGACTCCCATATTATGATATATCTGTGCCAGATTTGATTTATCTTTCTCTACCTTCGTAGCTCCCACGTATTGCTCCATAGCCTCTTTCGCTTTATTCTGCTGCATCAGCGTATTTCCCAGATTAAACATGGAAATTGTAGACTTCGGATTTGCCTCCAGAGCCTTCCGGTAGTTTACTTCTGCATTTACATATACACTATCCTTGAAAAAGCGGTTTCCCTTACGGATAAAATCGCGTTCTGCTTTCTGGGCAGAAGCTGAAACTGCTACGAGTAACAGCAAAACCATTCCAATATACTTTTTCTGTAACATACGCATCATTTCTTATTAGAGAACAAATGAATGTTGCGGAACAGAGGATTTTTACGTTCCAATATCAACATTTCCGCCAACAGTAACAGCAAAATAATCCATGCTATTGCCTGGAACTGCTCATTGAATTCCGTATAAACCTGCGTCTCCACATCTGCTTTCGCCATCTTATTGATTTCCTGGCTGATTGCCTTTTGAGCATTGTTAGTGTTATCAACGCGCACATAGATACCATTTCCTGCTTTAGCTATTTCCTGGCACATTTCCTCATTGAGACGGGTAACAATGACATTACCATCACGGTCACGGCGGTAATCATTGGTACCTTCTACCGGAATAGGCGCTCCATCAGGCATACCAACTCCTAATACATTAACTTGAATGCCCTTCTCTGCAGCTGCTTTAGCAGCTTCTACAGCACCACCTTCATGGTTTTCACCATCAGTGATGACAATAACAGCACGCCCTACTCCCTCTTGTGGCGTAAAACTACGGGCGGCCAAGTTTATGGCAGCACCAATGGCCGTACCTTGCTTTGATATTAATGAGGGATCAATGGATTCCAAAAACATCTTGGCAGAAATATAATCGTTCGTAATCGGCAACTGCGTAAACGCATCACCTGCAAAAACAATCATACCAACTTTATCGTTCTGCATTTTGTCAACCAATTGTGCAACCAATCGTTTAGCTTTTGCCAGGCGGCTGGGCTGCACATCTTGTGCCAACATAGAATTAGAAATATCCAATGCTATCATAACTTCCACTCCTTGACGCTTTACCGTCTCAAGTTTAGAGCCAAATTGCGGGCGCGCCAGCAATACAGCGAATAATCCGATAGCTGCAAATACCAGCCAGAACTTTACATCCGGGCGATATTTGGAAACATCCGGCATCAACTGTGCCATCAGTACCGGGTCACCAAATTTACGGATGGCTTTCCGTCTCCGATAATTGGAGTACAAGTAGAAGGCTGCCAAGAAAGGCAACAGCAACAACAAGTACAAATATGCAGGTTCTTCAAATCGAAACATCTTCTATTTACAATTTTACGATTTACAATTTACATTACTTCCGGTTACGGTATCTTCTTCAATATAGAATTACGCAACAAAACTTCCAGCAACACGCACAAGAAAGCCGCCAATGCAAACCAACGATATTCTTCTTGGCGTTTACTGTATTCCTTCACGTTCAGTTTTGTTTTCTCCAGTTTGTCGATCTCTTCGTACACCTCTTTCAATTTGGAATTGCTGGTAGCACGGAAGTAGTTACCATCCGTTGTTCCGGCAATCTGCGTCAAGGTCTTTTCATCAATCTCAACCGGCATATTGACGTATTGCACAGTTCCGCCTACCGGATAAGGATAAGGCGCCATACCATTGGTTCCTACACCGATAGTATAAACACGAATGCCGAAACTTTTGGCTATTTCAGCCGCTGTCAAAGGAGAAATATCGCCTTTATTGTTGACACCATCCGTCAGCAGAATAATGACTTTAGACTTTGCCTTGCTATCCTTTAAACGGGTAACCGCATTGGCAATTCCCATACCTATCGCTGTTCCGTCTTCCACCAGTCCACACTTCATATCCTTCAGCAAGTTCAGTAGTACAGCATGGTCCACTGTAAGCGGACATTGGGTAAAACTCTCTCCGGCAAACAAAGTTATGCCGATATTATCATTCGGACGTCCATTGATAAATTCAGCAGCTACATCTTTGGCAGCTTCCAGACGATTGGGTTTCAAGTCTTCGGCGAGCATACTCGTAGAAACGTCCATTGCGAGCATAATGTCGATACCTTCAATCTCACTGTTCTGCCAGCTATTGGTAGTTTGCGGACGCGCCAAAACAAGGATAAGCAATATCAGAGCAATTATCCGCAACACAAACGGCGCATGCAGCAAGTAGTTCTTATAACTTTTCGGAGTATGGGCATACACACGAGCGTCCGAAATCTGAAGCGTTGCCTCACTATTCTTCCGTTTCATGATATACCATACTATATAAGGTATAAGCAACAGCAGCAAAAATAAATATTCAATATTGGCAAAAACCATGATATTTACAATTTTACAATTTACGATTTACGATCAGAGTCTCTCTTCAATGCAATGCCATCAGGCAAAGTAATTGTACAACTCCAAGCCTATATATATCAGCGAACCGATAAGAGCGGCAGCCAGCAATACAATCCCAGCACCAAGCAATATTTTTGTACGCAAGGAACGTTTCTCTATAATGGTTATTTCAGTTGGTTGCGGCTTGGCATTCTCATCTTCTTTCTCTTTTGTTTCGTTGATGAAGTCAATAGCATTAATCAAATTGGCATCATTTTCATTCATCATCGGATTATGCTTGGCAAACTTCACTAAATCAGCGGTCTGGAACAAGCCACGCAAGTCTGATATAGCTTCTTTATCTTTCATTTCCAGCAGCTTATCAATTATTTCAGAAGAAGTCATTTCTAAAGCATTGAAGCCAAAACGATCTTTAATATAAGTACGAATAGCATCCGTTAATTCTGTATAATACTCCTTCGGTTGTCCCTTCTGCCAAACCTTCTCGTTTTTAATACGCTCAATTTCCTGCATTGCCAATTGATGCGGCGGTAGCTTCGGTTCTACTTTCACCTTGCGGATAATCGGCTTGTTATCGCGAATGCGCTTCACAAGATAAATCAACAACAAGAGGAAAGGCACAAACAACAATATGCATGCAATAGCAACATACCAATCCTCCCACGCAAAAGGTGCCTGCATCACTGTTTTCGGACCAAAGAACTGGTCAGGATGCAAGGTATCTACCGGCATAGAATACACTTTTAAGGCCAATGCCTTGGAACGATAAGGCTTGTTGTCCACAAGCACCTCCATCGGTGGCAGATAATAGAGCGCTGAATCAAAAGAGGTAATGGTGTACTCTTGCGTTATCAGTGAACGTCTGCCATCATTCAGCATTTGTGTATCCGGTTTGGCTATATCTATAATCTCCACCCCACGTACCAACGTATCAGTATAGGCTGGAAATATTGCACGCTTATCGGCATCCAGCGCTACCTGAAGCTTGATTTTCGCTTGCTCTCCAATCAGGATTTGCAAAGAGTCGATAGTTGCATCTACCGTCACCGACTGGGCAACTGCCCTACCCGTCAATGCTACTAACAGTGTTATCAGAAATAAATATCTTTTCATTTTCCGATTAATTTCGTTTCGCAAACAAATTCATCAATGCCTTCACATAGTCTTGGTCTGTACGTACCGACACATTATCGACATTGCTCTTGGTAAACGTTTCGTTCAGTTCCACCTGCTTGTTTATCCACCAGTCATGGTGGGCACAGCGTACGGCACGTGAAGAAGTATCAATCCACTGCTCATGCCCCGTTTCCGCATCTTTTATCTTCATCAAACCTACAGCAGGCAAATCTTCCACACGACGATCATACACTTGAATCGCAACCACATCATGCTTGCGGTTGGCAATGGTCATCGCATTCTTGAAGCTCTCCTGATCGATAAAGTCCGACAAGACAAAAGCAGTACAACGACGCTTCATTACGTTCGTCAGATACTCCAATCCAAGGCGGATATTGGTTCTGCGGCTTTCCGCATGAAAGTCTATCAACTCACGGATGATGTAGAGTATATGCTTGCGCCCTTTCTTAGGCGGGATAAACTTCTCAATCCGGTCTGAAAAGAAGATGACGCCGATTTTATCATTGTTCTGAATAGCAGAAAAAGCCAACGTTGCAGCTATCTCCGTTACCATATCTTTCTTCATCTGCTTTATCGTACCGAATTCCAAACTACCGGAAACATCGACCAGCAACATCACGGTCAGTTCGCGCTCTTCTTCAAACACTTTAACGTAAGGTTTGTTGAAGCGTGCAGTCACATTCCAGTCAATGTCACGTATATCATCGCCAAACTGATATTCGCGCACTTCGGAAAATGCCATACCTCTACCTTTGAAGGCCGAGTGATACTGCCCTGCAAAGATATTATTGGATAATCCGCGCGTCTTTATTTCAATCTGACGGACTTTCTTTAATAAATCAGTTGTTTCCATTGATATATATGAATAATCCTATTCTCTCTTTATATTAAGGTACTTCTACCTTATTCAATATCTTGCTGATGATTTCATCCGAAGTCATATTGCTGGCTTCAGCTTCATAAGTCAAGCCGATGCGGTGGCGCAATACATCGTGTGCCACAGCGCGTACATCTTCGGGAATAACGTAACCACGACGCTTGATGAAAGCATAACTGCGCGCAGCCAATGCAAGATTGATAGAAGCACGGGGCGAACCACCAAAACCGATCATATCTTTCAGCTCCTTCAGGTCATATTTATCCGGATAACGCGTAGCAAATACGATATCAACAATATATTTTTCAATCTTTTCATCCAGATAAACCTGACGAACTACCTTACGCGCTTCGAGGATTTCATCTGCTTTCAAAATAGGCTTCACATTGAATTTATCACCATTAATGTTCTGGCGAATAATCAGTTTCTCTTCTTCCTGTTTCGGATAATCAATAACTACCTTCAGCATGAAACGGTCAACTTGAGCTTCAGGCAGCGGATAAGTACCTTCCTGTTCGATCGGATTCTGTGTAGCAAGCACCAAGAAGGGTTCGGGTAACTTGAAAGTCTCCTTGCCGATGGTCACTTGGCGTTCCTGCATGGCTTCCAGCAAAGCACTTTGTACTTTGGCCGGAGCACGGTTAATTTCATCTGCCAAAACAAAATTAGCAAAAACCGGACCTTTCTTAACTTGGAACGTTTCGTCTTTCTGACTGTAAACCATTGTACCGATAACGTCGGCAGGCAACAAGTCGGGTGTAAACTGGATACGACTGTACTGCGCATCAATCAATGAAGCCAGCGTCTTGATAGCTAAGGTCTTTGCCAAACCGGGCACACCTTCCAGCAACACGTGTCCATCGGACAACAAACCAATTAACAACGACTCTACCAGGTGTTTTTGTCCTACTATGACCTGGTCCATACCTGTGGAAAGATTGGTAACGAAAGCACTTTGTCTTTCAATCCGCTCGTTCAGCTCGCGGATGTCAATTGTTTCAGCCATAAATCAATCTATTTTTTAATGTTTAATTTCCTCATTTATCCGGTTTTGCACCGGTAATTATTTTTTTCGCTCCCAAAAGTACGGGAATAAATTAACCATACCAACTAATTTTTATTAAAAAACAATGTGAAACCTTTAGATTAAACTACTTTCATAGAGTTTAGTATTTAACAAAAAAAGAAGCAGTAATTTTTTACTGCTTCTTTGCTAATTTTGGTATCTTGATGGTAGTGCCATAAGGTACATTATCGGGATTCTTGATTACATCCGGATTATGCTTTACAAGATAAGGCCACAAAGCCTTTGTACCATAAAAACGAAGCGCTACTTTGGTCAACGTCTCCCCTTCCTTTATAGTATAGGTCGTTTCTGTTCCGACAATTGTATAATCTACAGAATCCGGTTCAAACGGCGCTGCAGCAGGTTTCTTTTGTTCTTCTTTATACGCAGGTTTCGGCACAACTTCTTTCGGAGTTTCTTGAGGAGGAGCAACCGCGGCAAGGGTTTCAGCTACCGTATCCACCTTAACCGGCTCTATAACATCTTCAGCAATAACACTATCCATCAAAGCAGTCTCATTCTTTTCAATCGGTTCATTTGTACCAGAATCAGCAACTTCCTCCGCAGGCTGCTTTGTCGTCAGTTTATCAAGTAAATCAGGATAATACATAAAGGCCACAGCTCCACCACATAACAGCACAACAAAAACAACGATACCGATAAAATACTTCATAGCAGAAGAATCCACAGGTTCTTTCACCTCCGATGCTTGTTGCTCGAGCTTCAGAGCAACCCTATCTACAGCACTCACAGGCTCATTCTTGCTCTCTTTTTCGATAACAGTTTCAGGAGTTGATGTTACAGGCACATCAACTACCGCTTCTTCCGATTCCGGCATTTCCTCTTTCGTATTATTCTCTTGCTCTGAAGGCATTGCTTCCTCAGGTGCAGCTATTACCTCCTCGCTGACAGTTTCTACAACCAACTCTTGTCCTTTCGTTTCCGAAACTTTTGAATCAGCTTCCTCATCTTCCTCATTATCATTCTCCAATGGAGTATCTTCGAGTACGGTATCATCATTTAGAACAACCGTCTCAAAATGCGAAAAAGGTTTGTTGATAATATCCTTCAAGGTTGGCTCCGGTGTAAAAGAGACCTTTGTATGACCTTGTATCTGAAATCTTTCTCCCGTATTTACGTTGACACTTTCACGGCTCTCCACATCAATCAGTTTGAAAGTACCCAGTCCTTTTATCTTCACATACTTGTCCTTTTCCAACGCCTCTTCAATCAGCTGGAAAAATTCCTTCGTAAAGCTTTCTGCATTCTTTTTGCTCATACCATGCTTCTCAGCAAGCATGTCGATCAAATCTTGTATATTCATTTTTTCATTCATAATATGGGAGCATTTAATCGAGGAATTACTTAAACTTATCTTTCAACGATGTGCTGGGTTTATAAGTTAGCACCAATTTAGGAGGTACCAGCATACGCTGCTTTGTTGTCGGACTCACAGAAATACGTTCTGCCTTCTTCTTCACTTCGAATGTACCAAAGTTCTGTACGGAAATAGCGTTTCCATCCTCCAACTGCCGTGTCATCTCCGACAACAAAGAGGCAATCAGTTCAGAGGTATCCTTTAAAGTATACCCTAACCTCCGTGACAACTCAGAAGTAAACTCTTTGTTATTCAAAATACAAGCTTTTAAAATGGAACTACGGTGCTATATTAGCAAATCTTCTCCACATATACAAGAAGTTCGGGAAAAATCTTTAAATAATCCGTCCAAAAAGGTCGAAATCATCGGAATTTACTATCTCTACCTGGTAAAAGTTACCTATATGCAGTGTTTCATCCCCGCACGCTATCAACACTTCCGGATCTACTTCGGGCGAATCGAATTCAGTACGCCCCACATAGTAATCTCCTTCTATACGGTCAATGATTACTTTCATACGCTTCCCCACTTTCATGGCACTCAGTTCTGCCGAAATACCTTGCTGAATAGACATCAGCTCATCCAGGCGTGCCTGCTTCACTTCCTGTGGAATAATATCCTCATATTGTGCCGCCGCATACGTACCTTCCTCTTCGGAATAAGCAAAAGCGCCCATTCTATCGAAACGCACCTTGCGAACAAACTCCTTCAACTCCTCAAAATCAGCTTCAGTTTCTCCGGGATGCCCCACCATAAGCGTAGTGCGAAGATGAATGCCGGGCACTTCCTTGCGGAACTGCTCTATTAGTTGATAAGTCTCAGCTTTTGATACATGACGTCGCATCTGTTGCAGCATATTGTCACTGATATGCTGCAAAGCAATATCCATATACTTACAAACATTGGGTCGCTCACGCATCACGCGGAACAGATCTACCGGAAAATGTGCCGGATATGCATAATGAAGTCGTATCCATTCCACGCCGGGAATATCAGAAATACATTCAATAAGC
Organism: Bacteroides sp. GD17; assembly: GCF_038448625.1. NCBI lineage: Bacteria > Pseudomonadati > Bacteroidota > Bacteroidia > Bacteroidales > Bacteroidaceae > Bacteroides > Bacteroides sp. GD17. Next base: position 377,603 of record NZ_JBCEZS010000002.1, read on the forward strand.
TCAGGCAACATTTGCTTCTTATATAAATCCACTCCATAATAGGTCAATTCCTGTGCTATGACTTGAAACTCCTTAACGCCACGGGCTACCAAGTACTTCACTTCATCTACGATTTCTTCCATCGGACGCGACACATGCCGCCCCGTTATGATGGGAATAGCACAATAAGAGCATTTCCGGTCGCAACCTTCCGAGATTTTCAGATAAGCATAATGCTTAGGAGTAGTCAGTGTACGTTCTATATGAAGCTCATCATGATAAGCTTTACCCAAATCCTGCAGCAATTCTTTCCAATTGAATTTACCATAGAATTTATCCACTTGTGGTATTTCAATGGCCAATTCCTTCAGATAGCGTTCCGAAAGACAGCCCATCACATACAGTTTTTCTAAATCACCTTCCTCCTTTGCCTGTGCAAATTCCAGAATCATATTGATAGATTCCTCTTTAGCATCACCGATGAAACCGCAGGTATTGATAACTGCAATCTGCCCTTTCGGATGTTCAGCATCATGCGTCACATGAAAACCGACTTCCTCCAACTGGCGCATCAAATGCTCCGAATCCACTAAATTCTTAGAACAGCCTAAAGTTATAATGTCGATAGTCTTCCGTCTCATGCATTCTCCCCAAACAGTGAATCAACAAACTCCTTTTTGCGGAATACCTGCAAATCTTCCATACCCTCACCCAAACCGATATACTTAACCGGGATCTTAAACTGATCGGAAATGCCGATGACTACGCCACCTTTCGCTGTTCCATCCAACTTGGTAACGGCCATTGCCGTAACTTCCGTTGCCAGCGTAAACTGTTTAGCCTGCTCAAATGCATTTTGTCCGGTAGAGCCGTCCAGTACAAGCAAGACCTCATTCGGCGCATCCGGCACAACCTTCTTCATTACATTCTTAATTTTGGTCAGCTCATTCATCAAGCCCACCTTATTATGAAGACGTCCTGCCGTATCGATAATCACTACATCTGCTTGATTGGCAACAGCAGAACTCAAAGCGTCAAAAGCAACAGATGCAGGATCAGCCCCCATCTTCTGCTTCACAACGGGCACTCCTACCCGTTCGCCCCAAATCACCAACTGCTCTACAGCAGCTGCACGGAATGTATCGGCAGCACCCAGATAAACAGATTTACCCGCCTTTTTGAACTGATAAGCCAGCTTACCAATCGTAGTTGTCTTTCCCACGCCATTCACGCCAACCACCATAATCACGTATGGTTTTTTCGTTATAGGAGCTTCAAAATCATCTACATCGTCCGAATTGTTTTCCGTGAGTAAAGCAGCGATTTCATCGCGCAAAATCTTGTTCAGTTCCTGCGCATTCATATATTTTTCGGCAGCAGCACGTTTTTCTATACGTTCAATTATTTTCAACGTAGTTTCCACGCCTACATCCGAAGTAATCAAGACTTCTTCCAGATTATCCAGAACTTCGTCATCGACTTTCGACTTTCCAGCTACGGCACGAGCTATCTTTCCGAACACACTTTCCTTGGTCTTAGATAATCCTTTATCTAATGTTTCCTTCTTTTCCTTGGAGAAAAAACTAAAAAATCCCATACTCTAATTGTTAGTACAATACATTATGCCACAAAGATAATGCAAAACTAATGAATAATAAAAACTTTGTCCTCTTTTATAAAAAGAAATCCCCTTGCCGGATATACCGATAAGGGGATCTTTATGAGTTTTCAGCGCCTTACAGGCTACTGCATTCATCTTATTTCTTGAAAAAGTCTTGTACTTTTTCGTTAGGAACCATTTGTTCATCAAACATGTAAGCACCCGTCTTCGGAGACTTAACCATCTTGATAACCTTCGTATAAGCACGACCTTCCTTAGAACCTTCGTGCAAACTTGCTACTGTTTTCTTTGCCATGGGTTATACTCTTATTATTTAATTTCCTTATGTACTGTTACTCTCTTCAGAATCGGGTTGTATTTCTTCAACTCCAATCTCTCGGTAGTGTTCTTTCTGTTCTTCGTCGTAATATAACGAGAAGTTCCCGGCATACCGCTATCCTTGTGTTCTGTGCATTCCAGAATCACCTGTACTCTGTTACCTTTTGCTTTCTTTGCCATAATCAGTATTCTCCTCTACTTTTTAGCCAATAACTTTAATGCTTTTCCAATCACAATAACCTTTAGCTACTGCATCTTTTAAAGCAGCGTCCAGTCCTTTCTTATTAATAATGCGCAGACCATTAGCGCAAATGCTAAGGCTGATCCAGCAATCCTGCTCTACATAGTAGAACTTCTTGTTAAACAAGTTCAAATCAAAAGTTCTTTTTGTTCTATGATTTGAGTGTGAAACATTGTTGCCAATCATGGCCTTCTTTCCGGTAATTTGACAAATCTTTGACATTTCTATCTTTATTTTATAGTTTTCTTCTATACTTATTTCAAACAGAGCGCAAAGTAAGCACTTTTATCGTTACCAAACAAGTTTTTCTTAAAATAATTCACTGTATAATAGCAATTTTTCCTCATTTCAACCTGTCATAAAGCATCGAAAGAGCGTTCTGAATCGCTTTCTCCACATTTCCGGCTCTTCCACAGTCTCCTTCCTGCTTCATTGTAACAATTTCATTTTTATAGGCAGCGGCTATCCAAACAGTACCCACCGGCTTTTCCGGAGTACCCCCTCCGGGACCTGCAATACCCGAGGTAGCAACCGCGCAATCTGTTTTCAGCGTTTTCATCGCACCTTTCACCATTTCCGTCACCGTTTCGCGGCTCACAGCCCCATGCTTCTCCAGCGTTTCGGCAGAAACATGCAGTAAAGACATCTTCACTTCATTAGAGTAAGCCACAATACCGCCGTTAAAATATTCCGAACTACCGGGAATGGAAGTTATCAGAGCAGCAATCCCTCCACCCGTACAACTTTCTGCGGTGGAAAGGGACAAATTCTTCGCTTTCAGCAGTTCGCCTATCTCCTCTTCCAATTTCATACCTTATTATATATAATGTATATCTATATTTTACAAAGTAACGCGCGAATAGGCCGGCGCATCTATCGGACAGAAATCCTTATCCAGATACTTGAAGTAGCCCGTAATGGCAATCATGGCAGCATTATCCGTTGTATAGCTGAATTTCGGAATAAAAATATTCCAGCCGTACTTCTCTGCATGTTCACGGAACGCATTGCGCAAACCATTATTGGCAGAAACACCTCCGGCCACTGCCACCTCCTTAATCTTATATTCTTTCGCAGCCTTACGAAGTTTATCCATCAGAATGTCCACAACAGTAGCTTCCAATGAAGCTGCCAAGTCTACCTTATGATGTTCGATGAAATCGGGATCTTCTTTCATCCAGTCGCGCAGAGAATAAAGAAACGAAGTCTTCAGTCCGCTGAAACTATAATCCAATCCGGGAATATGCGGCTTACTGAATGTAAACGCCTTCGGATTACCTTGCCGGGCCAGTTTATCTATAATCGGGCCACCGGGATACCCCAATCCCATCACCTTGGAACATTTATCAATAGCTTCACCGGCAGCATCATCAATAGTCTGCCCCAGAATCTGCATATCATTGTATGCTTTCACCAGGATAATCTGCGAGTTTCCACCAGAAACCAATAAGCAAAGGAACGGGAAATTCGGCTGTACATTCTCCTCACCTTCTGCTTTAATGAAATGAGCTAATACATGTCCTGTCAAGTGGTTAACATCCACCATAGGAATACCCAACGATCGTGCGAATCCTTTAGCGAAAGACACCCCTACCAACAAAGATCCCATCAAACCGGGACCACGCGTAAAGGCTACGGCACTCAACTCTTCTTTAGTCACTCCGGCACGTTTCAGTGCTTCGTGCACCACCGGGACTATGTTTTGCTGATGTGCACGGGAAGCCAGTTCGGGTACTACACCACCGTACGCTTCGTGCACAGCCTGGCTGGACACTACATTCGAAAGCAGATAACCATCCTTGATGACAGCAGCAGCAGTGTCATCACAAGAGGATTCTATTCCCAAGATTATTGTACTCATAATGTTTATTTACGTTTAAACGCTGCAAAAGTAGTGATAAAAGTACGATTCATAACGTATTATTTCATATTTTTGTTGGCTAATTATAAAAATTAACCGCCTATCAGAAAGCTGAAAAAAACAGTACGCTGGGTACTCGGTATCATATTGGGATTGTATATCGGTACTATCCTGTTGCTGAACATTCCCTATGTTCAGCGCCAAATGTCTGTACTTGTTGCCAATGAACTGGCTTCCATACTGGGTAGTAAACTCACCATCGGGCGGATAGACATGGGGTTGCTGAACCGCATCATCATTGATGACTTGCTTCTGAACGACCAGTCCGGGAAGGAGATGCTGAAAGTAACCCGCCTCTCTGCCAAATTCGATATTCTTCCCCTATTCAGCGGCAAAATATCTATCAGCAACGTACAATTATTCGGCTTCAACATCAACCTGGAGAAGCAAACTCCCAAGGATAAACCCAACTTCCAGTTTGTACTCGACGCTTTTGCCTCTAAAGATACCATTCAGAAGAAAAGCAATCTGGACCTGCGCATCAACTCTCTGCTGATACGCCGTGGAAAATTCTCTTACGATGTTCTTTCGGAGAAGAGTACTCCCGGCAAATTCAATCCACAGCACATCCGCTTGCGCAACATCATAGCCAATATCTCTTTGAAAGCCCTGCAAAGCGACTCAATCAACGCTGCCATCAAGCGTATGAGTGTCGAAGAAGAACATTCCGGGTTTGAACTGAATAAGTTAAGCCTCAAAGTGGTAGGCAACAATCAGCAAATGAGGATTGAGAACTTCGCCATCGACCTGCCGCAAACCTCCCTGGCAATGGACACCATCCGCATGGAATACGACAGTCTGGGAGCCTTCAACAACTTCGCCCGCGATGTGCATTTCTCATTTCACATGCTACCCTCCCAGATAGCACTGCAGGATTTATCTGCCTTCGTCCCGGCCTTCAGCCCGTTCAAAGAAAAGTTGTGGGTAGAAGTACAGACCAACGGAACCATCAACCAATTGAACTGTCCCCACCTCTCTATCTCCGGTGGCGACCACTTTTATCTGAGGGGAGACGTATCCCTGCAAGACCTTTCGCATCCGGAAGACGCTTATATATTCGGTAATCTGTCCAACTTGTATGCCGATCCGGAAGGAATCGCTTTCTTTGTCCGCAATTTAAGCAAGAACTATAATGGCGTTCCTCCCGTGCTGCAACATTTGGGAACCGTTTCATTTCGCGGAGAAGTCTCCGGTTATTTCACTGATCTCGTCACTTACGGCCGGGTGCGTACAGATATCGGCACCATACAGACCGACCTCAAATTAAGTTCGGACAAAGAGAAAGGCTATTTTGCTTATTCGGGCGCAGTGAAAACAGAGGAATTCGAACTTGGCAAGATGCTGGGGAATGATAAGTTCGGTAAAGTCACATTCAATCTGGATGTCAACAGCAGCCACTATGAAAAGCAATATCCGACCGTCACCCTGAAGGGACTGGTTGCCTCCATAAACTACAGCGACTATACCTACGAGAATATCACCTTAGACGGAGAATACAAACAAGGCGGTTTCACCGGGAAAGTATCCTTGGATGACACCAACGGCTCGGTTATGCTGAACGGCACCATCAATACAGCCAAACAAGTACCAACCTTCAACTTCCTGGCAAACATCAGCAAAGTCCGCCTGCACGACCTCCACCTGACGCCCAAATATGAAGATACAGAGATGTCAGTCAAGATAAAGGCCGATTTCACCGGAGGTTCCATAGACGAAATGAACGGTGAAATCAACATTGACAGCCTGCAATACATCGCCCCGGACAAGCAATACTTCATGGATAACCTGAAGATAGCCGCACGAAAAGACGAATCTCAGAAACGGCTGACCATCACCTCCAACTTTCTGCAAGGCAACATTGAAGGAGATTATTCCTACCGCACCCTGCCTGCCAGCGTACTGAATATTATGAGGCGCTATATTCCGGCCCTAATCCTGCCGGATAAAAAGCCTGTGGAGACAGAAAACAACTTTCATTTCGACCTGAACATTTATGATACGGAGTTACTCTCCACCGTTTTCCAGATACCGATAAAGGTATATGCCCACTCCACCGTGAAAGGCTACTTCAATGACAAAGCCCAGCGCCTGCGCGTTGAAGGCTATTTTCCCCGCCTGCGCTACGAAGATAAATTCATAGAGTCCGGCATGATACTTTGCGAGAATCCCGGCGACCAGTTCCATGCACGCCTGCGCTTCAGCAACCGGAAGTCAAGTGGCGCCGTCAACGTAGCCCTGGAAGCACAAGCGCAGAACAATACGATTCAAGCAGCACTGAACTGGGGAAACAGCAATACCGTGACCTACAGCGGCAAGCTGGCCGCCATCACGCACTTCATCCGCGAACAGAAAGCACCGTTGAAAACCATTGTCGACGTACAGCCCACAGATGTCATCCTCAACGACACATTGTGGAATATACATCCTTCCCAAGTAGTGCTCGACTCCGGCAAGGTATATGTCGACAACTTCCTGTTCAGCCATAAAGACCGGCACCTGCGCGTCAACGGTACTGTTTCCAAAGAGCCCCACGACACAGTACGCCTGGATCTGAAAGAAATCAATATCGGATACGTATTCGATATTGCCGACCTGGGCGTAAACTTCAAAGGAGAAGCCACCGGTCCTGCCTTTGCCAGCGGAGTGCTGGAAAAGCCGGTCATGAGCACCGACTTGTTTATCCGTAACCTCGGACTGAACGAAGGGTTGCTGGGTGATGCCAACATACACGGAGAGTGGCATCACGAAGTAAAAGGCATCTTCCTCGATGCCCATATCCGCGAAAAAGACATTGCCAAAAGCCATGTGCGTGGCTATGTATATCCGTTGAAACCAACCAGTGCGCTCGACCTTCAGATCGAAGCAGACGGTACCAACCTGAAGTTTATCCATCACTATATGAGCAGCATTACGCCCGAATTCAACGGACGTGCCACCGGCAATGTACACTTCTACGGCAAATTCAAAGCATTGACGATGGAAGGGCGTGTATTGGGCGATGCCTCCATGAAAGTGGAAGTACTCAACACCACCTTCTCTATAAAAGACAGCATCTACATCGAACCCGGCGGACTGACTTTCAACAACAACCGCATTCTTGATACACAAGGCCATCAAGGCAGAGTGAGCGGCTATCTCCACTACGAGCATTTCAAGAATCTGGAATACCGTTTCAACTTCAATGTTGATAACATGCTGGTCATGAATACCAAAGAATCTCCCGACTTCCCTTTCTACGGAACAGTTTATGGTACGGGAAATGCAACGATTGCCGGCAATGCCCAGGACGGAGTGAACATCGACGTGGCCATGACGACAAACCGCAATACAAATTTCACCTATATAAAGGATAATGTGACTACGGCAGCCAGCAATCAGTTCATCAGGTTCGTGGACAAGACACCGCGCCGCGCCGTCCAAGACTCTGTCCGCCTCTCCGACTACGAAATAGCGCAGAAAGAAATCGAGGAAGAAGAAAAGGAAAGTGACACGGATATCCGTCTGAATCTGCTGGTAGACGCCACCCCTGACGCAACCATGAAAATCATCATGGACCCCATTGCAGGCGATTACATCAGCGGAAGAGGAACCGGAAATATCCGTACCGAGTTCTTCAACAAAGGAGATGTGAAGATGTTCGGCAATTACCGAATCAGTCAGGGCGTCTACAAATTCAGTTTGCAAGAAGTAATCCGCAAGGACTTTATCATAAAAGACGGAAGTACCATTACCTTCAACGGTTCACCGCTCGATGCCACGCTGGACATAAAAGCCGCCTATACCGTCAACTCTGCCTCCCTGAACGACTTGATGCCCAGCGGTTCCGCCGATTCCGAATATATCACTCAAACCAATGTTAAAGTAAACTGTATGATGGACCTGACCGGACAATTGACTTCACCCGATATCAAATTCGGCATCGAACTGCCCAATGAACGCGACGAAGTGCAGTCTCTGGTCCGTACTTACATTCCTACGGACGAACAGATGAATATGCAGATACTCTACCTCCTGGCTATCGGGAAGTTCTATACACCGGAGAATACAGGAGCTACACAGAATTCAAACATGATGTCCAGTATGGTATCTTCCACACTCTCCGGGCAGCTGAACAATGCTTTATCGAACATCCTCGACGTCAACAACTGGAATTTCGGAACCAACTTCAGTACCGGAGAAAGAGGATGGACGGATGTAGAGTTTGAAACAATGCTATCCGGCCAGCTACTGAACAACCGTCTGCTTATCAACGGTAACTTCGGTTATCGCGATAATCCGATGGCAAACACCAACTTTGTTGGAGACTTTGAGGCGGAATGGCTTGTCAACCGTTCAGGAGATATCCGTCTGAAGGCGTATAACGAAACAAACGACCGCTATTATACCCGAACGAACCTGACTACACAAGGCATAGGCATTATTTTCAAGAAAGACTTCAATAAATGGAGCGAACTCCTCTTCTGGAATAGATTGAAACTCAGAAGGCTGAGAAAGGAGCAAGAAGAAGAAGCCAAAAGGGATACGTTATCGACCAATCCAGGGCAAGTACCGCAAAATGCAGTTCCGGAAGCCCAATCTAAACGGGAAAGAAGATAGAAACAGATAGTATATAATGCTGCTTTGCCTTATGTATAACTTCGTTTTCCCATTGAGGGCCGAACGGTTTACATACGTGGGCTGAAGGGCACACGCCTGTCCCCCGAAGAGCCCACAACCGGAGGACGAAGTTATACATAAGGCAAAGCAGCATTATCAATAAGCCAAATGCACAAAAGGAACAAGCCAAATGCACATTTTAGAACGGCAATGGTCCATCCGAACCTACCCCGCCGAACGGATTATCCGTCTGCACCGGAAAGTCGGCAGCCGAAGGAGGAGGAGGTGTGGCATCACTGCCAATAGGCGCATTCATACGCGAACCGAACGTAGCTCCCCCGCCACCCTCTGCCGGAGGTGGAATGACCATATCGTCCTCCGGATTTGCAAAGCGGGTAAACTGACCGATAAAACGTAAACGTACATCGCCTACGGCACCGTTACGGTGCTTGGCTATGATAATCTCTGCCATACCACGGAGGTCGCTACCGTCGGCAGAAGTGTATATCTTGTAATATTCGGGACGGTGAATGAAGCACACCATATCGGCATCCTGCTCAATGGCACCGGACTCACGAAGGTCGCTCAACTGAGGACGCTTACCCTCCTCGCCTTCACGGTTCTCCACACCACGATTCAACTGAGACAAGGCAATGATAGGAATATTCAGTTCCTTTGCCAAACCTTTCAATGAACGCGAAATGGTACTTACCTCTTCCTGGCGGCTGCCGAATGACATACCACTCGCGTTCATCAGCTGAAGGTAGTCAATGATGATAATCTTCACACCATGTTCACGCACCAGTCGGCGGGCTTTCGTACGGAGTTCGAATACCGACAGAGAAGGCGTATCGTCCACATAGAGCGGAGCATCCAGCAGGTCGCGCAGTTTGTAGTCCAGCTGCTGCCACTCATAGTCCGCCAGCTGACCGCTCTTGATCTTCTCACTCGGAATTTCGCACACATTGGAAATCAAACGATTCACCAACTGTACGTTGCTCATTTCAAGAGAGAACAGGGCTACGGGGTTGCGGAAGTTCACGGCAATATTCTTTGCCATCGAAAGCACGAACGCCGTCTTACCCATGGCAGGACGGGCAGCGATGATAATAAGGTCGGACTTCTGCCAACCGGAAGTCATCTTATCCAGCTTGGTATAACCGCTTTCCAAGCCACTCAAACCGTCGGTACGGGCGGCAGCTTTCTGAATCAGGTCGTAAGCTTCGGCAATGATAGGATTGATTTGCGTATAATCCTTCTTCATGTTCTGCTGAGAAATCTCAAACAGCTTGCCTTCGGCTTCTTGCATCAGGTCGTCCACGTCCAGCGTTTCGTCAAAAGCCTTGCTCTGGATATTGCTGGTGAAAGTAATCAATTCGCGTGCCAATGACTTCTGCGCTATGATACGCGCATGGTACTCGATATGCGCAGAAGAGGCAACCTTACTACTTAATTGGGTAATATAGAACGGTCCGCCTACTTCCTCCAGATCGCCCCGTTTGGCAAGCTGCTCTTTCACGGTGAGGATATCCACCGGCTTCTGATTTACTGCCAAGTCGGTGATTGCGGAATATATCAACTGGTGCCGGTGCTCATAAAAAGACTCCGGACGAAGAATCTCGCTTACCAATGAATAAGCGTCTTTCTCAATCATCAAAGCACCCAATACGGCTTCTTCCAATTCCGGCGCTTGCGGCTGGATGCGCCCATAGTCGGTAACGGGCTGCGGAGTTTTGCCTTTCGGAGTACGGGATGTTCTTCTTTGTTCTGCCACTTTTGTAGTTATAAGTTATTAGTTATAAGTTATTTGCTAATACCTGACTATAAGTCTTGCTTAAAAGGGAGAGCAAAGATAGTTCTTTTCTTCCATCGTTCAATTGCTATTAACATATAAGTTTTAAATTAATTGTTAACTTTGCATCCACCAATAAATAACTTATAACTCACAACTTATAACTGAAAAGATGCTTGCTTTTCCAAACGCCAAAATAAACTTGGGACTGAATATCACAGAGAAACGTCCCGACGGATATCACAATCTGGAAACCATATTCTATCCCATTCCTGTAGAAGATGCACTGGAAATAAACATGCTGAACGAAGACGGCAAGAAATACCGCCTGCATCAGGCCGGATTGGAAATAGCAGGAGAAGCGGAAGACAACCTGGTTGTAAAAGCTTATAAACTGCTGGATGAAAGATTCGGGCTTCCTCCGGTAGATATTCACCTCTTCAAGCGTATTCCGTCGGGTGCAGGACTGGGTGGCGGCTCGGCAGATGCAGCCTTTATGTTGAAGCTGCTGAATGAGAAATTCAATCTCGGACTGGCAGACGAAATGCTGGAAACATTTGCTGCCAGGCTGGGTGCCGATTGTGCATTCTTCATCAAGAATCGGCCCACTTATGCAGAAGGCATCGGAAACATCTTCTCTCCGGTCTCACTCTCGCTGAAAGGTTACCAGATATGGTTGGTAAAGCCGGATATCTTTGTCTCGACGCGCGATGCTTTTGCACAGATCAAGCCCCATCATCCCCAAAGATCCCTGAGGGAGATTGTGCAACTGCCCGTCGAAGCATGGAAAGAGTACATGGTCAATGATTTTGAAGAAAGCGTATTCCCGCAATTCCCTGCCATCGGAGAGATAAAGGAAGAGATGTACAGACAAGGTGCTGTATATGCTTCCATGAGCGGGTCGGGTTCATCGGTTTACGGACTGTTCAAAGCAGATGCGGTATTGCCGGAAGTGGATTTCGGAGAAAAGGCTTTCGTGTACAAAGGCAAGTTGGCGGATAAAGTTCTCTGATTCGTTGAAACAAAAGGCCGGCAAGGTTGTTTCTTACAATAAAATAAAACCAACCTTGATTATGAAGAATCTCAGATTATCCGGCTTACTGACGAGCCTGTTATTGCTGATTTCTATTTCTGCTTTTGCAGAAGGCCACCTTCCTGCAAAGATAGATACAGCCTTTCAAAAGATGTATCCCAAAGCAACAAATGTAGAGTGGAGCCAAATGGCCGGTTGCTACGTTGCAGAGTTTATAACGGACAATCAGGAACTTGATGTCTGGTTCAGTAATGATGCAGAGTGGGTTATGACCGAAACAGATGTAGAATCGTTGGAAAAAGTACCGGCTCCCGTGGCAGAAGCTTTTATGAACAGTACGATGGCGGGCATGCGGCTGAGGGATGTCCGCATCATCACCTTTCCCAAACATCCTACGGTGATTGTTCTTGAAGTGGAGCAATACAATTCGGAAGAAGAGTTTCAGCTATTCTATGCTCCGGATGGACAATTACTGCAAAGCCTTGATGTAACGGAACTTGGAGGAGAGATTTATCCGGGATTATTCTTTTAGTGATTAGAGTATAACAAAAATCTGATAAATATATCATTCTGTCATTCAGAGCGAAGCGAAGAATCTCTTCTCTGTGTATTCAAGGGAGTAGATTCTTCGCTTCGCTCTGAATGACAGAATGATGTTATATTTCGTACAATCTTATTAATTACTTAATAGACTTCTACTTTCGCAGCAATACTCTTTGCCTTATCACGCAAAGCATCCAGATCGCTGCCAAGTGGTGCGTAGCACAGCACAACGCCCATGCGACGGTTTACCCGAGTGGTCGGCTTACCGAAAATACGCAGATAGGTATCTTCTTCTTTCGTAACCTCTTCCATACCCCGGTAATTGGGACGTTCCTGGCTGGCTATCGGGGAAAGTACTACAGCACTTGCTCCGATGCGCTCCTGCTTGATGCCCGGAATAGGCAAACCAAGCACGGCACGCAGATGAAGCTCGAACTCATTGAGATTCTGCGTTCCTGCCAAAGTCACCATGCCCGTATCGTGCGGACGCGGAGAAAGTTCGGAGAAGTAAACTCCGTTCTCGTGGCTGAGGAAGAATTCCACGCCCCAAAGACCGGCACCGGTCAAGGCACGGGTCACCTTCTCTGCCATGTCCTGCGCTTCCTTCAGATGGGCAGGGTCAATATGTGCAGGCTGGAAACTTTCGCGATAGTCCCCACCCTTCTGCACATGTCCGATGGGCGGACAGAACAAAGTCGGACCATTCTTCTGGGTTACAGTCAGCAGGGTTATTTCGCTGTCGAACTTGATGAACTCTTCAATAATAAGCTCCTTTATGTCACCGCGACTGCCGTTACAGCCATATTCCCACGCATGTTCCAGTTCATCGGCACTCTTCACCAGAGACTGGCCTTTGCCGGAAGAAGACATCAACGGTTTTACCACACAAGGGAAGCCAATCTTTTCGGAAGCAGCTTTCAGCTCTTCCAAAGATTTGGCATAAAAGTATTTGGCGGTCTTCAGTCCGAGTTCCTGCGCAGCAAGGTCACGTATCGCTTTGCGGTTCATGGTGAAGTTTACGGCACGTGCACTGGGCACTACCTGAATGCCTTCCTTCTCGAAGTCATACAAGCGTTCCGTGCGGATAGCTTCAATTTCCGGAACAATGATATCCGGTTGATGTTTGCGTACTACGCGTTCCAAAGCGTCACCGTCCAGCATGCTGAACACTTCACATTCATCTGCCACTTGCATGGCAGGTGCTCCGGCGTACGAGTCACAAGCAATGATGTATTGCCCTTTGCGTTGGGCGGAAATCACAAACTCTTTACCCAGTTCACCGGAACCTAATAATAAAATCTTCTTCATTTATATTTTCAAAATAGTTATAATCACACGGATAAATGGGAATTTAGGGGCGCAGCGCCCCCAACAAAATTTCCTTTCGGTATGATTGCGCATCCTAAGGCTGAAAGCCTTTCATCTATTAGCCCAGGGCAACGCCCTGGGTAATAATGCGCTCCGATCTCTGCGCCCTGAAAGGGCAAAAGCCCGTTATACAATCTTATGCCCTTTCAGGGCGTAAAGTGAAGGGGCGTTCTTAAACCCAGGGCGTTGCCCTGGGCTAATAGATGAAAGCCTTTCAGGCATTGCTGCGCAAGTAATCCGAATGGAAATCTTGCTCCAGCGCTACGCTGGTAAATTATCCCTTATTGATGCTGTTCCCTCAGCAAATCATTCACCGTCTTCACCGGATTGAATGTAGTCAAAGAAACCTCTACAAATATCGTATTCCAATCGCTCATGGCACCGTTCCACAATCCCGGAAGTTCAAGCGCCTTCAGCTCCTTGCCATTCTTCGATTTATAGGAAATGAAGCCCGTAGCCTTATCTACATACTTCACAAGGTCGAATTTATGTCCCTTGTAATCGCGAACCGCACAAACCAGATCTACCGGATTGAAGTGCGTACCCTTCTCGAACATCTCCTTCTTCTCCGGATCATTCATATCGATCTGCGAACTTTCAAGGATTTGCAGGGAGATAGTACCGTCACTGTTGTATGCCAGGAACGGACCGCCACCCGGTTCGCCTACATTCTTCACCATACCGCAAACACGCATCGGACGGTTCAGCTTCTCTTTCAGATACATCACCAGTTCGGAATCTTCCAAGTCCTTGACGTCCGGGTTCTTGCAATAAAGCTGTTTCTGCAGGAACTGAAGAATTTCAAGAATCTGCTCGTGCGTATACTTACCGCCATCCAGCAACTGAAGATAAGCAAATGCTTTCTGCTGAAGGGCAACCAGTACACCGGCAATCAGTTTCTTATATAATACGGTGTCACCTTTCAGTTTGTCGGGCACCACATTATCTATATTCTTTATAAAGATAATATCCGCATCGAGGTCGTTCAAGTTCTCGATCAATGCACCGTGTCCGCCCGGACGGAACAACAGTTTACCGTTATCACGGAACGGCTGGTTGTCCATATCGGCAGCAATCGTATCGGTGCTCGGCTTCTGTTCCGAGAACGTAATGTTATAATCCACTCCATACCTCTTGGCATAAGCCGTAGCCTTTTCATCGACCAGTGCCTGGAACAAAGCGCGGTGTTCGGGCGAAACCGTAAAGTGCACATTCACCTTACCGTTCTTATTGGCAGCATAGAGAGCACCTTCTACCAGATGTTCCTCCAGCGGTGTGCGGCTGCCGTCTTCATACTTATGGAATTTCAGCAAGCCTTTGGGCAAAGCGCCATAATTCAGGCCGGCTGCCTCAAGCAGACCTGCCACCACCGTCTTATAATCTCCGGCAGCTATCAGACCGGGAATATCCTCACTGGTAGATTCCTTACATACAGCATTCAGATCATTATAGAAAGCGAACTTCTCGAGTTTATCGAAGAAAGTCTTCTCAAAGTCTGTTTGCGGCGTCTCGTAATCTGCTCCAAGAAATTCAAATAAATTCTTGAACATACGACTGGCAGCACCCGATGCAGGCACAAACTTAACCACTGTTTTATCTGTCTGTGTATAAGCCTCCCACGCGTCCAGATATTTCTTCTGTTCGTCGCTATCCGGTGCCAGAATACCCTTCTCTACAGAAGCGGCAGCAAATAACTTCAGGTACGGGAAACCCTTTTCGAAACAAGCCAACTGTTCGGCTATTTGTTCTTCCGAGATGCCTTTCTTTGCGAGCAACTCTTTGTCTTGCGGTGTCATCATAATATCTTGTTTTATTAATTCATGCCCAAAAATACAAAAAAAGCGGAACAGCTGTCAAGAAAAAGAAGAAAAAACTTACCTTTGAAGCATAAAATACGGACGATTATGGAAACAGATGAATTTTTCACTACCGAGGAGAAGGATTTACTCTTCTCCCTCTACCGAAAATTATTGCAGCTCTCGGGAGAAACACTTCTGAAAGGCGACTGCAGGAAACTGAAAACACATCTTGTCAACACTATACAAAACCACCACATACAACGGGATATTTTCGGTCTGAACCCTGTCATCAAGGATATGCAGACTGCCGTCATCGTGGCGGAAGAGATCGGCATGAAGCGGGCGTCCATCCTGGGATTGATGCTGCACGACTCAGTGCGTTGCGGCACTTGTACCTCCGAGGAAGTGGAACATAGTTATGGTGAAGACGTGGCAGGCATCATCCGGGGACTGATACGCGTCAACGAACTCTACTCCAAGAGCCCCACTATCGAGTCCGAGAACTTCCGCAACCTGCTACTGTCCTTTGCCGAAGATATGCGGGTTATCCTTATCATGATTGCCGACCGTGTGAACGTGATGCGGCAAATCAAGGATTGCGAGAACGACGAAGCCCGCCGGCAAGTAGCCAACGAGGCTGCCTATCTCTATGCCCCCCTCGCCCACAAGTTGGGGTTGTACAAGCTGAAATCGGAATTGGAAGACCTCTCGCTGAAATATACGGAGAGAGATATCTACTACCATATCAAAGAGAAACTGAATGAAACAAAGGCATCGCGCGACAAGTACATCGCCGCCTTCATCGCTCCGGTACAGAAGAAGCTGGAAGAAGCCGGACTGAAGTTCCACATCAAGGGACGTACCAAGTCCATCCACTCCATCTACCAGAAGATGAAGAAGCAGAAATGCCCCTTCG
Source organism: Bacteroides sp. GD17 (assembly GCF_038448625.1). NCBI lineage: Bacteria > Pseudomonadati > Bacteroidota > Bacteroidia > Bacteroidales > Bacteroidaceae > Bacteroides > Bacteroides sp. GD17. The sequence continues at coordinate 393,730 of NZ_JBCEZS010000002.1, forward strand.
AAGGCGTTTACGACTTGTTTGCCATCCGTGTGATATTAGATTCTGCCTACGAAAAGGAGAAGCTGGAATGCTGGCAGGCATACTCCATCGTGACGGATATGTACCAGCCCAATCCCAAGCGCTTGCGCGACTGGTTGTCCGTGCCCAAAAGCAACGGCTACGAGTCTCTGCACATCACCGTGATGGGTCCGGAAGGCAAATGGGTGGAAGTACAGATACGCACCGAACGCATGGACGAGATTGCCGAACGCGGCCTTGCCGCCCACTGGCGCTACAAAGGTGTGAAAGGCGAAACGGGACTCGACGAATGGCTGACCTCCGTACGCGAAGCCTTGGAAAACTCGGACAGCAGCGGACTGGAAACCATGGACCGGTTCAAACTGGACTTATACGAGGACGAGGTTTTCGTCTTTACTCCGAAAGGAGACCTGTTCAAGCTGGCCAAAGGCTCCACTGTGCTCGATTTCGCTTTCCACATCCACAGCAAGCTGGGCTGCAAATGCATTGGTGCCAAAGTGAACGGCAAGAACGTACAGTTGAAGCAGGTGCTGCAAAGCGGTGACCAGGTGGAAATCATGACGTCCAACACGCAAACGCCCAAGCAGGACTGGCTGAACATCGTGACCACTTCCAAAGCCCGCACCAAAATACGCCAGGCACTGAAAGAAATGGCAGCCCGCCAGCATGCCTTTGCCAAAGAGACACTGGAACGGAAGTTCAAGAACCGGAAAGTGGAGTATGATGAGGGTACAATGATGCGCCTTATCAAGCGCCTCGGCTTCAAAGTGGTGACAGACTTTTTCCAGGCCATTGCCGACGAGGAGCTTGATGTAAACGACATCATGGACAAGTACGTCGAACAGCAGAAACGGGAAAACGATACGCGTGACGACATAACCTACCGCAGTGCCGAAGGCTACAACCTGCAGCAGACCATGCCGGAAGAAATCAGCACCAAAGAAGATGTGCTCGTCATTGACCAGAACCTGAAAGGGCTGGACTTCAAGCTGGCACGTTGCTGCAATCCTATTTATGGCGATGATGTCTTCGGATTTGTCAGCGTGACGGGAGGCATCAAGATACACCGCAGTGACTGCCCCAATGCCAGCGACTTGCATTCACGCTTCGGCTACCGCATTGTAAAGGCGCGTTGGGCAGGGAAGTCACAAGGCACGCAATATCCCATTACGCTCCGCGTTGTTGGGCACGATGACATCGGGATTGTGACGAACATCACTTCCATCATTTCCAAAGAAACGGGAATTACGTTGAGAAGCATAGGGATTGATTCGCACGACGGATTGTTCTCCGGCACACTGACGATCATGGTGGGTGATACGGGACGCCTGGAAGCGCTCATCAAAAAGCTGAGGACGGTGAAGGGAGTGAAACAAGTTTCAAGAAACTAAATGATAATTTAGGGGCGTGTGATAACAAGTGTATCTCAAACTCCTCCGCCTGAAAGGGGAGGTGCCCGCTTGCGGGCGGAGGGGTCTTACATAAATAGAAAGTAACTTTGTGCAAGTCCCTTCGGATGTGAACCCCCTCCGCCCTACGGGCACCTCCCCTTTCAGGCGGAGGAATTTAAGATACTCCGCTAAATTATCATTTATAGAACAACGAATTATAGTATGAAGTACGACCTAAAAAAACAACTCCGCAGCTTCGGCTATGCCTGGCAAGGCATCAAAGGCTGCATAGGGAAAGAACAAAACCTGAGTTTTCATCTGATTGCTACAGCCGTAGTCATCATTGCCGGTTTTGCGTTCGGCATCACCCGGACGGAATGGATGATCATCATCCTCTGCATCGGAGTAGTGATAGCTGCCGAACTATTCAATACCGCCATCGAGAAACTGGTCGACCTGGTTTCCCCCAACCGCCACCCCATCGCCGGACAAGTAAAAGACATTGCCGCCGGAGCAGTGCTGGTGTGCGCTGTTGCGGCGGCAATTATCGGATTGTTGATTTTCGTTCCTTACTTTTAAGACATAAGAACAAAAGAACATATTTTTAGAATAATTTCTTCTTTTGTACTTATGTTCTTTTGTCTCAGAACCTACCTCACCCGTTTTCTTTTATAATAAGGATAAGTCAGCAACACAAAGCAGAACAGTGAAAGCAGGGCGGCAACAGAACCGGCATGATAGATCTGCGCCTTATCCATCAGATGACAAGCCACTGCAATGCCCACCAGCATACCCACCTCCATAGACAAATGGCATGTTGTGTTCGCCGTTCCCCGCTGGCAATGGTGCGACAGCTTTACGAACATCCTCGTAAACGGCACCGTAACGAATGCCAGTACCGCCAGCGCCAGCAGCGACCAGTAATCGCCCACAGCCATCAATGGCAGCAACACTCCCGGAACAAAAGCTATCAGCAACATGTTGACGGCAGGAAGCCACGCGCGGGGCAGCAGAAAGCGGTCGGCATTGCACCACGCCATCCCGATGGGAGCGCGGAATGCAACGTACACCCTCGACACAAAGAACATGCTGAGCAGTCCGGCAGCCACAGATAAATAAATAACAGTACGGAAATCATAAGCCTTGTACAGCCATGCACCCAGCACCGCACCTACCAGCATGCCCAAACGTGCCGACCAGGCATAAACCATGTTTCCGGCACTGCGTCGTGCAGAAGTAGTGATGTCGATAGCTACGGTGATACCGGCCGTCGTGGCCAGTCCGAAGCATGCTCCCTGCACTGCGGCAAGCAACAAAAGATGCATATAGCTATCTACAAAAGCATACCCCAAGGTAGCTGCCAACATCACGAACGTAGCGTACAGCAGCACACGTTTCCGTTTGTATTCGTCGACCAGATGAGCATGAAACGGGCCTACAACGAACATCGCCGCTGCAAACACCAGGAACATGACACCCGTCTTACCGACAGAGACATCCAACTGCTGCCCCATAACGAAAGGCAGCAACGGGAAAAGCAGATAGGCGGATGCATACAAAAGCAAGTTTGCAATGCACATCCGCCAGAAGTTCAGTGTCATAAGTTTGTTAGTACTGTTCTTTCTCATTCGGGAAATCTAAGTTCTTCACATCAGATACATATCGGCTGATAGCATCCGTCATCACTGTATGGAGGTCGGCATAGCGACGCAGGAAGCGTGGACGGAAACCATTGTTCATACCCAACATATCCTGAATCACCAGCACCTGGCCATCTACACCTCCACCGGCACCAATGCCGATAACGGGAATGGTCAGCTCGCTTGCCACACGTTCGGCAAGGGCGGCGGGAATCTTCTCCAATACCAGTCCGAAGCATCCGGCCTCTTCGAGCAAGTGGGCGTCACGCACCAGCTTCTCGGCTTCGGCATCATCCTTGGCGCGAACGGTGTAAGTACCATATTTATTGATGGATTGCGGCATCAGCCCAAGGTGCCCCATGATGGGAATGCCGGCACTGAGAATACGCTTCACGGTACCGATGATCTCTTCTCCGCCTTCCAGCTTCAAGGCATCGGCATGGCTCTCCTTCATGATGCGGATGGCCGAAGCAAGTCCTTCGAGTTCGTTGCCCTGGTAAGAACCGAAAGGCATATCGACGATGACCATAGCGCGCTTTACCCCGCGGACTACCGACTTAGCATGATAAATCATCTGGTCGAGCGTCATGGGAAGAGTCGTCACGTTACCTGCCATTACGTTGGAGGCCGAGTCGCCCACGAGAATCACGTCCATACCTGCACCATCTACAATCTGCGCCATGGTGTAATCATAAGCTGTGAGCATTGATATCTTTTCGCCTCTTTGCTTCATTTCCACGAGACGATGCGTGGTGACTTTACGAGTGTCGTCTGAAATATATCCAGCCATAATTGTTTGTTATTTTATGTGTTAATATGCTAATGTGCCAATGTGATAATACCACATCAATCTTTTTTCCGCGCAAAGGTACTGCTTTTTCCCTTTACTTGTGCACCTGGAGCATTTTATCGTAGCTGAAACCACAGAAATCATCTAAAATATGGTGGCAGAGCGGAGCGATATCTTCGCGGCTGTTGGTGGTGGCAAGGCCGATGACGGTGGCATCGGAGGCCATACCGGCTTTCAGTCCGTTGAAGGAATCCTCGAAGACATACGTCGTTTCGGGAGTAGTGCCGAATACCTCCATACCCAGCAGAAAGCAATCGGGTGCAGGTTTGGAGCGGGTGAACATTTCGGCAGTAAGAATGCGGTCGAAGAGGGTCTTCACCTCGGGATGGGCACGGTAGACGGCAGCCATCTTCTGATCGTTGGAACTGGTGACGACGGCCAGGCGTACGTCGTGGCTGCGCAAGTCGGCAATGAAGTCGATCACACCGGGGAGGTAATCGTACGACATTTCCTGCTCAAAGCGGTTGAGGGCGGCAGTGATTTCCTGCTGTTCCTGAACAAGTCCGGGGAAGAAGGTATCGTAAATGTAGACCAAGGTCTGGCCTTTCACACGGTTTTCGAGATCGTCCTGTCCCAGATAGTCCACTCCTACCTTATGCCAGAAGATGCTATACTGTGTCTCAGTGTCTACCACGACACCGTCAAAATCGAAGAGGACGGCAATGTTTTTTGTTGTATCCATAACGTTCTTTTACCTTTATCTATTAATACCATTGATTTATCGGCAGCAAAGGTGAGAATAATCTGCGAAGCAAACAAATTTTTTGTACCTTTGCACCACTTAATTGACTCTTGACAGATGAACAACCCGCACATTTTAGGCACCGAACGCATTGGCAAACTGCTTCTGCAGTACTCCATCCCCGCCATCATTGCGATGACAATCACTTCTTTGTATAACATTATCGACAGCATCTTCATCGGTCACGGTGTAGGTGCCATGGGTATTGCCGGACTTGCCATCACCTTCCCGCTGATGAACCTGGTAGTGGCTTTCTGTACGATCGTATCGGCAGGCGGATCTACTATTTCGTCCATCCGGCTGGGGCAGAAAGATATGGACGGTGCCAACGAGGTGTTGGGAAATACGCTGATGTTCTGCCTCATCAATGCCGTAGTATTCGGTACTGTTTCATTTCTGTTTCTGGATGACATCCTGCGCTTCTTCGGTGCCAGCAAAGACACGCTGCCCTATGCACGCGACTTTATGCAGGTGATTCTGCTGGGCACACCCGTTACCTATACCATGATCGGACTGAACAACATCATGCGTGCCACGGGCTATCCCAAGAAAGCGATGCTGACGTCGATGGTAACGGTAGTCTGCAACATCATCCTGGCTCCTATCTTTATCTTCCAGTTCGACTGGGGCATCCGTGGTGCAGCTACGGCTACGGTCATTTCGCAGTTCATCGGCATGGTGTGGGTGATAAGTCACTTCCTCCAAAAGACGAGCATCGTACGCTTGCAGCATGGGTTCTGGAGAATGAAGAAGCGCATCATCGGCAATATCCTCTCCATCGGTATGTCTCCCTTCCTGATGAACGTATGTGCCTGCGCCATTGTGATTATCATAAACAACAGTTTGCAGGAGCATGGCGGCGACATGGCCATCGGCGCCTACGGAATCATCAACCGCCTGCTTACGCTATACGTAATGATTGTGCTGGGATTGACGATGGGCATGCAGCCTATCGTAGGCTATAACTTCGGTGCGCAGAAGCACGATCGTGTGAAGGCTACCTTACGGCTGGGCATCATTACCGGTGTCTGCATCACCAGTACCGGGTTCATCATCTGCGAACTGTTTCCACATGCCGTGTCTGCCATATTCACCGGCGATGACCAGCTGATCAATCTTGCTGCCCGGGGTGTACGCATCTGCGTAGCCATCTTCCCGCTGGTGGGTGCTCAGATTGTGATAAGCAATTTCTTCCAGAGCATAGGAAAAGCCAAAATCAGTATCTTCCTTTCACTGACCCGCCAGTTGCTCTATCTGCTGCCGGGACTGCTGATTTTCCCCCATTACTGGGGGTTGGATGGGATCTGGATGTGCATGCCGGTATCGGACATCTTTGCATTTATTACGGCAGTGGTGGCACTGTGGATATATGTAAAGAAGCTGAAGAGGTTAACACCGCTTACACAGATATAAAGTATTTTCAAAATAAGTGATTTAAGATTTACAGCACTCCCTCATTAAAATCGGTTGCATAATATATTTCCACAAATGCAATTAAAGCGCTATACAACAAAAAGTTAGCAAACAGAATTTGCCAATATAGGGGTCAGGTTAGGGTCAGGTTCACTTTGACCCTTCTTTTTAGCCCACTTTTAAAAACGATGTAAATATAAGAGATAAAATTACAAATTATATTTTAAGACATAAGAACAAAAGAACATATTTAAGATGTTTCTTTCTTTTGTTCTTATGTTCTTTTGTCTAAAATAAATTCTTCTGTCAGCCTTTTAATTCCCCGTCTGTTGATAAAACCAAATATACTTACATTCATATTTTTACTTTTTAAAATCTAAGAGAACAGACTTTGAAGTTTTTCGAGTCAACAAGAAGAAGACCATTCTACATAGTCCATTAAATATCAAAACATTACAAATTTCACACCTCACTTAAAGAGTCCCAGAGAGGGGTCATAGTGAACCTGAACCTATGTTGACCCCTCTTTCACATTATTTTCAATAATAATACTATACAATCAACATCACATCCTCAGTAGAACATTACTTGTCCCCCATCAGCACATTATTTGTTTTGCATCAGCACATTATTTGTTCCAAGGCAGCACATTACTTGTCCCTGCGCGATACAAAGGCTTTATTCATTCTTGATACTCTTCACCGGATTCTCATTGGCAATGCGCCACGCTTTCATCACCACGCAAGCCAGGATAAACAACAACAGGAAGACACCCATCGCCACATAGCCCATCACCGGCATAGGCCTGGCATCAGAAAACTGGCTGACCCAGCTCTCTCCGCCCCGTGTCGCTCCGAAAGTACCCAGCGCCACCGCCGGAACCGCCAGCCACAGCACGTCTCGTGACAACAGACGCAACACACTGCCCACCTCTGCCCCGTTCACCTTGCGGATGGCAATCTCCTTGGAGCGCAGGCGGACTTCATCGTTCACATACCCTACCAGCCCCATCAGGATAATGAAAAGTATCGTGATGGATGCCAGCAGTGTGACGTCGCGAAACACGCGTACCGACTCTGCAAAGCTGCGCATCTCCGCCTCCAATGAGATGAATATGAGATTCTCTTCCTGCGGATACAACTTCTTCATCTCCTCGTTCAGGCGCGCCAGGTTATCGTCCATCGGCTCTTTGAGGCGAACGTGCAAGTTGCTGGCCGTTCCGCCCTCCCACTCTATCATCACCGGCTCCCTATCGTCCGGTCCTGTGGCAAAGGCGAAAGTGCTGAGCACACCTACCACTGTGCCATGATCTTTCACTTGTTCGCCCACACCGCTACCCGTCCATTTCATCTGTTCCACAAAGGGACGGTTGACGAGCAGCTGACCTTCGCCCGTCAGGTTGTTCCCTGCTTCCAGCTTCAAGCCGATGAAGGAAAGGAAATCTTTGTCGAACGTACTGTTGCGGGGACTGAAGAGTTTGTTGCCCTGGTTGTCCGTCAGTATGTACTGTGCCCTGAAGCCGGTCATTGTTCCTCCGGCAGATGCCACTGCCTCAACATAAGGCAGATTGCCCACTACGCTGCGCAGCTGGTCGGGGTTTTCCATACGCTGGAAAAGGGATGCCACACGCTCCGGACGGAAACCACGGTCGCGCTTCGTGACATATTGGTATTGCGCACAGACCACCAACATCATGCCCAGGATAAACGCCGCACCAATGAACTGCACAAACAGCAGCACCCGCTTCCATCCCCTGCGCCCCGACGTGTAGCGGCGAAACACCTGCGTGACGGGAATACGCGAAAACAGCATGCCCGGCAGGCAGCCTCCCAACAGGAACAATACAGCAACCACAGCCAGCGGTGCCCACAGATTCTGCCAGTCGAAGAGTGTGGCAAGCGGAATGGCTGCCAATTCTTCCATCTTATCATGAAAGACATATACCATGAATCCTATTACCAGCAGCGCCAGCACTATCACTGCCGCCGTCTCTACCATAAACATGGAGAAGATGCTGCGTCCCGACGCACCGCTGCACTTGTGCACGCCGATGGCCTTGGCACGCTGCGTCAGCGAGGAAACGGAAACAAGCACATAGTTCAGTGCCGTGGTAAAGAGCAGCACGATGCCCAGGAAGAACATGATCCCAATCATCTTCTTCACCTGTGGACTCCTTAAGTGTATATCTTTGACGGGAAAGATCCTCACGGCCAGTTCCAGCTTGCTGTCACCGGGGATGTGACGGGCAACGGCAGCCGTCATCCGTTCGTTCAGCGCTTCGGCATCCTGCCGGGAACGCAGTCGGAGATAGCCTTGGAAGTTACCGCCACTGTTCCATCCCAGCCGAGCCCAGTTGTGGCGCTCTATGCTGGAGAAAGAGACGATGGCATCGGGATGAGGATTCAGCACCGTATTCAGCGGCACATCGGCATAAATCCCCTTGACGAGCATCGGTATCTCCTCACCCCCGTAGTTCAGCGTCTGTCCTATCGGGTTCTCGCTACCGAAGATTCTCCGTGCCACGCTCTTCGAAAGAAATATCACATCGGGATTGGCAAGCTCCTGCGGATCGCCTTCGAGCACCGGCAGTCCCAAGGTAGCGAAGTAAAGAGTGTCTGCCATGACCATGGGCACTTCGAACTTGCGGTTGCCCAGCTTCAGCCTTTTCCCACCGAAGGTAAAGCAGGTAGTAGCGCTCTGCACTTCGTCCGGAAACTCTTCGGCAACAGCTCCGGGGATGGAGTGGACGGTGTAGTCTCCATATCCTCCCCTCAGCACGCCGTCCTCCATCCATCCGGTCATCACCAGGTAGAGCTTGTCCGACTCGTGATAGAAGTTATCGAAATTCAGTTCGAAAGCGATGCGGGCAAAGAGGAAGACGGACATCAGCAGACCAAATGCCAATGACAGAATCTTGATGATATTGGAACCATGTCCGCGTAGCAGTGTTTGAAAGGCATAGTAAATGTGTCTCATAGCATCCTGTTTTTTTATTAGAAATCTTTTTCTTATTCGCTCTTGATACTCTTCACCGGATTTTCGTTGGCTATCCTCCAAGTCCTGAACACCACGCAAACGGCAATGACCAGCAGCACCAGCAGCGCCACACCTGCAAAGAGCAGCATCCCCGGACGGGCCTGGTCGGCAAAACTCTCCAACCAACGTAATCCGAAGAAATAGGCGAATCCGCAGCCCAGGAGCACGGCAGGAATTGCCGTCCAGGCTATGTCGCGAGAGAGCAGGCGGATGATGTCTCGTGCCGTGGCCCCGTTCACCTTGCGGATGGCTATCTCCTTGCTGCGACGGCGTATCTCGTCGTTCACGTAGCCCAGCAGCCCCATCAGAGTAACAAGGAAAATGGAGATGGTGGCCAGTATCGCGATGTTGCGGAAACGACGGACTTCGACGTACTGGTCCTTCAGTTCCCGTTCAAGGGAGGAGAAGACGATGTCTTTGGCCGGAAACATCTCCAACGTCCGTTCGTTAAGCAACTTCAGGTTTTCGGCAAAGGGCGGTTTCAGGCGGACGTAATGCGTCATGGCCATATTCATCCTCTGCACCAGCACCACGGGGGGCTGTGGGTCGTAAGCGCTGCGGACGGCAAAGTCGGCCATCACACCGATGATGGTCATCTTGTAGTCGTGCCAGCTGATGATGCTGCCTACGACGTCGCCCGTCAGTCCTGCTTGGCGGACAAATTCTTCGTTCACCAGCGCCTCGTTGTGGTCGGTGTAGCGGCTGCCGTTGATGCCCGTACCGGAGAAGTTATGCCCCTGCAAGATGCGGATGCCCATCATCGGCACGAAGCCGGGGGCTACCCAATCCAGGCGTACATTGACCTTGCGACCGCTCTCTGCCTCGAACGTATCGCCGCTATATCCTTCGCAGATGGTCTGCGCAGCAGCGCTGTAATCCGCTACCATCGGCAAGTTGCGGAAGGTACGGCTGGTATTGTCGTAATCGCTGTCTATCTGCGCCCAGCACACTGCCACGCCGGTAGGATCGTAACCCAGACTGCGGCTGGTCACCCTGTGATATTGCGCCACCACCACCACAAGGAATCCCAATATAAACGTCACCCCTACAAACTGGATGAAGAGCAGTGGCCGCTTCCACGACGTCTTCCGCTCCGTGTAGCGGCGGAATACTTGCGTGACGGGTACCGACGAGAGCAACCATGCCGGCAACACACCTGCCAGCAAAAATACCAGCAACACCACCAGTGCAGGCACCCACAGCGTCTGCAGGCTGAAGAGCGATCCCAGCCGTGCTGCCACCGTCTCTTCCACAAAGTCGCGGAAGTTGTACATCAGCAGCCCCACCAGGAAGATGGAGAAGAGCACGATCATCGCCGTCTCCAGCAGAAACATCGAAAAGACATTGCCACCGGTAGCACCGCTGCACTTGTGTACCCCCACCGCCTTGGCACGCCGTGCCATCGAAGAAATGGAGATAAGCACATAGTTGAACGCCGCCAGCAGCAAGATGGCAACGGCAAGGACAAGCATCACCACGATCATCGTATGGACGGTAGGGTCTTGAGTATGATAGTCCGACAAAGGACGGAAGGAAAGCTCCCAGCGGTCGGCAGCATCCTTGTTGAAGTCGGGCATATACTTGCGCAACATGTCGGGCAGGCGTGCCTCCACAGTGGCGGCATCTGCATCGGGATGGCGGAAGCGGACGATAGAATAGTAGCTCATGTCGAATCCCCAGCCGGCACGGTTGGCATTCCAGTACCAACTCATGGAGTTTACCACGTCAAAACGTATATCCGTATTCTCAGGTAGATCCTCGAACACACCGCGCACATTGAACGGCTGGGTACGGTTGTAGTAGAGCGTCTGCCCGATGGCATCGGAAAGATTCTCGCCTACTCCTATCCGTTGCGCCATAGAGCGGGAGATGAATACGGCATCTTCCTTCAGCAGTTCTTCGGGACGTCCTGCCAGTACACGAATCCCCAGGGTAGAAAACGAATGGTCGTCTCCGTAGATGCACTCTTCTACCAGGCGCTTGCCGTCGTGGTAGTACACCAACGGAGCAACGTCGCGAATTGTGGTGGCATCTTCCACCTCTTGCGGAAAGTTCTCGCGCAAGGCGGCCGAAAGCGTACCGTAAGTGTCGGGAAAACCTTCGTCAGGCACTCCGTTCAGTATATTGGTCAGATACGTCACGTAGAGCTGTTGCGGCTCACGGAAGAAGTTATTGAAGCTCAACTGAAAAGCGATGCAGGCGAACAGCAGAATCCCGATAAACAGCCCTACCGTGAGGGAGAGTATCTTGGTGATGTTGCTGTCACGTCCACGGATCAGCGTCTGAATGGCGTAGTATAATTGTCTCATGGTCGTTATCTCATTATTCGCTCTTGATACTCTTTACCGGATTCTCATTGGCAATGCGCCAGGCCTTGACTACTACCACCAGCACAATCAGTACCAGCAACAACAATCCCAGCAGGATAAACCAAAGCGGTGAAAGCAACGTACTGTCCGGGAACTGCTCCATCCAAATGCCGGAGACATACCAGGCCGAAGCAATGCCTATCACTACTGCACCGAGCGCCACCTTCAGGATGCCGATGGAGAGCAGATGCAGAATGGAAGCAGCCTCCGCCCCGTTCACCTTGCGGACGGCAATCTCCTTGCTGCGCCGCTGCGTTTCGTCACTGATGTAACCTATCAACCCCAGCAGGACAATAAGCAGGATACAGCCGGAAGTCATATAGACCGTGTTACGGAAGCGCAGCACCGAGGCATTACTGTCACTGCGTACATCTTCATAACTGAGAAAGGCAAGGCCGAGCTTGGGATAAACCTGTTTCACGAAATCATTCAGACGTAGCAGATTGTCGTGTTGCGGCTCCTTGAGGCGCACATGGAAAGTGGCACTGAGTGCGGGGTCGAGGATGAAAGCCACACAAGTCTTCCCGGAGAAGAAGCCCATGTTGCGCACGTCACGTACTACGCCCACTACCTTGGCACGGTCGGAACTGCCTCCACCACGATGGGCACGCAGACACTCACGACCTATCACCTGATCGTCCCAATTCAATTCCTTCACCATGTTCTCGTTCACCAGTGCCTCCCCCTCGTTCTGCGGCCAACGGCCCTCCACGAGTTCCAGCCCCACGGCTTCGGGAAAACCCTTGACGAAATATTGAAAATGTATCACCGAGCGTTTGTTTCCTCCCTCCGCTTCTACCGGCTGCGAAGAGTAATGCTCCAGCAGGTTCTGTTCACTGCAGCCCACAGCCTCCACGTAGGGTTGGCGGAGAAGTGCATCGGCCACCTGCTGCGCACCTTTTATAAACTCATCCGAGCCGTATGGTCCGAAACCTGCCGAAGCCTTTCCCACAGCCAGGCGGTCGGAGTTGAAGCCGATATCGCGTGTCATCAAATCGTGGTACTGATGCGCGCTGGTAAGCAGCATTCCCGAGATAAACGCTATGCCCAGAAACTGTACAAACAACAAGCCACGCTTCCAGGAACGTTTGTCGTCGGTGTAGCGGCGGAACACTTGCGTCACCGGAATACGGGCAAACATCTGCCCCGGCAACACACCTGCTATCAGAAAGAGCAAGACAACCGTCAGAACCGGCACCCACAACGTCTGCCACGTGAAGAGTTCCCCCAACCGGGACAATCCCAGCATCTCCTTGATAGGATCGCTGAACAAGTACATCAACAGAAGACTGCAAATGATGGAAAGCATCATCATCAAGCCCGTCTCCCAAAGAAACATCCCCATGACATGTCCCGAATCTGCACCGCAACACTTGTGCACGCCTACCATCTTGGCACGCCGCCCGATAGTGGCAATGGCTGCCAGCACATAGTTCATGCCGGATACAAAGAAGATGGAAAAGCCCAGTACAAACAGAATGACGATACGCCGCACATTGTCCGAACTGGTGAAATAAAAATCAGTCACAGGTATCACCTGGCATTCCATACTTCCTCCGTTATAAAGGTCTTTCACCGGAGTGTAGTGTCCTACGGCTTCGGTGACGCGTTCATTCACTTTCTCCAAATCATCGGCATGACGCAAGCGGACATAAATCATATAGATGTCGTTCTGGCTCCAGCTGCCTTGCCCGAAGTACTTCTCGACAGTGGGCAGGGAAACAAGGATATTGCTGGGGAAAGAGGTGTTTCCAGGCACATCCTGATAAACTCCCCGCACGGTAATGTCCTGACGTTTGTCCATGTTGAACGTCTTCCCTATAGGATTCTCGCTACCGAAAAGTTCACGTGCCTTGCTCTTTGAGAGGAAGGCATTGCCATCTTGTGCCAGCAGTTGCGGGTCACCGCTCAGCACTTCGATGCCCATAGTGCGGAAGTAGAGGGTATCGCCATAGATGACTTGAGTTTCTTCCAACTTCTTGTCGTCAATGTAAAGATCGGGGTGATACCAGAAGAACACAGGTGTGGCACACTCCACCAGATCGGGAAATGACTCGGCTACAGCCGCAGCAGCCGGACGGAAGGTATCGTACTCCCAATCGCCGGCAATGCCTTCACTGGAGACATTGCGAGTACCGAACATAACGAGCCGATCATGGTCTTTGTAGAAAGTGTCGTAGTTCAGTTCATAAATGATCTGCGAGAAGAGCAAAATGCCCACCAGCAGTCCCAAGGTCAGTGACGTCAACTTAACCAGGTTTCCTCCACGTCCGCGGAGCAATGTTTGTAGTGTGTAATAGAATTGTCTCATGTCGGTTCTTTTAAATACCCGTTATCGTTCTTTTAAATGCTCATTATAAATCTTGCGAAGCCACACTTGCCACCACGCTACCATCGAACAGATGTACCGTGCGGTGGGCAAAAGAGGCATCGTGCTGAGAGTGGGTCACCATGATGATGGTAGTACCTTCCTTGTTCAGCTCCGTCAGCAGGCTCATTACCTCGGCACCGTTCTTGGAGTCCAGGTTACCGGTAGGCTCATCGGCAAGTATCAGCTTGGGGTTCGTTACCACTGCACGGGCTATGGCCACACGCTGCTGCTGACCACCGGAGAGCTGTTGCGGAAAGTGCTTGGCACGGTGGCTGATGTTCATACGCTTCAGGATATCTTCTACCATGCGTTTGCGCTCACTTGCCTTCACGCCGAGATACGTCAACGGAAGCTCTACATTTTCGTAGACATTCAGTTCGTCTATCAGGTTGAAGCTCTGGAACACAAAGCCCAGCTTGCCCTTGCGTACGCGGGTACGCTCCTTCTCTTTCAAATCGGCCACTTCCTGCCCCAGTATCTTATAACTGCCCTCCGTAGGATTATCCAGCAGGCCGAGGATGTTCAGCAAGGTAGACTTTCCGCAACCGGACGGTCCCATTATAGCTACAAATTCTCCCTCTTTCACTTCGAGGTTTACGTGGTTCAATGCTACTGTTTCTACTTCTGAAGTACGGAACACTTTACTGATGTTGTTAATTTCAATCATGATGTTTATGGTTTATATTGTTACTAAATTATTCGCTCTTAATACTACTCACCGGATTTTCATTCGCTATCCTCCAGCTCTTCCAAAGCACGCAGCCCACGATTACCGCCAGGTTGGCTATCACCACCAGCAGGTAGACTGCCGGACTGAGCGAAATGCGCTCGGCAAACTGATCCATCCAAATTCCGTTGACGTACCACGCCGCTACCGTACCGATAATCACTGCCGGAGCTGCTACGATAAGCACATCTTTGGACAGCATTTCCAGGATACCTGATGCTTCTGCCCCGTTCACCTTGCGGATAGCAATCTCCTTGCTGCGGCGGCGCACTTCGTCGGTGGTGTATCCTATCAAGCCCATCAGCATGACGAAGAACATTGTTACCGCTGCCATCAGCGTGGCATTGCGGAATACGCGGACACTGTTGTATTGCCCTGCAATCACCTTCTCGTAATCTCCGAAGTCGATAGTCTTGTCGGGGAATGCCTCTTTCGCCGCCTTACTCAGTTTTTGAAGATTGTCGGCAAAAGGCTCTTTCAGACGGATGTGCACAGCGCCGTAGAAAGCTTTGTTGCCCACTGCCATGAAGGGTTTCTTCTCGCTGGTGAAAGTTCCTATCTGGAAGTCATTCAGTAATCCGGTCACTTTATAATTGTCCCCTCCCACGTTGATGGTGCGTCCCACTACATCGTTACCCCAGCGCATCAGTTTGGCAAAGGTTTCGTTCACCACGACTTCATCCTTGGTGCGTGCCATGCGTCCCGCCTTGAAGATCATACCCATCAGTGCCGGAAAATCTTCGCGCATATAGTAACAGTAGCGCGTAGAGAAAAGCGAGTTGCCCGCCTCATCGTTGATAAAGTTACCGCTATAGCCGTAGATAGGCGTTCCCTCGGCACTGCTGACAGCTTCCACGTAGGGCAGTCCTTTGAAGAACTGATAAGCGGCATCCCGTCCAGCCTCTTCATCTAAATAAAGCTCGCCGCAAACCAGTCCCTTGGGATTATAACCCATATCTTTGTTCAGCACATACTGATATTGCGCCATCACCACACACATCAGCCCGCAGATGAAAGCAACACCGGCAAACTGGACGAAAAGCAACGGGCGCTTCCACCCCTTCTTACCCTCGGAATAACGGCGGAATACCTGTGACACAGGAATGCGCGCAAACAAACGCCCCGGCAATACACCGCCCACCACAAACAATGCTGCCACTACCGCAATCGGTACCCAGATACGTTCCGGTGCAAACAGCATGGAGAGCTTCGCCACTGTAGTGTCTTCTACAACATCACGGAAATTGAGTAGCAGCATCGCCATCAGCAGCAAGGCGCCCAGAATGATCAAGGCTGTCTCCAGCAGGAACATCCCGAAGATGGTACCGCCATTGGCACCACTGCATTTGTGCACACCTACCGACTTGGCACGATAGCTCAGGGAGGAAATGGAAATAAGCACATAGTTGAGGGCGGCAATAAAGAGAATGGCCAAGCCCAGGATGCTCATGATGTTCGTCATGCGGCGTACATCTTCGTATCCGCGATAGGTGTCGCGGATAGGTTGTACGAAGGCAGTATAGCCGAACTCTTTCTTATCTTCTGCCGGACGATACTTATCGATCATTGCGTCAATGCGCTTGTTCACTACCGAACGGTCAGCCCCTTCGCGGAAGCGGATGTATTCTACCCAGCTGTCTCCCCCGCTCCATGAATAGTTACCCTCCAGGTGGCGGCTCCAAGCCGTAGGCAGGGAGATAACAGCTTCGGGACGCATGGTAGCGTTGTCGGGCAAAGTAGCATACGTACCTCTCACAGTCAAGTCTATCTGATGGTCGTAACTGAGCACCTTCCCAACCGGGTTCTCACCACCGAAGATCTTCTTTGCGAAGCGTTCGCTCAGGAAGATGACATCGGGCTGAATCAAGTCCCGTTCAGGGTCACCGCTCAATACTTCGATACCCATGGTACGGAAGAAGAGCGAGTCGGCAGCTACCTTCTGATCGTCGAAACGAACACTGCCGTTATAAAGAGGATTCGATACCAGCCATCGCCCTATACTGGTAGCAGCCTCCACTTCCTTAGGGAAGTTTTCGAGAATGGCACCTGCCACGGGACCGCAGTTCATCTGCGAAGGCTCGTGCTTCTCGCCGTTAGTAGTGAATACCGACCATATCTGGTACAGATTGTCAGTGTCATTGAAGCACTTGTCGAAGCTCTGCTCGTAGGCTACGCGCGAGAACAGCAGGATGCTCATCGTCAGTCCCAATCCCAGTGATATGACTTTGATAATGTTGGAGCCGCGTCCACGCAGCAAAGTCTGAATTACATAATAGAGTTGTTTCATATCGTTTATAGTTATTATATACATCTTCCTGCTTTAATAATGCAGAAAACGTGCCAAAGCACAAACATCACTGATTATCAACGGATAAGCGAAAGCAAGTTTCAGCGACAGTGTCTAATAATTAGACACTGCTGTCCAAGAATTAGACATCCTTTCTCCATGTGGAAACTATAAGTTCGCCCCCCAAGAACAAAAAAAAGGAGATTTAAGCAAGTCTTTAATCAAATGAAAACTCTATCTTTGCCCGAAGTTTTTCACTAATCAATGCCAAACGAATACTATACATATATATGAAACTATCCAAATTCCTATTCCCCTCGTTCCTCTGCCTGCTCATGGGCAGTTGCGACCTGATAGACTATCATCCTTACGATGTACGTATCAGCGGGGAAACTAATGTCAATGCCCATAACATCGAAAAGATAGAGAGGAACTGCAAAGACAAAACTACAATCCGCTTCGTCACAATGGGCGACTCACAACGCTGGTACGATGAAACAGTAGACTTCGTAAACCACCTCAATAAACGGGATGATATTGATTTCGTCATCCACGGAGGCGACGTCAGCGACTTTGGCGTAACCAATGAATTCCTCTGGCAACGGGACATCATGAACAAGCTCAAAGTGCCCTATGTAGTGATTATCGGCAACCACGACTGCATCGGCACCGGCGAAGAAACCTATCGTGCCGTCTTTGGTGAGACGAACTTCTCTTTCATCGCCGGACGAATCAAGTTTGTCTGCCTCAACACCAATGCCATCGAGTACGACTACTCCCGTCCTATCCCCGACTTTGAGTTTATTGCCGACCAGATAAGCGACCGACGAGATGAGTTCGACAAGACCGTCGTGTCCATGCATGTACGTCCGTACTGCTATGAATTCAACAATAATGTAGTGCGCGTCTTCGAACGCTATGTTACCGAATTCCCGGGATTACAGTTCTGTACAGCCGCCCATGAACACCATCTTTACGAAGAAGACACTTTTGAAGACGGAGTGATGTACTACATGAGTGATTGCATGAAAAATCGCAGTTACTATATATTCACGATAACACCCGACGGTTATGAGCGCGAAGTGGTATACTATTAAAAATCGGCTGAGGTATACCGCAGTCCTCTTCCTGGCATTACCTTTTTCTATCCTTGCACAAACCACACCCGATACCATTGTCGTGGTGAAACATGATACCGTATGGATGAGCCGTCAAACGGGAAAAGTAGTTGAAAGTGAAGTGCGCCCCAGCCGTTACGACCGCCGCGTACACCGTTACCGCAAGCACTGGGAGGTGCTTATCCCGACGCATACCAAAATCCAGTTTGCCGGTAATATGGGACTGCTTTCCTTCGGTACGGGATGGGATTACGGGAAACGGAACCAATGGGAAACAGATATCCTCCTCGGAGTGCTTCCCCAATACCAGTCTAAGCGTACCAAACTGACGTTTACTCTGAAACAGAATTATATGCCTTGGAGTCTTGACCTTGGCCGGCAGTTCTCCGTAGAGCCGTTGGCTTGCGGCATGTATCTGAATACGGTGTTCGGAGATGAATTCTGGACGCACGAACCGGAACGCTATCCGAAAGGCTACTACGGTTTCTCGTCCAAAGTGCGCATCCACGCCTTTCTGGGGCAGCGCATCACGTACGACATCGACCCTAGAAGACGGTTCACAGCCAAAGCAATCACTTTCTTCTATGAGATAAGCACATGCGACTTATACGTCGTCAGCGCCTTTACGAACAAATATCTCAAGCCGAAAGATTATCTGAGTCTGTCGTTCGGAATCAAGCTGCAATTATTATAATGATTTTACTTTTTCTTCCGTTTCCGTACGGAAGGGAAAATGTAAATCATTAACTTTGCCTGCAAGAAATAGAATTAAACCATGGCTAAGAAAACCGGAAATATCCTGATCGTTGATGACAACCGAGGCGTACTTACCGCCTTGCAACTCTTGCTAAAGCCGTATTTCGAACAGATCACCACACTGCCCTCACCGGTAACGCTCCCCAGCATGCTGCGCCAGCAAGCCTGGCAAGTGGTGCTTCTCGATATGAACTTTACTTCCGGCATCAATACCGGCAACGAGGGCCTTTACTGGCTGCACGAGATCAAGAAACAATGTCCCGCCCTGCCCGTTGTCCTCTTCACCGCATACGCCGACATCGACCTTGCCGTACGCGGCATCAAGGAAGGTGCCACGGACTTTATCGTAAAACCCTGGGATAATCAGAAACTGGTAGAAACCTTGCTGAATGCCGCATCTGCCACAAGCAAGAAGTCTTCTGCCCCAGCAAACAAACGCACAGACGACCCTTCATCTTCGGACGGACACGGCATGTACTGGGGCAACAGCGCCGTCATGCAGCAACTCCGCCTGCTGGTAGAGAAGGTTGCCACTACGGATGCCAACATCCTCATTACCGGTGAAAACGGCACAGGAAAGGAGATGCTGGCACGAGAGATACATTCCCTCTCTCCACGCCGACTGCAGGAAATGGTGAGCGTAGACATGGGTGCAGTGACCGAGAGCCTTTTTGAAAGCGAACTCTTTGGTCACATGAAAGGTTCCTTCACCGATGCCCACACCGACCGGCCGGGCAAGTTCGAAGCTGCCAATCACAGCAGCCTTTTCCTCGATGAAATAGGCAACCTCCCCTATCACCTGCAAGCCAAACTGCTGACTGCCATCCAGCGCCGTAGCATAGTCCGCGTAGGCAGCAACACTCCTATTCCTATAGATATCCGGCTTATCTGCGCCACCAACCGCAATCTTTCCGAGATGGTGGCAAAGGGAGAATTCCGTGAAGACCTGCTGTACCGCATCAATACGATACACCTCGAAATACCTTCGCTGCGCGACCGTACCGAAGACATCATCCCGCTTGCCGAACGCTTCATCACCCGCTTCTGCAAGCAATACGACAAGCCGCTTGTCAGCTTGACCGACGGTGCCCGCGAAAAACTGATGCAGCATCCCTGGTATGGCAATATCCGCGAACTGGAGCACGCCATCGAGAAAGCCATCATCATCTGCGACAACGACCGACTACCTGCCGAGTTGTTCCAGTTGCCCCGACGCACCGATATGCCCGAAGCAACCGCATCTACGCTCGAAGAGATGGAAATGCAGATGATACGCAAGACACTGGATAAATGCAACGGCAATCTCTCGGCCGTAGCATCGCAGCTGGGCATCACACGGCAGACCTTATACAACAAGATGAAGAAGTATGGACTTTAATCGCTAAACAGATGAAGATTAAGAACCCGGCACAATATTACCCTTTCCGCACTGCCGTCAGCTTGTTGGTAGCGCTCTTTGCGGGAGTGATGTGGGCAGATGTGTTCATGAATCCCTCCCAATCCCACGGACTGGGCGATCCGTTGTTCTGGGCTATCTTCTCTACGGCGCTTCTCCCCTTGGCTTTGCGCTGGCAGCAGAAGCTGTACCGGCATCATGTACGGAAAGTGCTCTTCATGCTCGATGCCATCGAGAACAACGATAATGCCATCCACTTCTCCGAAACGGAAGATACCTCCGACGCACGACTGGTGAACCGTGCACTGAACCGGGTAGCCCACATATTATATAATGTAAAGAGCGAAACGGCACAGCAAGAGAAATACTATGAGCTCATCCTTGACTGCGTAAACACCGGCATCCTCGTCCTGAACGACAGTGGTGCCGTCTATCAGAAGAACAGCGAGGCACTACGCCTGCTGGGACTGAATGTATTTACCCACGTCAGCCAGCTGGACCGTGTAGACACGCGCCTCACCGCCGTCCTTGCCAACTGCCGTCCGGGAGACAAGTTGCAAGTGCCTTTCAGCAATGAACGCGGCACCGTAAACCTGTCTATCCGCGTCAGCAACATCACCGTACGCCAGGAACACCTGCGCATCCTTGCCCTGAACGACATCAACAACGAACTGGACGAGAAAGAAATTGACTCCTGGATCAGGCTTACCCGCGTGCTGACGCACGAAATCATGAATGCCGTAACCCCTATAACTTCCCTGAGCGATACCTTGCTGGGATTGACGGAAGAACAAGCCTCCAAAGAAGAAATCAAGAACGGCTTGCAGACCATCAGCAGCACAGGCAAAGGCCTGCTTGCCTTTGTGGAATCTTACCGGAAGTTCACCCGCATTCCTACCCCGGAACCGTCGTTGTTCTATGTCAAGAGCTTCGTTGAGCGCATGGTGGAATTGGCGCGGCATCAATATCCCGACGTCCAAGTAACCTTCCATACGGACATCACACCGGATGACCTTATCTTATATGCCGACGAAAACCTGATATCACAGGTTGCCACCAACTTGTTGAAGAATGCCATACAAGCCATTGAGGGAGAAAAGGATAAGGAAGGCCATATCCACATCCGTGCCTATTGCAACGAAGCAGAAGCAGTGCTGATCGAGATATCCAACAATGGTCCTGCCATTCCACAGGACATTGCCGAACATATCTTTATTCCTTTCTTCACCACCAAGGAAGGCGGAAGCGGTATAGGTCTGAGCATATCCCGGCAAATCATGCGGCTTTCAGGCGGCAATCTCTCTCTGCTTCCCGGTAAGGAAACGACATTCGTATTGAAGTTCAATTGAACTTTTCAGGCTTGCAATTGTTAAATATATTGCATATCTTTGTGCTTTGAGATACAGAAACTATCATATTCTAAACCATATAACACAAAAATTATGTTATTTACAGCTGAAAACATATTACTCGTAGGTTCTATTTTGCTTTTCGTCAGTATCATCGTTGGTAAGACCGGCTATCGTTTCGGAGTTCCCGCCTTATTGCTCTTCCTCGTAGTCGGCATGATATTCGGCAGTGACGGACTGGGATTACAGTTCCACAATGCCAAAGAAGCGCAGTTCATCGGTATGGTTGCACTCAGCATCATTCTGTTCTCCGGTGGTATGGATACTAAATTCACGGATATAAAGCCTATCCTTGCGCCCGGTATAGTTCTGTCTACCGTGGGGGTACTGTTCACTGCCTTGTTCACCGGATTGTTTATCTGGTGGCTGTCCGGCATGAGCTGGACCAATATTCACTTACCGCTGATAACTTCCCTGCTGATGGCAGCTACCATGTCTTCAACGGATTCCGCTTCTGTCTTCGCCATTCTGCGCTCCCAGAAGATGAACCTGAAGCATAACCTGCGCCCCATGCTGGAGCTGGAAAGCGGTAGTAACGACCCGATGGCATATATGCTTACTATTGTACTGATTCAGTTCATACAATCGTCCGGAATGGGAGTTCCTCATATATTGGGGTCATTTGCCGTGCAGTTCATTGTCGGTGCTGCCGCAGGCTATCTGCTGGGCAAGCTCGCTATCCTTATGCTGAACAAACTGAACATCGATAACCAGGCACTTTATCCTATCTTGCTGCTTGCTTTCGTATTCTTCACCTTTTCCATCACCGACTTGTTGGGAGGCAACGGCTACCTTGCCGTATACATTGCCGGAATGATGGTGGGCAACAACAAGATTATGCATCGCAAAGACATCTACACGTTTATGGACGGATTGACATGGCTCTTCCAAATCATCATGTTCCTCTGCCTCGGTCTGCTCGTAAATCCTCACGAAATGCTGGAAGTTGCCGTAGTAGCGTTGCTCATCGGCGTATTTATGATTGTCATCGGACGTCCGCTCAGTGTTTTCCTTTGTCTGCTGCCCTTCGGCAAGAAGATTACATTCAAATCTCGGCTCTTTGTATCGTGGGTGGGACTGCGTGGTGCCGTTCCCATCATCTTTGCCACCTACCCGGTAGTTGCCAACGTGCCCGGTGCACACGTTATCTTCAACATTGTGTTCTTTATCACCATCGTCTCACTGGTTATCCAGGGTACTACGGTTTCATGGGTAGCACGCCTGCTGGGACTTTCCACGCCGCTGGAGAAGACCGGAAACGATTTTGGTGTGGAACTGCCCGAAGAGATTGACTCCGATCTGCGCGACATGACCGTCACCGAAGAGATCCTGGATCGTGGAGATACGCTGAAAGACATGAACCTGCCCCAAGGCACACTGGTAATGATTGTGAAGCGTGGTGACGAATACCTTATTCCGAACGGAACGCTGAAACTGCATGTAGGAGACAAACTGCTGCTAATCTCCGAAAAAACAAAGAATGAATGATTTCAGAAATCATTGCTCTAATGATTTCTGAAATTGTTACTGCAATGATTTCTGAACTCATTGCAGTGATGTCTTTTTAGTATTAACGGATGAATCGGAAAAAAGACGGTAACAATTTGCTTCGCATCGCGATAAGCCCTATCTTTGCGCAACTAAAACCAATGTGTGCAAAAACGAATGGAACAGGAACAAGGGTTCATTGACTATATAGAACAAAGCATCATTCAGAATTGGGATCGCAACGCTCTCACAGATTATAAAGGTATTACACTTCAATACAAAGATGTAGCAAGGAAAATAGCTAAATTTCATATCGTATTGGAAAGTGCCGGTATACAACCAGGTGACAAAATTGCTGTATGCGGACGTAACAGTGCGCATTGGGCGGTAGCTTTTCTTGCCACAATTACATACGGTGCCGTCATCGTCCCTATTCTGCACGAATTCAAGGCAGACAATATCCACAATGTCGTCAATCACTCCGAAGCCAAACTGCTCTTTGTAGGCGACCAGGCATGGGAGAACCTCAATGAAGATGCAATGCCGCTGCTGATGGGTGTTGTACTGCTGACGGACTTTACTCCGGTAGTTTGCCGTAACGAGCGCTTGCTCGAAGCTTTTGAACATCGCAACGCCATCTACGGCGCACGCTTTCCCAAGAACTTCCGTCCCGAACATATCTGTTACCGCAAGGAACAGTCGCCCGAGGAGCTGGCTGTCATCAACTACACTTCGGGTACTACGGGATATTCAAAGGGAGTCATGCTACCCTATCGCAGTCTTTGGTCGAACGTAGCCTATTGCCATGAAATGCTTCCCGTCCGTCCGGGCGACCACATGGTTTCAATGTTGCCTATGGGACATGTATTCGGCATGGTATACGATTTTCTGTACGGATTCTCAGCAGGTGCACATTTGTATTTCCTGACCCGTATGCCGTCGCCAAAGATTATTGCCCAATCGTTCTCGGAAATCAAACCGCGTGTCATTTCGTGCGTACCGCTGATTGTAGAGAAGATTATCAAAAAGAATATCTTGCCGCGCATCGACAATAAGATAGGTAAACTGCTGCTGCACGTACCTATCATCAACGACAAGATAAAAGCTGCTGCACGCAAGGAGGCTATGGAAATCTTCGGCGGCAACTTCGATGAGATCATTATCGGCGGCGCTCCGTTCAATGCGGATGTGGAACGCTTCCTCAAACAAATAGGTTTCCCCTACACCATCGCTTACGGTATGACCGAGTGTGGTCCTATCATCTGTTCCAGTCGCTGGGAAACGTTGAAACTCGCCTCGTGCGGCAAAGCTACTACCCGTATGGAGGTGAAGATCGCTTCTCCTGATCCTCAGAACGTGGCAGGTGAAATCATCTGTAAGGGCGATAATCTTATGTTGGGATATTATAAGAATGACGAAGCAACTTCTCAAATCATTGACGTCAATGGCTGGTTGCATACGGGTGACCTTGCTACTATGGATGCCGAAGGATATGTCACCGTACGCGGCCGTAGCAAAAACATGCTCCTTACTTCCAGCGGACAGAACATCTATCCGGAAGAAATAGAAAGCAAGCTGAACAATATGCCGTATGTATCGGAGTCGCTCATCGTCCTTCAGCAGGACAAGCTCGTAGCCCTGATATACCCGGACTTTGACGATGCCTTTTCTCAAGGTCTGCAACAAGCAGACATCGAAAGAGCAATGGAGGATAACCGCAAAGAACTGAATCTACAGTTGCCGGCTTACTGCCAGATCTCTAAGATAAAGATACACTTCGAGGAGTTTGAAAAGACGGCAAAGAAGAGTATCAAGAGGTTTATGTATCAGGAGGCGAAAGGCTGATAGTATCTTTATTCTCCTCCTCCTGGGAGGAGAATAAAGATAGTCTGTTAACAAAAGTTGGAGTACCGCTGTACTCCTTTTTTTGTGCCTATACCTCAAATACCGAACAGTTTCTTCAATCCTTTCATTTCAGATTTATCCTTTACTTCCAGAATGCTGATAGCATAGCCACCTCCCGGAGCAGCTTTTAACTTCAGAATCGTTTTCGGCGAAACAATACCTTTGCGAATGACATAAGCTTGGGGATTTGTTTTATAACCGGCATCCTTGGCATCGGCGTAAACAGTAGCAATGTATTGCTTGTCCGCATCCAGGAAATCAAGTTTCAGGGTGGAAGCATGTCCCTCTTCACCACTGGTGCAACCGATAAACCAGTTGTTCGTACCTTTAGCTTTGCGGGCAGCGGTAATGTAACGTCCCGGCTCGGCTTCCAGGTAACGGCTGTCGTCCCAATCTACGGCAACATCCTTGATGAACTGGAACGCATCCATGAAACGCTCGTAGTTCTCAGGAAGATCGGCAGCCATCTGGAGAGGGCTGTACATTGTTACATAAAGCGCCAGTTGGCGTGCCAGGGTAGAATTGACATGCGTATGGCTCTTCGGGTCCAGCTTGTTGATATCCATCTCGAAGATACCGGGAGTATAGTCCATCGGGCCACCTTGCAGGCGGGTAAACGGAAGTACCGTCGTATGCGAAGGCTTGCTTCCGGCAAAGGCTTCGTACTCGGTGCCACGGGCAGATTCGTTGCCTATAAGATTGGGATAGGTGCGGCACAGACCGGTGGGACGCACAGCTTCGTGGGCATTGACCATAATCTTGTGCTTGGCAGCTTCGGTCACGGCGTAAAGGTAGTGGTTGTTCATCCACTGTCCGTAATGATACTCGCCACGCGGAATGATATTACCGACATAACCGCTCTTTACGGAATTGTAACCATACTTGTTCATCAACTGATAGGCAGCTTCCATGTGACGCTCGTAGTTACGGGCAGAAGCGGAAGTCTCGTGATGCATCATCAGGCGTACTCCTTTGGAATGGGCATATTCATTGAGATACTTGATATCGAAATCGGGATAAGGAGTGACGAAGTCGAAAACATAATCTTTGGAATTGCCGAACCAGTCTTCCCAGCCCGTGTTCCATCCTTCTACCAGTACCTGGTCGAAACCATGTTCGGCGGCAAAGTCGATATACTTCTTTACGTTGGCTGTATTGGCGGGATGGATGCCGTTGGGCTTTACTTTGGAGTAATCCGTTTCGTCCAGCTTTACGGAAGGAAGGTCGAAGGTGTATGCCCAAGGCTTGCCGCCTGCAATCATCTCCCACCACACGCCTACGTACTTGACGGGCTTAATCCAGGAAGTATCTTCGTATTTGCAAGGGTCGTTCAGGTTCAGAATCAGGTTGGAAGCCAGTATGTCGCGGGCATCGTCGCTGACCATGACCGTGCGCCACGGAGTATGGCAGGGAGACTGCATATAGCCTTTGTTGCCTTGTGCGTCGGGTGTCAGCCAGGATTCGAAGACGAGGTTCTTGTCGTCCAGGTTGAGGTGCATGCACGAGTAATCTACCAAAGCGGCTTCGTGCAGATTGATGTACAGGCCATCGGCAGTCTTCAGCTGAAGGGAAGTTTGTACGCCGGTGGGTGAGAACTGCGTTTGCGAAGCGTTGCTGGTGATGGCTCCCTGCATCAGTCCGCGGATTTCGGAGAGTTTGGACTCTGTGTAGTCGTATTCCTGGGTATCGTAATCGCCGGGAATCCACCAGGCGGTGTGATCGCCGGTCATGACAAAACGGGTACGCTCCTCTTTAATGACGAAGTAAACCAGATTCTTCTGCTGCGGGAATTCATAACGGAATCCAACGCCATCATCATACACACGGAAACGGATGTTCATAAAACGATCGGTAGCGGGCTGCTT
This sequence comes from Bacteroides sp. GD17, assembly GCF_038448625.1. Taxonomy (NCBI): domain Bacteria; kingdom Pseudomonadati; phylum Bacteroidota; class Bacteroidia; order Bacteroidales; family Bacteroidaceae; genus Bacteroides; species Bacteroides sp. GD17. The sequence continues at coordinate 420,511 of NZ_JBCEZS010000002.1, forward strand.
CAGTTCCACCAGCAATTCATTGTAGTGGTTGCGGATATCTTTCGTTTCGCCCCATACCGGTTGCCAGGTTTCGTCGAAGGTGGAAGTGGAAGTCTTTACAACTTCAAAGCCGTCCAGCAGACTGGTAGTGCCTTTTAATTCCAAACCCAACGTACTGGGGTTGATAACCGGAGTTTCTTTATAATCCACCTGATAGGTAGGTACTCCTTTCGCTAACTCAAAATTCAACTTCACCTTGCCCGAAGGAGACGAAACTCCTTCGGCTCTTCCAGCCAAAGCAAGAAGCAACAAGGCGGTGCTAAGCATTAATTTCTTCATAATGATATTTTTGTATTAATAGATAAATTCAATTATATGTTCCTTCCCGTCATCCGGCAATCTCAGCAAGCAAGTGCCTTGCTTCTTATCGGGACACCAAGCTGTCGTTGCAAACTCCGTATCCTGATTCCCGTTCAGCTTTTCGGCCGACGTCTTCTTGATTTTCTTACCATCTATGATTGCTCCCTTCGGCATCTGCCCGGCATAGATACGGAACATCAGATTCCGTTGCCCCGGCAGCGTATACTTCTCTCCTGCCCTTGCCCCAATCTTCAGGGTATATCCCTTCTCCGACGTCAGGCAAGCAACCGGGGTACGCATAAACTCTCCACGCAGATACCCCAAATCCGTACCGGCATCCTCATAAAGAGAGAAAGACGCTTCACTGCCCGTTGCTGCAGGAAATACTTCGAAGGTAAGCGGATAGACAGCCTTCTCATCCGTGTAGTTCATCACCGGCATTTGCGGAACAATGCTTCCTTTACGCACAAACATAGGGATTACATTCAGCGGAGCATCCACCGTAGCCCACTGCTCACCGCTATACTCAGTGCGCTTGTCGTTATAATCAATCCACGTTCCTTCGGGAAGATATACATTCTTGTTGCGTGCCCCCTTCTTTACCACCGGAGCCACCAGCAATTCACGACCAAACATAAACTGTGCATCCGTAGCAAACGTCTCCATATCCGACGGATATTCCAGGAACATGGGCCGCATCAGGGGCAAACCGGTGTCGTGCGCCTCGCGCGCGTACGTATATATATAAGGTAGCAGGCGATACTTCAACTCAATGGCCGCCTTCACATTCTTCTCAGCCTCTTCACCGAACAACCACGGTTCTACCGCCACATCGCCCTCGTGATGAATACGGCTCAAAGGATTGAAAGCTCCCATCTGCACCCAACGGGTATAAAGTTCTGCCATAGCAGGATAATCTTCTATATCTCCGCAGTAACCGGAAATATCGCAAGTAGTGAAAGGAATGATACCCAAACCGGCCGACAAAAGTACCGGAATCTGATTGGCCATCTGTCCCCAGCCTTGCGACACGTCGTCACCATTCCCGCTATCGCCCGTCCAACCGAACGTATAGCGTTGCAGACCTGCAAAGGCGGCACGCGTCATCTGGAAGACACGACGGTCGGGATTGCGTTTCTCGAACTGCTCCTTCACGACCTTGTCCCACGTAAGGCCGTACACATTGTGAATCTCATCGTGCATGCCCAGGTGATGCCGCATGACGAGGCGTTCAGTCTGTTCCTCATTGCTCCAGGCAGGTTCGCCCATATCGGTCCAAAAGCCGGAGATACCGTCGTCGATAGGTTTCTGCTGATAAGCTCCCCACCAGTCGGCTACTGCAGGAAGAGTGAAGTCCACCACTCCGCAATTGCCGCCCCACGGCCAGGGCATGTCGTAGCTTTTATTCGTAGTAGAGTCTTTTACGAAATAACCAAGGCGGTCTGCTTCGGCCCACTGCTCCTTGTTGGCTTGGGAGATGACGGGGTCTTGCGAAACAATGACTTTAAAGCCCATTGCCTTCAGGTCGGCAAGCATCTTCCGAGGGTTCTCGTAGTTTCCCTTGCGCCAGGCAAAGTCCTGCAAATACTGCGTCCAGCCGATGTCCTGATAGATGATATCGCAGGGAATGCCACGCTTACGGTAGCCTTCGGCTATTTCGTAAGACAGCTTCTCGTTGGTCAGCAAGCCACGGCATTGGGCAAATCCAAGTGCCCAGCGGGGAGGCATGATGGGCTTGCCGGTCAGCTCTACATATTGCTTCATGATTTCTTTGTAGTCCTTGCCGAAGATAAAGTAGTAGAGCATTTCTCCGCCGGGAGCTTCAAAGCTGTAATAGTCGCGGCTTTCGGTACCGAACTTGAACTCGGTCTTATACGTATTGTCCAGGAAGATGCCGTAGCGATAGCTGCTCATGAAGAAGGGAATGCTTTTATAAAGCGGGTCTTCGACGATGCTGTAGCAAGGCTTGTCGCTGTTCCACATCTTGTAGGATTCACCGCGACGGTCCAGTTTGCCGGTCTTCTCGCCCAGGCCGAAGAAGTGTTCGTCGCGGCGCAGGGTTTTGTACTCCAGCTTGCGTGGTCCGTCGCTGACGTGTCCCCGGTCGGCATAATCGCTGAACAGCAACTTCTGGTATTTATCGAATATCTGCAAGTTGAACGGAGCCTTGTTGACGCGGATGCGGAGCTTGGAGGTGAATATCTCGTAGCAGGCGTTCTGTTCGTCTACGCCTACAGTGCCTACCTCTTCCAGTTCTTCATTGATAACGGCAAACGAAGGATTGCTGCGTTCCAGCCTTCCATCCGGAGAGAACCAGATGCGCACTACCGACGGGCTGCACAATTGCAGTTGCACCGCCGAGCTGTCGTTCAGATGAAAAGTCACGGTTCTTCCCTGCAGGGAATAAGAGAGGCAGCTGCCCGTCACGCTTCCTGCATGCAGCTGCGGAGGGAAGAAGAGAAGAATCAAGAGGGGGAATAAGTATGTTTTCATGTTTTAATCTATTTACTTGTTTAGAAACCTTGTTCCGACGCTATGCCGGTTCAACTACAATCATCGTCCAATACCTCAGCATGGGAAGCGTAAAGCTGATAGCCCCGTCCTTCTGCTCGAACGCCAGCTCTTGCGAAGCACCGGCATGAAAATCGGGAGAAGCCACCCACACCTTGCTCACTTTCGCAGAAACGTTCAGCTTCAACGGCACATCCGATACCAGGCGCGGTTCGGGCATTGTCCCGTTCAGGTCGCGCCAACTCAGGTCATCGGCATTGAGGAAGTTCAGCAAATGGATAACTTGCTTGCCGTTCACATTCTTGGCATAGGCAGTGATGGCAGACTTCTGCGGGGGCCATACATTTAGAGATAAATTCCGTCCGGCATCCGTACAACTGATGGCAACGGAGATTTCCGCTTCCGTGTCTTTATCGCGAAGCAGATTCTGATAAGCGGTCATGAAATCGTAGTAGCGGACGATCGCCGTTTTCAGTGCATCGTTCATCTGCAAGGCGGTACTGGGGAAGTATTCACGGCAAAGCATGTGGTCGCCAAGTTCCAGGTGCGAACCGCCCAAAGCGAACATGACGGCATCGGTCAGCAATACACCCGGAGTATTGAACTCACCCGTGCTGTTGCCCGCTTTGTCGTAGTTCATATAGGCGGCAAAGACGGTCTTCAGTGCATGGTTGCCGTATTGATCGTTCGCCTTGATAATGGTGTGCAGGTCTTTGAAGCCGGCTTCATCGCCCCACACTTCGTTGTAAAGGAAGTCCACCTTGCCCGTACCTGCTATCTGCGAAGCGCCATAGCTGGAGACGGCATTCATCACCAGACTTTTATCGGGATGCTTCTGCTTCATGGCTTCGATGAAGGAGGCATAACCTTTGGGCAGGTTCACTTTGTTGCTGTTGTAGTCGTAGCGGTCGCCGCGGTTGCCAAGCTGGTCTATCTGATAGCCGTCGAAGTCGAAGTTGGCATATACGTCATCATTCCGCTGGGCTATGTATGCTTGCCATTCAGTATTGGCGGGGTCCAGCAAATAGATGTTGCTCTTCCAGCTCGAAGGCAGGTCGTGAGAGTCTTTGTCCGTGCGGCCTGTGTTCTTGAAGATGTACCACTCTTCCTTTACTCCGTCTGTGACGGCATCGCTCAATGCGCCGAAGGCGAGGTTGTAGAACATGGACTTCATGCCCAGAGCGTGCTGCGTGGCAATGTACTTCTTCACGACTTCGGTATAGACGTCACGGTTGGCAATGTCTTTGTAGACTTCTTCGAGGTGGTTGCGTACGCCGCCCAAGGGCCAGTGGTGCTTGTTGTGCCAGTCCTGAAACTGCACGCCGTTGATGTGGCAACGGTTCAGAAAGGCCATCTCGGCTTCAATCACTCCGTCGGCTTTCTTCGAAGCATCGAAGGTGGCGACAAAGCCATAGCGGGGGAAACGTGTCCAGTTGCTGGATACGTCTACGGCGATGGTGCCCAGAATGACTTCGGTGCCGTCTTCTTTGGTGCGATAGACATCGACCAGATAGCCGGTATAGTCGGTGGCAGGGGCAATCCAGGTCCAGGTGGTGCCGGAGGCGACTTGCTCGGATACGACTTTGTTCAAGGTCCGATAGCGGATCCTGGCACCGGCAGGCAGGGCATCGGCGGTGAAAGAGACGGCTTCGCCCGGTTTGTAGCAGGCTTTGTCGGTGGTGATGTTTACCGTCAGGTTCGAGGTGACGGGGGTTACGTCGGTTACTCCGCCTGTTTCGCCGCCACCATCGGGGATGGTACCTCCACCACCGGCATCATCATTGTCTTTGCTGCATGCTGCAAGGAAAAGAAGGGAAACCATTGCATAGAAAATCTTCTTCATATATTAATTACCTATTAAACTGTTGCTGAGACTTAAAGTTTTTAATCTTATAAACTATTATCTATTAAGCCCTTACAGTTTCCTGCCGTAGGAAACGCGCGTTTCTCCTTATAGGAACGACAGTTTCCAACCAATGGGAACGCCAGTTTCTCCTAATGGGAACGACAGTTTCCTATAATGGGAACGCGCGTTTCTCCTAATGGGAACTGTAGTTTCCTACAATGGAAACGGATGCTTCTCTTATAGGAAACTGTAAAGGCTTAATAAGCAATGGTTTATTGCTTCACTATCGAAATGGTTTCTTCTAACTGATTCAGCGTTATCTTATACGAACCTGCTGCCGTTATCTTCCACTTCTGATCGATGCCGCCAATCATTACATCCAAGTATTGCGCCTTGAAAGCATCATCCGCCTTATCGAGGAAGAGCAACGGTTCTACTTCTCCCGTAGGCTGCTTGTCGGCTTCGGCAGGCATGAACCAGGCACCGTTCCAGTCTTCCTTCTTGTCGCAAGTGAACTTCAGTTCACCGACATTCAGCGTGCCTTGCCAGGTAAAGACATACGGATCGGCAGTAGCTTGCATCGGAACGGCATCGCCAAGGGTCCAGCCGGCAGGACTGGCATCCCCTATCAAGTAAATCATCTCGTAAGGAGTAAATTCACGCATCATCATACGTTCTTTACCGTTGCGGATGTCTACGCAAATCTTGTAGGCCTTGCCGCATTCTTCGTCTTTCAGTACCCATTTGTTATCCGGGTCGAAGCCCTTTACAAACTCTACTTCGGTATCGGTGTAGGAAGCATCGGCATTCTTTGCCTTGTACATGTTTTCCCAACTTCCGTCGGCTGTACCGAACTTGAACTCTCCGCCCTTGCCTGCTTCGAAGAACTTGCTGAAACGGAACAAGTACGGATCGAGCACATCTTTCTTCATCGGTACAAATCCCCAGTCGGTGGCATTGCCGACGAAGTAGAGTTGATCGAAGGCAGGTGCCAGTGTTTCCGTCTTGGTCAGGGTCAGTACGCCGGTGAAGAGGTTGGCTTCTACTACGTAATAGTATTCTTCGTCGATGACGAACGGCTCGTCCGGCTGGTCATCGTTGGTGCGCAGGGTCAGTTTGCCGTCGGTTCCTTTGTTGTAGGACGGCAGGAAGGCGTCGGAGCTGATGATGAACTTGAACTCTCCGGCATTCAGCTTGCCTGTCCAGGTGAAGATACCGTTGTCCTTGCGGGTCATTTCCGTAGCATTGTCCAGGCTCCAGCCGCCTGGGGTTGCGCTGCCTATCAGGTAAAGAGTAGACGTCAAGGGCTTGTAGGCAGTGGCGCTGAAGGAGGTAGTGGCTACCTGCTTCTCATCGCGACCCGTTACAGAGGCCGTAAGGCGGGCTTCCAAAGAAATGTTCTCATTAGCCGTGGCACCGAAATGCTCACGAAGGATGTTGTTCAGTTCTTCTACGCTCTTCTTCCAGGAATATTCCTGCACGGCGTTCTCCAAGGCTATATATGGATTGGCAAAGCTGCTTCCGGCTTTGGCCAGTTCCAGGGTGTAAGAGATTTTATTGCCCGTTCCATAGTTGGTTCCCGTGGTCCAGGAAAGTTCCAGAGCGGCATCGGAGTGAGCCTGCTCGTTCAGTACGACTTCGGTGTTGCTGGTAGTAAGGGCAAGTTCGCTGTGTCCTTTGTCCAACTCCATATAATCATCGTCCACGCAGGCAGACAATGCCAGGCAGCCCAACAGGGCAAATACGATAGGTGATATATATTTTTTCATATTCTTCTGATTAAATTGATTAATAACCCGGGTTCTGTGTCATCAAAGCATTGGCATCCATCTCTGTCTGCGGGATGGGGAACAGCAAACGGTTCTTGTTCACGTTGCTCTTGCCGATGGATTGCAGGAAACTGATGGCGTACTCTCCGTTGTTGACACGAATCATATCAAACCAGCGGTGTCCTTCGAAAGCCAGCTCCATGCGGCGCTCGTGGATTATCTTCTCGCGCATGGCGTCTTGCGACAAGCCCGATACTTCGGGCAGTCCGGCACGCTTGCGCACGATGTTCAGAGGAGCGGCGGCCTGGTCGGGATGTCCCATCTCGTTCAGGGCTTCGGCTTTCTTCAGCAGAATGTCGGCATAGCGATAGACTACGAAGTTGGCGGGACTGGTGTTGTATTCGGGAGAAACTGTCTTTGAAACCAGGAACTTGCGGACATTGTAGCCCGTGTTGGAGTAAGAGCTTTTATAAGTCTTGCCGTCAAAGTCGGGACATCCTGCATAGAGCACCGTCAGGTCTTTGCGCTTGTCTCCGTTCTCGTATTGGCTTACAAACTCATCGGTCGGCTGGTTCCATCCGTAACTGCCTGCCACGAAATCGGAGTTACGCGGACCCATGAAGGTAGAGAGCCAGGAAGACTGCGGGTTGTTTCCCCAGAAGTCGTACTCCGTACTGCCCGAGTACTGTACTTCGAACAAAGACTCGGAACCGTTATTTATCAGCGCATCGAAGTTGTCTTCGTACTTGCAGGAAGAGAGGTCGTAGCCCAGACCGGTAATCTCGTCGCACAGGTCGGCTACTTCCCGGTAATACTCCGTATGGTTAGGGGCCAATGTCAGATAAATGTCTGCCAGCATGGCAAGCGCTGCATCTTTGCAGGCACGTCCCACGTTCTCGTCATTGTACGATGACTTGGCTGGAAGCAGGTCTACGGCATTCTTACAATCGGAAATAATCTGAGCGTAAGTATCCTCCAGGCTGGCGCGTGCTATGTCCGTCGGTTCTCCCGGATTGTAAGGAGCCAGGCGCAAAGGCACACCGCCGTAGAGACGTACCAGCACATAATAGTAGTGCGCACGAAGGAAGTAAGCCTCGCCCATGCAACGGTTCTTGACAGCCGCCGATACGGCTTCGGCTTGCGGAAGGCTGTTCAGCACAATGTTACACTGCCCTATGCCCACCCAGGGAGAACGCCACATGTAGAGTGCCATGCCGTTATCGCTCTGCGTGATGAAGTTGGAGGCTTGTATCGTTTCCAGCCCGTCCGTACCGCCACCGGCACCTACCAGACTGTTGCCGGCAACGATGTCCAGTGTCCAGATGCGCTGGTTGTACATATTGGAAGACTGAAGCGTACGGTAGCATGCATTGGTCAATGCAATGGCAACGTCGTCGGTCACCGCCGTTTCGGGGTCGACTGTGTTTTTGGGGGACTTATCCAAGAAGTCGCTGCATGAAGCCAGCAGCAATACTGCCAGCACATATACTAAGTTCGTTATCTTTTTCATATCCGAGTCAATCATTAAAAGTTAAAGTTTAATCCCACACTGAATGTACGGGAGATAGGATAACGGTTCTGGTCGATGCCGTTGATGCCTACCTCCGGGTCGAAGCCGGAGTAACCGGTGATGGTAGCTACATTCTCGCAAGAGACGGAAAGGCGTGCATTCTCTATCTGTACCTTTTGCAGCCATTGCTTGGGGAAGGTATAAGAGAGCGTGATGTTCTTCAGACGCAGGTAAGAGCCGTCTTCTACAAAGCGGTCGGACACACGTGCGTTCTGGTTAGGGTCGCCGAAGACGGCACGCGGCATGGAGTTGCTCGTTCCCTCTCCCCGCCAGCGGTTCAAGACGTCGGTAGTTTGGTTATACGCGGCAGCCATACCGATATTGTCGATATTATTGGCGTTATAGATTTTGTTTCCGGCGATGCCTTGCAGGAAGACGGACAGTTCGAAGCCCTTATAGGAAAGACTGTTATTCATGGAGAACAGCCAGCTCGGGTTGGGGTTGCCGATGACGGTACGGTCGCTGTCGTTGATTACACCGTCGTTGTTCAAGTCCTTGAAGCGGATGTCGCCCGGTTCGGCTCCCGGTTGCACGGCATGGGCGGTTACTTCGGCTTGATTCTGGAAGAGTCCGTCCGTGACGTAGCCGTAGAAGACATTGATGGGATAGTTCCTGGCAAGCATCGTTACGTAGGAGTTGTTGATCTGGTTGATGTAATAAGGTACATCGCTGTTCAGATCCTTAATCTTGTTCTTGTTGTAGGTAGCCGTCAGGTTGGTCTCCCACCCCAGTTCGCCGGTCAGGTTGATGGTGTGCAGGCTCATTTCCAAACCTTGGTTGCGTACCTTGCCGGCATTGGAGTAAGTGGTGATGGTATCTTCAAATCCCGAAGTGATGGGGATGGATGCCTTTACCAACATATCCCGCGTCTCTTTCAGGTAAGCATCGAGCGAGAACATGATGCGGGAGTTGAACAGAGAAGCATCAAAACCGATGTTGGTCTGTGCCACTTCTTCCCAATGGATGTAAGGATTGGCAAGCGTGGACGAAACCAATGCCGTCTGATTGCTGCTGGACGTTCCAAACGGATAGACGCTGGTGTTATAAGATGCCAGATAGCTATAATTGCCTACACTTGCCTGGCTACCGGTTATACCATATCCGGCACGTATCTTCAGGTCGTTGATGTAGTCGTTCTTCGGGAACCACTTCTCCTGCGATGCACGCCATGCCACGGATACGGAAGGGAATGTACCCCAACGGTGCTTCTTGCCGAAACGGCTGGAACCGTCGCGACGGATGGTTGCCGTCAGCAGGTAACGGTCTTCGTAAGAGTAGTTGGCACGTGCCATGTAAGAGAGCAAAGCCCATTCGGTTTCATTTCCGCCGATGGAGTACATTTCTTCGCCATTGTCCATCTCGTGCACGTTGTCGAACATAAAGACATTCTTCTGTGCATTCAGATAGTCGTTCGTATTCCATTGTGCGGACATACCTGCCATCAGGCCCACATGATGCTTTTCGGCAAAAGTATGGTCGAACAGGAAGTAGTTATCCCACAGATAGGTGAATGACTTATTGTCGCTCTTATAGCGCGAGCTTTCTTCGGTCGGAGTCGGTTTCCAATTGTATTTCGGAGTATAGTTATCAATAAACCAGAACTTAGCATCGTAGCCGAAAGTGCTTTTGAACTTCAGCCATTTGGTGAAAGTCAACTCTGCCGTCAGGTTGGCAAGGAAGTTATAGCCATCGGTTTGCCGCGTGTTCAGTTCTGTAGGTCCAATCGGATTGCGTATGCTACCATACCATTCGGAGTTGCCTTCGGGACCGCTCCAACTACCGTCTTCATTCTTCACCGGAAATACGGGAAGCGCTTTCAGTGCATCGCTGATATTATAATCACCGGCCTTCTTCGTATCGGCACTGAAAGTAATGTTATTGGAGAACTTCAACCACTTCAGCACTTGTGCGTCGCTGTTGGACTGGAACGTGAAGCGGCGGTAGTTTACGCTCTTCACAATACCCGACTGGTCGAGGAAACCACCGGACACATAGTAGTGGGACTTCTCTCCACCACCGGAGTAACTTACCGTATAGTTTTGCATAACGCCCGTGCGGAGCAACTCGTCCATCCAATCGGTACCTGCGCCCAACGTAGAGGGATTGGCCCATTCAGGATTCGGATTACGACCGCTGTTGGTCATCATATCGTTACTTAGTTCGGCATACTGGGCGGCATTCAATAAGGAAGGAACGTTCGTAGCATTCTGGAAGGAGCAGTTGGCAGACACCGACAGCTTTCCTTTGCCTTCGGTGCCGCGCTTGGTAGTAATCATTACCACACCGTTGGCACCACGTGAGCCGTAGATGGCCGTAGCCGAAGCATCTTTCAGGACATCCAGCCGCTCTACGTCGGCCATGTTCAGAGAGGTCAGCCCCAAGTCAGTAGGCACTCCGTCGATAACGACCAGCGGGTCGCAGTTGTTGATGGAACCCAAACCACGGATCTTGATAGATACATTATCTCCCGGCTTACCGGCGTCTACAATCTGCACTCCGGAGATTTTACCCTGTATGGCTTGTCCCAGGTTCGATACGGGAGAATCTTTAATGTCCTTGTTGCCGATGGAAGACACGGCTCCGGTAAGGTCGCTTTTCTTCATCGTACCATAACCTACTACAACGACTTCATCCAGCAGCTCGCTGTCTTCTGCCAAGACTACCTGAAGCTGCTTTTGCCCTTTCACGGGAACTTCCTGTGTCTTGTAGCCTACAAATGAAACAACGATAATGGCATTCGGAGATACGTTTAATAAGAAGTCGCCATCTACTCCGGTGATGGTTCCGTTGGTTGTGTTTTTCTCTACTACACTGGCGCCTATTACGGTTTCGCCGGTCTGGTCTTTCACTACACCTTGTACTGTAATTTGCTGTGCAAACATGCACATCGGAAGCAACATTCCTATCAGACAAGCCATGATGCGCAACCTGCTGATGGGTCTTTTGTACTTTTGCATGATATCAGATTTTAAAGTTAATAATAAAAAGATAAATCCTATGTGTCACTCTTTCGGAAGAGGAACAGTGCAAATGTATCTGATACGGAAAAGCAATACTAAGAGAAAGAGTGAAAAAGTAGTGGATTTAGCGATTTATAAATCATAAAACATTCATATAAAGCAATATAAGCAACAGCCATATTGTAGAAAAAGTAGTGAAAATATAAGCGTAATCAGGACACTTCTACACCCGAAAACGGGTATTTCAATCCTTTGTTTTCCCTATTTTCATCACTTCTTGTTCCAATTGCTCGCGGTCGCCGGCTGCTTTGTTACGAACCTTTGTACGGTAGTTGTAGATGGTGGTCACGGAGTAGCGCAAGAACTGGGCTATCTTTACGCTGTCTGTAATGCCCAGGCGTATCAATGCGAAAATACGGAGTTCGGTATTCATCCGTTCGTTGGGCTTCAAGGAAATCTGTTCATTCCCGGCAAGCAGGGCATTGAAGTCTTCGACAAAAGTAGGAAACAGTTGCAGGAAGGTATTGTCGAAGTTTGCATAGAACTCTTTCAGCTCTTCTTCTATGAACTTGGACGATTTTATGTTCTTATACAGTTCTTCTACATTACCGGTAGAAGCAATCTTGCCCAACGACCGGCGGTAGTTATCCATCTTCTCCAGATATACCGAACATTGGTCCATATACCGGCCGATATATTCTTCTTTCAGATAAGAGTTCTCGGCTATGCTATGATTGGCTTCCTTGAGCTGGCCGTTGGAACGATGCAGTTCTTCGTTCAGTTCCTTCAGCCGCTTGTTGGTGTCGATCACTTCCCTGCGGGCAGCCGCCACCCGTTTCATCTGTTTGTATACATAGAATATGGCAAGCAGCAAGAAGAGTGAAAGCAGGCTGATGGATATCAATGCCCACTTCATCTGCTCCTGTTGCTTTTCCGTCTTTTGCTGGTAGGCATCATTGATGATAGGGAATATCTCCAGAATCTCCAACTTGCGCAACCGGGCGTTGCAGGCGGCAGCATCTTCCATACAGATCTTCACATACGAATAGGCACGCTCGATGTCTCCTTCCTGATATAGCAATACAGCCAGCTTGCGCAAAGAGATGTATTCGCGGACAGCCGTCTTCATATCTGCCAGAGCAGAGACGATGAGATATTCCTTTTCTTTCTTCTTATCCCCTTTCAGACGGTAAGACTCCGACAAGGTGTAGGCACAGATTGCCACATCGTGCTCGTAATCGTTCTGCTGCGCCAGGTAGTCGGTGAGCAGACGGATGGCTTTATCGTACTCATTGCGCACATTGTACTGGTCGGATTGAATCAGGGTATGTATCAGCAGATTGTCTTTATTGACCACAAGCAACGAATCACGATACTTGTCGGTAAGTTCCGCATAGAGTTTCTTTTCATGCTCCGTTACGGCATAATCGGCCATCAGCCCATAGACAGTACGGTAGATGTGATAATAATATGGATGAATATCCCTGGGGAGTTGGTCTATATGGATATCCTTCATCAGGTCCAAAGCCTCTTTATACATGCCGGTCATTCCCATGATATCGGCTGTATTCATGCGGGCATTATCGATGTATCTCCGTTTGCCAAGGCGCAGGGCTATCTGTTCCCTCTCCTGTGCTACGCGCAATGCCGAATCGGTGTTGAACGAACGGTATTCGTCTTCCAGCGTACCCAGAATGGAATAACGTTCCTCATCCGGAAGATGCTGATGCAACTGTCTTTTCAGCTCATTCAGTTTATGCTCTTTCTGTTCCATATATATGGGACGCTCCTTTATTGCCTGGTCCAGCTTCAACAATAAAGAATCTGCCCGGCTGCCTTCAGCATGGAGACGAAACACGCATACAGTACAGATACACAAGAAGATAATAACTTTTTTCATCCGGATTTACTATTTAGTTTAAGGCTTTACTTTTCAAAAACTCTTATGCAAAAGTAATTAAATTACCCTAAAATCCTATCTTAGCAAACCTAAAAGCTTAGGAATAGGCCGATAAAAAAGCAAATGACAGATAAAAGTTTCAAAAGATTCGATTACCTTTACGGGAAATCAGAAGAATTGTATCACAAATAGCATTCAGAAACTATGGATATACGTACGTTTATTTCCAATTATCAGGAAGCATTCGGCGAACGTGCCGAATTACCTATCGCCTTTTGGTACTCAGACCAAGCGGAAGCACCGGCCGAAAAAGTAAACGGTTGCCTCTTTAAATGCATGAAGCAAGTCCGCGCCGGAAAGATTGTCAGCCTCAATAGTGAAACAATCACCTGCGGAGGTGGCAAGCTATATACCGGCTTTACGGATATGCCCGAACGTGTTCCGGGTTTCGTATCCCTTAAAGAGAAATACAAAAAGACGCCCGAAATGGTTGTCGATTTCATAAAAGAAACCCAAATACCAAGAACGGATAAAGCCTATCTGCACTTTGCCCGCATCGACCGGATCTCTTCTTTCGAAATGGTGGAAGGAATCTTCTTCCTGGGAACACCCGATATGTTATCGGGATTAGCAACTTGGGCGTACTTCGACAACAATGCCTCGGATGCCGTAGCAACTCCATTCGGTTCGGGCTGCTGCTCTATCATTACCCAAGCCGTTATTGAAAACAAGAAGCAAGGAAGACGGACTTTCCTGGGATTCTTCGACCCGTCCGTTCGTCCGTATTTTGAAACGAACGTGCTGAGTTTCACTATTCCGATGTCCCGGTTCAAGGAAATGTATCATACGATGCGTGACAGTTGCTTGTTCGGCACGCATGCCTGGGGGAAAATCAAAGAAAGAATCGAATCGGCTCAGATGGTCGGAACACCGGTCAAACCCTCCCCGATTTCATTCTCTATTCTTCCCGACATTCTTTTGCGCGAAGTCAGGATAGAAGATGCTGCGGCCATATATCATGCCATCGACACCCACCGTGATTATCTGAAGACATGGCTGCCATTTGTCGATAACCTGCATTCGGTAGCCGATGAAGAAAACTTCTTGAAGAGTGTCCTCTCCGCTCCTGCCGAACGGTACGAACCCGTATTCGGCATCTGGAACGACCGTAATGAAATCTGCGGATTGATAGGCTTCCACTTCTCCGACTTCGACAACCACCGCACGGAGATTGGCTACTGGCTATTGCCCGAATATCAGCATCGTGGCATCGTAACCACCGGTGTCCGCAAATTATGTCAATGGGCTGTAGAAGAGAAAGGAATGAAACGCATTCAGATCCGTTGTGCCACGGGCAATGCAGCAAGCAATGGCATTCCCATCCGCTTGGGATTCCTTCGCGAGGGAACAGAACGTGCCGGGGAGTTGCTTGCTTCGGGAGAATATGCGGATATACATGTATATAGTATCTTGAAGGAAGAGGTGCTGACGGAGCTCAACAGCCACAATAAGCAGGAGTACCCTCCTATGCATACTACCGAGCACATCATTAACCAAACCATGATCAGATTATTCAATTGTGGTCGCTCAGTCTCGGCACATATAGAACGGAAAAAGAGTAAGCTGGATTATCGCCTTACGGCCTGTCCTACCGAAGAAGAAGTGAAGCAACTGGAAGAAGCGGTAAATGAAGTAATTGCACAACATCTACCCGTCACAACAGAATTCATCAGCCAGGAAGAAGCGCAAGGAAGATTTGATTTGCAGCGCTTGCCGGAAGACGCTTCGGAAACAGTACGTGTCGTGAAGGTAGGAGATTACGACGAATGCCTCTGCATCGGAACACATGTTGCCAACACTTCCGAAATAGAAACCTTCAAGCTCATCAGTCACGACTGGGATGAAGAAAACAAGCGCTGGCGGATGCGTTTTAAACTAGTTTGAAATTCAATTAAAATTAATAAATAAGATAGTAAAAATGGCATTTATCAAGTAATTTAGTCACTATTCTTCTGACAAATCGTCAATAAAGTAAGTAGAATCCTATTGGCATGAGGTTTGCAATATAGTTAGTGAATTTATGTTTAACTTAAACGAATAGGAGACTATAACTATGATGCCAGTAAGAAGAACTCAGAATTGGTTACCGAGTATTTTTAATGATTTCTTTGATAACGATTGGATGGTAAGAGCTAACGCAACTGCCCCTGCTATCAACGTATTTGAAACCGAAAAAGAGTACAAAGTAGAGTTGGCCGCTCCGGGCATGACGAAGGAAGACTTCAACGTACACATCGATGAAGACAACAACTTGGTCATCAGCATGGAGAAGAAGGTCGAGAACAAAGAAGAGGACAAGAAGGAAGGTCGCTATCTGCGTCGTGAATTCTCATACTCCAAGTTCGAACAGACGATGGTTCTGCCGGACGACGTAGACAAGGAAAAGATTGCCGCTCATGTAGAAAACGGTGTATTGAGCATCGCTTTGCCCAAATATACCGAACAAGAAAAGGCAAAAGCCAAGAAATTCATTGATGTAAAATAAGGTAATTGGTAATTACAGAAATCCCCCGCTGCAATACAGTTTTGCAACGGGGGATTCTTGTATGTATTTGCTTCCGTTTTTTATTTCTTCTTTCCTTTCAGGAAACGGTCTGTCAACCACTTGCGTACCGGTTCGTCATACAGCTTCAAGCATGCATACGCCAGCACAAAGGCACCTACGAAAGTCAATATCATGTATGGAATGCCTTCGACCATCGTTGCATTGTTGTTGCACACCCAAGCCGTATAGGTATATACCAGCGGATAATGCGTGATGTAAATGGGATATGAAATATCACCCAGGAACTTGCATACAGTGGTAGAACGCTTGCCGGTCACCTTACCGCCCGCTCCCATAGAAACGATAATCGGGAAAATGCAGATGATGCAGAAGGCTTCATACAACCCGTTCATCCAATAACCGTCTTCACCACCAATACGGGGAACAGAAAGAATTACCACAATCAGCAGACTGCACCACCAGAAAGCACGCTTTTTGACACGTATCAGCCAGCCAAGGCGAGACAGCAGCAATCCGCCGAAGAACGGATACATCAGCCGTACAAATCCCACATATTGTTGTTCCCAGTTCAGGGCCCAACCGCCTACGATATCACCGGAAGGTGCAGTAAGGCAGCGGTATACCGTAAAGCAACCAGCCACCAACACAAGGATAGACAAAGCCACTTTATTGAACTTGCGCACAAACAGCGCATACAATATATTGCCGATATACTCATAGTAAAGTGACCATGCCGGACCATTCAACGGATGCATCTCCGTCCATCCACGAATATCGAACTTCAGCGGAAGAGGAAGCAAAGTGAAGCCCAGTAACATCACAAGCAGCATGTTGCCAATGGATGTATTCTCGATAGGTGGGAAACAAGGAGATTTCTGGAAATAAAAGAAGGCGGCTCCCACGATGCTTCCCATGATCACCATAGGATGCAGACGAATCACACGCCGTTTAAAGAAAGTACCGATACTCATCTTGTTCCAACGGTCGTCATACGCATAACCGATTACGAAACCCGAGAGCATAAAGAAGAAATCTACTGCCAGATAACCATGATTGATAATTTGATCCAGATGGCTGCCTCCGGCATGTGCCTCAAAAAGATGGAAGATAATAACCATAACGGCCGCCACGCCACGAAGCCCGTCAAGAATCTCATAATGCGGTTTCGAAGCAAGATAAGTGGTCTGTGTATTCATTTTGATATAAGATATTTGTTAATTCGCCGGCAAAGATAAAAGAATTTTTCAATATAGGGACGAATTAATATCATATAACGTGGAAAGTGGGATACGATGAATCGTTAATTCCGGTGTAGGTGAAAATATCTTTTCATAAAAAGAGCATAGGCTAAACTTAACAGCGCAATACAACTAAACAAATATATATACCCATATTCCCGGTAATGAATGTATGCTATGACTACTACTGCCTGCGTTATCATATAAATGCAAGATACCACTACATGAGGAACCTTCAACTCATTCGCCATGATCTGATACAAATGCTTCCGATGCGGTAAACCGATATTCTCATGAAGCATCAGCCGATGAATGATAGTCAGAACACTGTCAACACCATAAACAGCTAATAGGACAATCCAGCTGAAATCCTCAGTCTGAATGATCAGTTTACCAATCAGGAAAAGAAGAATGAAGGCAATACTCACAGAACCAACATCACCAGCAAAACATTTAGCTTTCTTACGGAAATTGAAGAAACAGAATACCAAGACAGAACAAAGAACCGTATAGATAAAGCCTTCTTCTACAAAAGGAATCATTTCTCTATTGATATAAGCCAGTGCAACAAGGATAACCAGAGAATAACCACCTGTGATGCCATTAATCCCGTCCATGAAATTATAAGCATTGATGATACCCGTACAAACTATTAACGCAACAATTATCCACCACCAGGATAAAGAGAACAATCCCCATTGATAGAACATCAAAGCCATAGCCGAGAAATGAAACAGCAACCGTAACTTCTGAGACGTAGATCGAATGTCATCCACAAAACTGATAAACGAAACCAAAGTCAATGCCAACATAAACCAAGAATACTCAAAACCGCTCGTCAGAAAATAAGCCAATGCTCCAAAATAGAAGATAATTCCCCCACCCCGAAGAGTTATCCTGGTATGAGAACTACGCTCATTAGGCTTATCGATGATATTACACCTATCAGCCACCCTAAAATAAAAAAGTTCTGCCAAGAAGAGCAGAACTAATACGATCAAATAATACATTCAAATAAAGAGTTTACATACCATGCCTATTCATCCGCACGGCAAATTGTACATTGTAAATTGTCAAATTGTAAATGACTCGATTGTCTTCTTTATCCCATCTTCTGCCCTTACAGGCATCCGTTCAATTCCCAAAGCAGCCTTAATCTTCGCATTACTCACCACATAGTTTTCCGTCAACTTACGCAAACGTTCCGTATTCAACGGTAAATGGAGTAAGGTGCCCAATCCTGCACAACCTTCCATCATACGCTTATTCATCTTCCAGATATGTGGCTTGCGCCCCAATACCTCACACATCAAAGCGATCAACTCATTCGTAGACAAAGCTTCATCATCACCCATATGATAAATGCCACTCGAAACATCCTTCGTCAGCAATCCCTCTATCACATAGCAAAGATTATCGATCGAAGTAAAGGATCTCCTGTTCTCAAAGTCACCCAAAGGCCAAGGAATACCTTTCTTCACCACATTATAAAGCAAATTCAGATTCCCCTTATTGCCCGGACCATGAATCATACAAGGACGCAAGATATACACCTGCTTATCCGAGTGTATCTCATTCTCCTCCTTCGGGAAGGAGGAGTACCCGCAGGGGGAGGTGGTAGGAAATAAAAAATGTTCCTTTATATAATCTTCCGCAGCAATCTTACTCTCCCCATAAGGTCCAACCGGTGTCGGTATCACCTCCTCCGTCAGCACATCCCCCACTACACTATCCGCAGCTGCTTTCACCGAACTAAAGAAAATAAACTTCTTCGCAGAAGATTCCAAAAAGAAATCAAATATCTTCTGAGTCAACCCAGTATTAATATCAAAATAAACCTGAGCAGCAGACTGATTCTTCGTATCATGGGCTTTTCCGGCCAAATGAATAATGGCATCAAACTTAGGAAGATTCTCCATCGGAACAGAAGCAGGCTCAATATCCTTCCAAGAAAAAGTCTGTATCACTCCCTCCTTTTCAGGCGCAACAATATCCAGCCCATAAAGGCTATGATGTTCCTTTAGGGCAATAACAAGATTGGAACCCACAAAACCGTGGATTCCTGTGATAAGTATGTTCATGGAAATAGTCTATAAAATATACTGACCGGAAGCATGATTATTGGAAATATACCTGACAAAGTAAGATTCTTCTACGATAGAGAAAAACACATACCATGTTGTATTATTATTACGTTGATAAGTAATATAATACATGTCCTTACCATATCGTTCAAAAAAAACAGGTGCTTTTTTCTTCAATTTAGAATGAATATTTTGTTGAATATCAACAATTAAATCTTCCACATAAGAAATAGCGAAAGGATAAGTACCCAAATACTCCTTTTCTATAAGTACTTCTATAAGTTCATATAAATCCTCTTCAACTTCAGGTGCAAATACAACTTTCATTTAAACAAAGCCTTTATACGAGGACGAAGTCTGTTCAATAATTCTTCACCTGAAATAGCACCTCCGATATCATCACGCTCCCCAATTGTAATACCGGAATTTATCTTGCATTTAGTATAAGCAACCATAGGTTCGTTTACCTCCTGTCGCTTAGATTCCTGTTCTTTATATGCTCTGGATTTACTCATTCTGTTTAGCTATTTGCTACAAAGGTAATTTACAGTATTGAAATATCCTAATAATCATTCGCATATTTGTGTTTTCAAATACAACTTCTTCACAAACTTCATATCATGGGCAACCATTATCTTCACCAACTCAGGAAAGCTCGTTTTTGTAGGATTCCAACCTAATAAAGTTCTCGCTTTCGTAGGATCACCCAGTAACTGTTCTACCTCACAAGGACGAAAATACTTAGGATCAACTTCAACCAAAATCTTACCGGTATTTACATCAATACCTTTCTCATTTACACCTTCACCCTCCCAACAAAGGTCAATACCAACTTCCAGGAAAGCCAAAGTGGCAAACTCACGAACTGTATGCATTTCACCGGTAGCTATCACAAAATCTTCAGGAACGTCATGTTGAAGTATCAACCACATACATTCCACATAATCTCTGGCATAACCCCAATCACGACGGGCATCCAAATTGCCTAAATACAATTTATCCTGGAAACCTTGCGCAATACGGGAAGCAGCTAAGGTGATCTTACGGGTTACAAAAGTCTCCCCTCTTCTTTCACTCTCGTGATTAAACAAAATACCATTAACAGCAAACATACCATAGCTTTCACGATAATTCTTAGTTATCCAGAAACCATACTGCTTGGCAACTCCATAAGGACTCCGGGGATAAAAAGGTGTTGTTTCCTTTTGAGGAACCTCCTGTACCTTACCGAACAACTCGGAAGTTGAAGCCTGATAAATCCTCGTTTTCTTCTCCAAACCAAGAATGCGAACGGCTTCCAACATACGGAGTGTACCAACAGCATCCGATTCTGCCGTGTACTCAGGTACATCAAAACTAACCTTCACATGGCTTTGGGCAGCAAGATTATAGATTTCATCCGGTTGAACCAACTGAATAATTCGGATCAGCGAACTGCTGTCCGTCATATCTCCATAATGGAGATTGATAAGACGGTCTTTTTTCATATCACGTACCCATTCATCTAAATAAAGATGCTCGATACGCCCTGTATTGAAAGAAGAGGAACGGCGAAGAATACCGTGAACTTCATAACCTTTTTCGATCAAAAACTCAGCAAGAAAAGAACCATCCTGACCAGTTATACCTGTAATTAATGCTATCTTTTTCATAAAATTTATTCTCTCGTAAATATGAATTCAAATACCTTTATAAAATATTTCAGAAACAATAACGGCATGCAAGTCCATATACCATTTTCTCTGCATGCACGAACTATCTCCTTGTTCAAAAGCAAATTACTCTTGAAAGATGCTGTACTGGTACCTCCCGTTCTCATTTTCATAAAATCCAAAGGCAAATATTTTGCTTTCAATTGATGAGTATATAGAAAACGTATCAATAGCTCATAATCAGCAGCTATCCGATAATCCGTTTTATAATAGCCAAATTCTTCAAAATATTTCCGATAAGTAAAGAATGTAGGATGCGCAGGCATAAAACCATAACGAAAATATCTTGGAGAAAAGTTCTTGGATGAATAATAGCGTACCGTTTTATTTAAGTTATCTGGATTGACAAAGCGAACATCTCCATAAACAACCTGTATTGTTTTATCCTGAAAAGATTCTACGACTTTAGTTACAATATCTGCTCGATGATAAAAGTCATCAGAGTTGATGATACCAACAATATCTCCCGTAGCCATATGGATGCCCTTGTTCATAGCGTCATAGAGACCTTGATCTCTTTCACTAATCCACTTTAACCGTCCATTGAAAGTTGGCTTGTATTTCTTAACAATATCCATTGTCTTATCTTTAGACAAACCATCAATAATAATATATTCAATATCTTGATAAGTTTGAGCAAGGACTGATTGAATAGTATCACTAAGAGTTTTATCACTATCGAATGTAACGGTGATAATAGTAATTTTCATTATGTATTTTTAGACAATAAATAAGCGTTTTTTATCACTCCTGGAATTCTAGCCACAAATAGTTTAAAACTGTATTTTAATGGGTGCTTAAGATACGTTACAAAGTATGTTATCATAAGTAAGATAGTAGTATATATTATCTTATAGACACTTATTCTTTTTCTCGAAGCAGACCCAGAACGTTCTCGTACATAATAAATAGCGTCATCTGTAGCAAATCTAAGACGTGAAAAACTGTCTGTTATGGATGTTATAAATAAAGCATCCTCCCCATTTCTAAAATGAGAATTAAAACGGTGTGTTCCAATTATATTGCGATGTATCAATTTTGCCACAGGAAAAGCTAAAAAAGAACGACTAATAAAAAAAGATGCATTTTCATATTTATCCTTGTCTTTTAGATGTTTGCATATAAAAAAGTTTTCTCTTCTCTCATTGAAGTTTTTTTTAAAGCTATAAACATTGCTCATACTAATAGTATCCACCGTAGCTTTTTCTAATAATCTCTCCAAATATGAAGGAGAAACCAAATCATCATCATCAATAAAACAAATAAATTCACCTATAGCCGTTTGAATTCCAAGATTACGTGCATTAGATACCCCACATTTACCGTTGTATAATAATTTAAAATTAGGATATGGCGATATCATTTTTTGAATCCACGAGTAGAATGGTTCTTTAGGACCATTCAGTATAATCAAAACCTCAAATTCATTTAAAGTTAAAGTCTGATGCATAACAGAATTCAAACACTCACATAAATAACTTGCGGGCTTATAAGATGGAATAATAACAGACACTTTTATCTTATCTTCCATAATGAAACGTCATCTAAAATAAATAGATTGATACAGATATTCTTTATTAGGAAATAGTAAAGTCTTAACCATATAAAATGCTATAAAACTTAGTACAATAAAAAGACAGGTTTTAAACATTCTGTTATGATATAAGCATTTCAAATAAATATAGATAGGTAGAACAGCAACCAATACAAATAATTGTCCTATTCTATCAAATATAAAATTTTCCAGAAAAAACAAACGAATAGAATATGCAATAATACCCATCCTATAGAGAAATCGATCTTTATCATCTATTTGATAATTAGAGATGGAGTTCACAGATAGCAGGTAAAGAGGGATAAATATCAGTTTTGTTACTATATTTATTATATCATTTGATTTATTAAAATTCCCATCAATATAACTAGAATAAGTAGCAGGAATAAAATTACTGAAAAAATTTATGATCCAATTTGAAGATCCTAGCAGAGAAAAAAAGGTACCAATTATAATTAAAATAAAGAATGCTTTATTGCTTGACAGCACCCTCACATGAAAAAACAAACAAAAAAGTAAAGCAAAATAAGATGAAAAATGCAATCCTCCTGCTATTATTATCCAGAAAATATATTTTAAATAAGATCTATCTTCACAAAAATTAATTATCGCATAAGTTATAATATATATTGCAGAATATTGTCTTAATCCATTTAACTGATTATTAAATGCTGAAGATAAAGTTATATAAAGTAGAACAAACAAAAAAACTGTTTTGTTTTCTAATCTAAAAAGGATTTTAAAAAAGAAAACAAAATTAATAAAATAGAAAACAAAGAATAATCCTTGCGGTGAGAGACCTATGTCGTGACATATTTCTATGATCCAAGCAAACAGCCATTCCGACTTATTATAATAGTAATCAGAAGATACATTTTTGAATATTTCGTAATAGCTAAAATAGTCAGTTCCAACGCCATACTGTCCACCACATATCAATAACCATATAAACCACAAAGGAGTAAACAACAAAAAATAATATAAAAATTTTTTTTGTATATTGGAGTGCTCATATACATAACAAAGTTTGCTAGAACACCATAATGAATATAATAAATTTAAAGTAAAAATCATCCAACTTACAGAGTACTTTCTGCTATTTCATTACAGATACACTACAGATGCTGTACTAAAAGATCCACATGTGAATATTAATGTATTTTATCTATAGCTTTCCTTAATTCAAATAAATATTGTTTACCATATTTCAAATCTGGTTCAAGATAATTACCTTCTCCCCATTCATTCCAAGCTTTAATAAAAACCAAATTATTTTCAGGTGCTCGAGTAGAAACAGTTCTAAATATGTTATAACACAAATCTCCCCACTTTTTAGGAGTACTATTTATCAAAATGATCCCTTTATTTCCACTCCGTGGAGAATGATCAAAATTAGGATCAATACAAGGATGAATTTGCTCAGAAACTTCATAAGAAGCCATAACTGCTCTAACATATTCATCATATTCTGTTAGATGAGGAATTCCCAAGATTCTCCTTTTTGTTTGAATAAATATTTTCTTTGCAATATTATGATTCTCTGGCGTCAATATATTCTCAAAAACAATGCCGTCAAGACCTTGGGATAAGTAATTGGAATATTGATTTTTTTTTAATGCATAACCCCAAAAATAAAATCCCTTCAATTTATTCTCTTCTGCTAATCTATTCCAAGTATCAATAAATAAATCTAACTCAGGAAAATCCCAAGGAGCAAAAAATCCAAAAATTAACTTCCCATTAACTCTCATATATCTCTTATCTCTGAAAGCAGGAAGCATTGCATAAAAATGGTCAATATAATCTTGTATGCCTGGATAATCCTGTTCTATTAATAATTTATTGGGCTTATTGGGGTTCCATGTCTTTTGATACCAAGAATGATTTGCCCAACACAAACAAAAAGGGAAATCCGGCTTACCACTTTCTACAACTTCCGAAAAAACCCTATCTAACAAACGGCGTCCTGAGAACCAATAATGCCAATAACAAAAACCTTCTATTCCTGCATCTTGGGCAAGCAAAGCTTGTTGTTCACGTACTTCTGGTATTCGCAAATCATAATATCCTAAGTCTGCAGGTACTCGAGGTTGATAATGCCCTTTGAACAAAGGCTTTGCATTACCAACATTCGTCCATTCTGTAAATCCTTTTCCCCACCACTCATCATTCTCCACTGTTGGATAATACTGGGGTAAATAAAATGCAATAATACGTGGTCTACTCATGTCTTTATATAATAACTCTATTCATTTTTTAATAGTCCTTTTTTCAACAATTTAGCTATTCTCTTCCGACGAGAAATATCATGCATTTTCTTATAAAGAGAATAATAAGGAAATGCCCAATAAATAGATTTCGGACAAGAATATTTTCTCAAAAAAGCATATAACTTCACAGAAAGACAGAATAGAGGATAAAAAACGTTATCTTCCATGAGTATCATATTTTTTAGCTGTTGCAAATGTTCATTAGAATCTTCTCCCAATAGAGTATATATATACACTATCCTTCTACGAATAGACCACTTGTTTTCGATTTTCCAACCTATAGGCAATTCTTTAAGTATTTTATGTATAAAATACAGATGAGAATCATAATGTGACACATTATAAATACTTTGTGATATAGAATTTGAATGAGGAATTATTCTAATATAATAATCTATGCGAGCATCATACGCATAATCATACTTATTTCCATTTATCATATTTCGAATATTAAAATCCGCATCTTGCAGAGATAATAAATGCTCATCCCACATTATACCTTTCTCGACCAAAGATGTAATTCTATATATATTGGTAACCACTAGAAATGGCAAATTACAATCAATAAGATGTTTTAAATCATCTCCTTCAGTCTTGATCCCCACATAATCATTTTCTCCTTCTCCAATCTTACCAGTAAAACTCATTGCAGGAAATACTGCAAAATCCAAATCTTTATTTCTTTCCATAAAGTCAACTCTTTGTTGAATGTTATAATCAGGTATCAAATCATCAGAATCAAAAAATATAACATATTTTCCTTTTGCATAGCTAAGGCCTATATTCCGGCAAACAGGAGCACCTTTAGGGTGCTTATCACGTTTATAAAGATAAATACGTTTATCAACAATAGTAAACTGATGCAGCATTTCAAGAGTATCTTCAGTAGAGCCATCATCTATTAATAAAAGTTCCCAATTCTGAAATGTCTGATTTATCACACTATTTATCATTGAACTAACCAGCTCTTTCCTATTAAAAATAGGTATAATAATAGAAACTATGCATTTTGCCATACAACTACAATCTCCCATCTATTACTTCTCTATCCAATGTCCCCTTTACATCATACACCACTCCATTATTCATGGCCAAAAAGCTACGCATATCAAGAGCTAAGAACTCTTTATGTGCTACAGCTAATATTACAGTGTCAAATTGTTTTTTCAAACAATCCATACTACCATTTACCAGTTCTATACCATATTCCTTCTCTACCTTTTTAGAATTTGCCCAAGGATCATAAACAGTAATATTGTTTGTATATTCTTTCAATGTCATATAGATGTCTATTATCTTAGTATTCCGTACATCAGGACAATTCTCTTTAAAAGTGAAACCTAATATCAATATCTTACTATCCTTCACCAATACGCCTTTCCTGTTCATCAGTTTTATCACTTGGTTCGCAACATAATCTCCCATTCCATCGTTCAAACGACGTGCAGCAAACATTACCCGAGGAAGCACCCCATACACTTGTGCCTTCTGTATCAGATAATAAGGGTCAACACTGATACAATGTCCCCCTACCAGACCAGGCTTCAACTTAATGAAATTCCATTTGGACGAAGCCGCCTCTATCACATCATTTGTATCAATCCCCATAGCATTGAAAATTTTAGCAAGCTCGTTCATAAACGCAATGTTGACATCACGCTGAGAGTTTTCTATAATCTTCGATGCTTCGGCCACCTTAATAGAAGGAGCTTTGTGTGTACCGTTCACCAACACTGAATTATATACTCCGTCTACAATATCTGCAACTTCGGGCGTAGAACCTGATGTCACTTTCTTTATCTTTTCCACAGTATGTTCCTTATCCCCCGGATTAATACGTTCCGGAGAATAACCGGCAAAGAAATCCTCATTGAACTTTAATCCAGAAACACGCTCTACAACAGGCAAACATTCTTCTTCGGTGACACCAGGATATACAGTAGATTCGTATACCACAATATCCCCTTTTGAGATGACCTTGCCCACAGTTTCACTTGCTCCCCACAATGGGCGAAGATCTGGGCGGTTGTTCTCGTCTACAGGAGTAGGTACTGCAACGATATAGAAGTTACAGCCTTTTATTTTTTTTATATCGGTAGTACAAACAAACCCATTCTTCTCAATAGCTTCTTGAAGTAATTCATCTGCTACTTCGAGCGTAGCATCGTGACCTTTCATCAAGGTATCTACACGATCTTGATTCATATCAAAGCCAACTGTTTCAAACTTCGTAGAGAACAAACGAGCCAAAGGAAGCCCAACATAACCGAGACCGATTACGCAAATCTTAATTGAATCCATTATTATAAGTATTTATCGAATCACATAAATTTTGTGTAAAGATCTTCCCGTCTTCTTTATACAAATGATTGCCGTCTATAGTGCGGTATTCTCCACGATCATTTCTAAAAGAAAAATAAGGGATATCATATTTAGCGGCAACCGTTCTCATATCCTTGTCGAAATCTATCCAATGCTTGTCTTCAAGACAAAGCATTCCGGAATATACCGGGATTCGACATAAATACACATTTCCGTAGTTTTTCAAATATTCAATAGTTTTTTCTAACCATTTCAATCGATACAAAGATTTATTTATATGATAAGTCTTATATAGAGCTAACTTTTGTTTTATATTCTCTTCAACTACGGAATCAACCATAGAAAAATTAACTCGGTACCAACCATCATCTTCCAATTGACTAAATTTACTACACCATTCCGAATCTCTAAGATGAAAATAATACGCAATATATTCCCAATTAGGTTTCATATGCAAGCACTTAATTTCATTTAAACATGAAAAAGTCTCCCTATAATCCTTAGCATCCCATTCTTCTTCTTCAGACAAGCTCCAAGGATCTACCGCAACAATAAATAAGCCCATTTTTTCTTTAACCGAAGTATCCAATATCTTCTTTATAGCATTGAAATAAATTTCTCCAAAGGGAGAAGAAGTCACTGTAAAGCTAAAATTATAAATAGGGAGCTTGATATTAGTACTGTCAGCAAAGTAGTTATTGATAACTTGGGGTTGTATCCCCTGCGCCGATCTTGAGGTACCTAGCACTAAAGATGTCTGCCTTCCGACAGTAAATCTTTTGTAAGCCCAATCGGACATGCCACTATAATCAATGATAAAACAAGCTAGAATAAAGAATAACAAAATCGAGCCTGAAAAAAGCAAAGTATTGACAATGAACTTTTTCATATTAAAATTGGAAATACATAAACGGGACAGTATGTCCACGAAGAAATAATATTGATATTACCAGAATCTCATAAATCAGATATCTCACATATTTATTACGGTATGTTTCAACAAGGCACAAACCATATTCTAACTTTCGGCTTTTCCACTCCAAAACTAAAATTGTCAAAGAAAAGAAAAGCAGACATAAGAATATATTCTTGGAAACAACGAATGACATAATTTCACTATAAGTTGGCACTTCAATCAGTGTGGAAAACATCCGGATACAATACTCCCCAGCTTCCGTTATATTCACCGATGCAAATAATATTAATCCCAAAGAGACAAGTAAATAAGTTGAAAGCATCTTGCAAAAGTCCCGAAACAAAGGTGTCCCATATTTGCTCTCAACCAGTTTTGTCTTCTTAAAAAACGATCCATTATACATTAATGGGATATATAACAAACCATGATACAACCCAAATAATGCAAATGTCAGGTTAGCCCCATGCCACAAGCCTATCAATATAAAGGTTATAATGATTGCCAGAACAGAACCAAACTTATTCCAGTTTCTGAAATAGATATTCAAGGGCATAAATACATAATCCGTCAACCAAGAAGTTAATGACATATGCCAATTTTTCCAATATTCAGCAATATTCCGCCCTAGAAAGGGATAATTGAAATTCTTGGCCACTTTTAATCCCAATAATTTCCCGACTCCGATAGCCATATCCGAATAACCGGAAAAATCCATATACATTTGGAAAGGATAAAATAGAACATTCAATAATAGAATAGGCCCAGAAAACTCATGGTATGAATGCCATACATTTCCTGTTATCAGAGCTAAATTATCCGCTATCACCATCTTCTTGAACATGCCCCAAAGTATCTGCCGGAGTCCGTCAACCGCCATGGAATAACTAAAGTTTCTGTTACTTTCCAACTGAGACAAAAAAGCTTTCGGGCGGTCAATCGGACCGGATAGAATCGTCGGAAAGAAAGAAATATAAGTGGCAAAGGATATAAAACTCTCACAAGAAGGAATGCGTCGGCGATGAACTTCTATTACATAACTGATTAATTTGAATGTAAAAAAACTGATACCTAACGGCATAATAATTGAGAATGTATGCCAATCGGTCCGTAACCCTATTGCATTAAAGAAACTGCCGAACGACTCTATAAAAAAGTTCAAATACTTAAAATACAAAAGTATTCCGACTCCCAGTAAAACGCCTATAACAGTCAGAAGAGAAGCTTTTTTCTCGCATTTATCATTATAGTAGCCGATAGCAAGGCCGAGTCTGTAAAATAACAAAGTTGCCACTAATAACAACGGAATCATTTTCCATTCGGCACAGCCGTAGAAAAAATAGCTTGCTATCAACAGCCATACATTTTTCCATTTATACTTATCGGGAAAAACAAAATAATATACAGCAAATACGACCGAAAAGAAAAGTAAAAAACTAAGTGAGTTGACAACCATATCTTTATATTAGAATTTATTTACCAATTCGATGAATCCCGTCTCTTTTTTATATAGATAACAAATAAGTTTATTTTCCATTGCAACTGCCTCGACAGGGCGAAAAAGGGGAATATAACCTTGATTTTCAGTCAACTCATTAAAAACGTTTTTAATATCATCAACTTCATAACATACATGATAAGGAGATACACCATTCTTTTTCAAAATCTTATTTACAGAAGACCGCTCGTCAACAGGCTCGACCAATTCTATTTTTGGAAAATCCTGTTTAGTTAAGAAACAAATTTTTACACGTTGAATATCATCTTCAATTATAGGACTCACCTGATAACCCGCTTGTAAATAAAGCACTGAAGTATCGGCTATGCTATCCGTCACATAACCGATATGGTGGAATTTCAAATTGTCAATCATCGCTTTATTTAGTGAAAATACAGTCAATCATTTCTCCCACATTATTCCAAGAAAGGATTTCCTTTGAGGTAAATTTTATGCCGAAAGATTTTTCTATGGCAACAATCAATTGGATATGGGATAAGGAATCCCATTCCTCAACGTCGTCCGCCGTCGTTTCATCATTCAAAACGATTTCGTCATTATCCAATACATCACGAAAGATATCCTGCACTTTCGCCAAAACGTCATTCTTTTCCATTTGATATAAATATTAGTTATTTCTTTATGATATAGCATTCACTTTCCCGATAAGAATTCACATCTAATTCAAACCGACGGGATACGGAGTCTTCTACGGGAGTAAAACCCAAGCGGGGATAATGTTCCTCCACCATTTGATTCTTCGCCGTCGGTAAATACTCGCCGATGATATGTTTGAAACCGTATTCCTTCGCATAGCTTACGATCGTGTTCAGAGTAAAATTCTCCATACCGCGTTTCAGCACGCGGCAACTCATAAACCAGGTATCAATGAAGAGGTTTTCCGCATCCAGCTTCTCCATGATAACGACACAAATCAAACCGTTATCACCAAACTTGTCCGACAACGTGAAAGAGAAAGTGGCATAACGGTCATCATTTTCTATGGCCGATATTTCGGCTTCCGTGTAACGGACGGTACGGAGGTTAAACTGATTACTGCGCTGCGACAACTGTGCCACGCGGGGAGTATTGAACGAATCGAAGCCTTTCACTTCAGAAATCATATTCAAAGATTTCAGGAAATCGGCTTCGTTGGTGAAACTTTGTTGGAGGGATACACGTTCGGCTTCTATTTGATACTGTCGGGTACGATCTTTGTCACCTTCGCTGTAGGAAGCCGTCTCAAACAGATTCAATGAATAGAGATATTCAAGATATTCGCCCGGATCCTCGGGGAGTTCGGGTACCGTTACTCCCGGTATGTGTTCACGCACCATGTTACGTTCAAAAGGATTGTCGTCCAGAAAAACCATCGAATCGAAACCGATATTCAGAATACTCTGAATAGTGCGGATATTATCAGCCTTGTTCTCCCAATTGGCCACAAACACAGAGATATCATCAAGTTTCAACACCATCTCGGGATTCTTCTCGAAAGGCTCTTTGGCTTTGGCTTCATCGTTCTTGCTGCATACGGCAATAATTATTCCGCGATTCTTCAGTTTCTTGACCCACTGCTGGAACTCGGTGAAGGCTTTGCCTATACCCAAGCTGTGACCGATTTGGATATTTTCCCAGCCGTCGTCGCCGACAACTCCTCCCCAAACGGTATTGTCCAGGTCAAGAATTAGGCATTTCTTGAATTTGCCTTCGGCGGCACAAACGATGTCGAGTGTGCGAGAAGCCACATAAGGCAGGGAATCAATACTGAGAATCATTTCGGTACTGACATATACATTACTGTCGAACATAAAGTCGCGCCCCCATTTGTTCTGGATACCCGCCAAATCACAGATAAACAGATTCGGGAAGTGTTGCGCCAGATTCATCAGTTCATAATTGAGCTTGCGAAGCTGATAAGTAAAAGAAGAAGGAACTTTATTGGCATAACTGCCGAAAATGGTATCTTCGATCTCGGGATAGTTATAATAGATAATGCGACCTGGAACGGAACTGCAGAGAGTACGGATAAAGTCCAGCCGATTCTCCGCCAAATTTTCCTGTTCGGAAACGGGAAGTGAACCGTATTTTTCCAACAGTTTATGGGTGGATTGGAACACAACCGTATAATCGGCTCGGAAGCCGTGTAAATCCGAAGCCATGTCCAAAACCTGACGTTCCACTTGATTGTATTCCGCCTCCCACAAATCTAGGTTATATCCACACTCATAACCCATACCGCGTATGGCAGCGGAAAGGAACTGGGTGGCAGCATCACCTAATAAGGCAATCTTAAAAACGGGAAAAGAAGAGCCGTCTTTCTTGAGATTACGCTTTAAGTCTTGAAAAGTTTTCATTTATTTTTTTATTTTATAACACCTCAATCACCATCTACAAACATTTTATTAACTGCATAGCAATTGATTATCCTTTATTGATAAAAAGAAGCTGATTATTGTTTCAAATAGGATGCCAATCTACTATTCATTCCAAACTATTTTCCACATCTGTGAAGTCTGTTCCTTAATTTTAGTAACTTGTTTTTCTAAGTGTTGCCTGATTAAACGATTGTTTTCAGGTTGAAGATATTCCACAATCTTATCATCTACATTATTAAGTTCTAAAATACTATTCTCCAAGCCATAATCCCTAAACAGTTCTTCATATTTATGGCTCCAACTAGTGGCCAGGCAAGGAACACAAGAATTTAATGCAGAAGCCACTCCGTGAAAACGAGAAGTGATACATAAGAAAGAGGATGCAATAAGGCCTTTTACTTCTAAAGCATTAAGACCAGTTACTACTTCTATATTATCATTCAGATGCTGTTGTACAGAAAAAGCCAATTTTTCATCTGCCATTCCTTCATGGTTAAGTAAATAAACTTGCTTACCATAACTCTTTGCCAAGCGAACTATTCTTAAAAGAGCTGCAAGGTAATCTTCCATTGATATCATACCCTTATCTATCATTCTCATATTGGGGATAATACACACAGCATCCCTTAAGGAAGCATATTTTTCAGGAAAACGTCCTTCAACCAAAGAAGTAAAATCCGTAAATAATTTAATCTTATCTTGATTTATAAAACATTGTGCCAGATAGTTCTTTGAAACCATTTCGCGAGGCATCACAACATCTGCATATTTGTCTATACATGAAATAATTTTCCTCGTAAACTCCTTTTCAACGGGACCAAAGGCTTGGGGAAGGAAAATAATTTTAGTACCTTGTTCGTGATAACTCCTAAGGATATGTTCCCAATAATATAAAGCACTGAAATTTAAATTCCACTGGTCAGAAAAAACGAAACCACTTCCGTCTATAAAATAATCAGCATTTTCTACCACAGTAGTATCGCTGAATATATGAGTGGGTAAATGCAAGATACGGAAAATACCCCTTATCTTGGAGCGAATTGCTATTGCTTTCCATTTAGAATATGGCTTATATTTTAAACTAATTCGCGTATCAACGTATTCCGGTCTCACTGATTTTTTCGAAATAAAGACTTCTGCTTGCGGATATTTCAACTCTATTTGCTGCAATATAGCATAAAGCATCAATTCAGCACCTTTATTAGTGGTCCCCAAGCCTGATAATACAATTTTCATTTTAAAATTATTCTATAAATCCGTTTTGCAATACGAATAATTATATTCTTGTTCATTCTCTCTTTCTTAATGGCTGCTTCTATCAAGCGATGAGCTTCCTCTACAATCATTTCCTTAGATTTCCTCTCACGTTGAAGAAATTGCTCCATTTCAATCATCGCTTTTTTACTATTTACAGAAACTGCTTTTCCTTTCTCTTGAGAATATAAATAAGAATCGCACTTTACAGGAAGAATTTGTAAAGCCGACGAATATACAGCAACCTGTTCCCTACGTTTTTGAATACCTTGCCCACGCAACATCTCCTCCAAATCGGCCTCACGCAACTTTATTTTTTTATACAAAATTGCATCATCAATTAATTGTTTCCCTAAATCGGTACGCACAATAACTAATGATTCACCATGTTGCCAGTCAATATTGGACATCCCCCAAGGATCACCTAATACTATATCTGCAAAAACATTTAATTTGTCATAACAAACCCGACAACGAGGAGAGGTAAACATATCCTTCAGTGCAAAGCGATAAAGATTCGGATATATATATTCTTCACCATTTTTATAAGTAACGACTAATGGTGCTGTTTTATAGGGATAATAAGTAGAACCATGATTGAAATCTTTACGTTTCCAATCTATCTTAACATATTCTCTTTTTTGATATGAAACCATTACATCTTGTAAGGTAGAGCCAAGAGTACGTTCACATATTAGGCCTATTCTATATTTCACTATAGAATATTTATTAGAAGTTCGCATCAAAGCTTCCAAACCTTGAATATGGCAAGGTAGTCCTACAATAGCAACTTTACTTTTATCTTTTACCGCTTTCAGGACAGATAGGATATCAACCGGAGCATAACAACTCTTTTGACAATCAAGCAATTGCTCCTTCTTATTGACTACTACTGACTCTACAATAGGAATATTTCTACCATAAGACATACGGCAAAGAACTGCACAATCTATAGCACCACTCTCAAATAAGTGCTCCAATAAGGTTGTACAAACTCCACCACTTTGAGCATTCTTATAGAATATATCATTAGTAGTTTTTCCGACATATACCTTCTTTATTGCTCCTATATACCTATCTGAAAAGATAGCATGCAAACCATAATAATCCAAAGACGGACATACTTTAGTACACAAACCACAATCCACACAAGTCTCGCTTACAGAAGCATACATTCTGCCTAACGAACTGAATTTAAAAGAAATAGATTCTCTTGGACAAATAGCTTTGCATGCACCGCAATTTGAACATAACAAAGCATTCGATACTATTTGGATATTATTCATGGATGAAACTTATGATATACTACACTTACTATTTTCTGAGATATCTTTTTTTTCTCATCCAGACTTAATCCCACAAAGCAAATCACAAGAGATGCAGAGCACACAGAAGTTATAAGTAAAATCCAAAGATTACTTGTCAAAGAAAATGAAACATAGAATGGAATAGCTGCTGCCAAAATGAAAACACTCCAACATTTAAGAAATACATTCCTTAAATATAACCCGGCAGATAACCCTATATACTTTCGACAGAAATAAAGTCGTTGAGTCAAGCACACTAGTTCAAGTCCAATAATCACCCAAATACTAACCAAAGGAGTGCCCCCAAATTTGAGAATAATATAAATAAAAGGGAGTGCCAATAGTTTTGTACTACCTACAATTATTTGATAATTTTTAATATTACCATTCGCTAGGATTGATGTTACTAAGAAACGAGATAAAGTATCACATAACAAATAAATAAATGTCCAACGTATAAAAACGACTGTATAATCAGGTACTACACTCAACCAAAGAGACAGTATCTGTGGCGTTGCAACCATGATAGGTAAAGAAAAAAAAATCATTAAATAAAAAGAAAAACGTCCTCCCTGGAAAATCAATGTACGCGTCCTGACATAATCCCTTTGTGCCACAGACATAGTTAACTGGGGATAAACTGCTGTCTGGAAATTACCCACAAACTGATAAACACCATTCTGTACTTGATTACAGATTCCTTTTGCCGCATTTATAGTAACGCCAAAAAACAAATTTAAAATAATATCAACCCCTTGATTACGTAAAACAGCAGAACCAGTTCCCCATAAATTCCACGATGCAAAAGAAAACATATCTCTAAAAAGTTTACCATCTATCTTTAAAGATATATGTTTGGCTTCCGCAAAATGGTTTTTACAATAGATAGAATAGACGGCACGTTGAATCATTGTTATAATCAATATGAAAATAGCATACGCAACTAATTTATCTGAACCAACCAACCATAACAGATATGCAGAACCTAGTTTTAGTACAGCATCTAATATACTAATATAGGCAAATGCGCTCATTTTTTCATAGGCAATGATCAAAGAATTATACGGTACTGAAATAATATTGATGAAAAAAGCAAAAATACTACATTGCATCACCCAGCCTGCAGCCGATAATCTCTCTATAGGAATATTTAGCTTATTATACAAGAACCACAGACCAAAAATTTCAAGTATAATTACAATGAAGATACCTAAAATAAGATGTAGAGTAACACTTGTTGAAAAAACACGAGAAACACGTTGTCTATCATTTTCCCCTAAAGCGTAAGTTATAAAACGTTGGGAAGCTCCAGCCATAGTTCCACTAAGCATGGAAAACATAGCCACAACTCCTCCTACCAAGTTATAAATACCATAATCATCGACCCCAAGAACATCCAATACAACCCGTGAAGTAAATAGAGATACAAATAGTAATATTAATACTCGTATGTATAACAAGAAAGTATTTTTTGCTATACGTCTATTACTTCCAATATTCACATCAGTCATAAAAAATGTAAAGGCCTATTATATGAGAAACATAAAATTTATTTTTCTATTTCTTCAAAAGGGTACGTATTTTCCTCAATATTCCTCAATTCCTCAACTATCTCCACCTGTTCCAAAGTCAGCCCACCTTCATCCCAAGTATCAATAATACCATGAGCTTCCTTTGCCAACTCTTCATCATAAACCTCACCATAGCAATAAGTCAGCAGGCGAACTTTCAGCAAAGAAGCAGGAAGCTTGGGAAGCACCTCCCAGCTACGGTCAAGTACATTCTGAACATATTGTTGCTTGCGGCCGTTATCATAAATAGTAGCGGCAAAAGCAACTAACAGGCCAAGGCAAAGCTCGGCTTCTTCTTCGACTGTGTTGCCACGAGTACCATAAAGATGAAGAGCTTGCTCGTAGACGTCACGATTCAAACGTGTAAACTGGTCCGCGTAAATGGGACTACCATCCATGCCTAAGGTTAGGAGTTGATGGGCAAGAGTGTATAAAGAATCCATGAAGAATTATAATTATAAATTATTTCAATACTTGAGAAGAGAAGTCTTTCAGAAAGCTTAGAATGACAAATAACATCAATCGCTGAACAAGCTTAGGATGACAGATTATATCAATCATTGGTTAATGGCTCGACCAACGACGAATGAATAAAAGTGGTAGCAACAGCCATGACACCTTCTATATTTACTACTACCCGACGGTCGTGACGAATGCGGACAAACTCTCCGATAACGCCTTTGAAGATGCCGTCGATGATACGGACTTTCTGACCTTTCACTAAATGAAGCTCGGCGGGTTCTATGTAGAGAATGGACTCATCGTGAGTACCGGCAACAAGGATGAAGCTACGCATCTGGGCATCGGGGATGACAACCGGACGGCAATATTCACGATTCATAATGAAACGTATGGGCAGGGAAGCTTCGAGCTCATCCTTCAAGAGGTCAATACGTTTGCGCGTGGAATGGATGAAGACAAGGTTGTGGATAGCAGGAACTAACTTGCGTACACGCTTGCCTCCCTTCATTATATAACTATACCGCATGGGAATGAAATTCTCTATCTGCTCTTTATCTAAAATGGCTTTCAAAGTCAGTTCGCGGCTATAGGAGACGCGAACGGCGAACCAATAAAGATCAGACGAAGAAAAAGACGATGTATTTCCAGATGAATTACTCATTATTATAAAAGAGGAGAAGAGAGCCTTTGTGAGAAAAAGGGGAAAGAGATTCTTCGCTTCGCTCTGAATGACAGGGAGAAAGAGATGAAGAAAACTCTATTTTTTCTTTGAAAAGGACGCTTACTACCTAAAGAAAGGATACTTACTACCTGAAAAAAGGATATTTATTATCTCAGAAAAGGATGTTTTTTAGGGACACCGGAGTAGTGAAATACCTCCCGGTCAAATTATGTAATGCGATTGTTTTCAGTAACTTATGCTGCATTCATATTATCTCAAAGCTTCCTACCATCACGGAAAAAGAAGCGGTGAAACAGTTATAGGACACTTTTTAGAGTATAAAAAGCTATAAACGAGCGAGTTAAAGACAGTAAAGCGTTCAATAAACGTTCGTTTAATGGACGCCTTTTCCAGCCCTCTTACATATCATGCTATTTTAATAGAAATACATGTTAAAATTCCAAATTGGGATATTGTGCAATAATCTGATATATAATCAGATAAGCGTTTTATTAAAAAAGATTATCATTTTATTCATCAGAATATTTTGTAATTTCATTTCTTGACGTTACCTTTGCGTCCATTAAACGAACGTTTAAAAACCACTTCCCCACCCCTATTCCCCTTTATTTTAAATACATACGCGCACGCGCGTAATACTCTCTCTTTTTTAAAAGAAATCCCCCTACATATATATTACAGTAATATACACAGCGACAGCACACGGCGATTTTTTTCTCAAGAGATTATTGTTTCAGCAGAACTACCGATATTAATTTTGGCAGAAAGTGAATAAACACTAATTTTGCGCCATTTTAACGTATAAACATTTTTAATCGTTAAACGAAATTAGAAAAAACAAATGAAAAATGTAATTTTAAAAAAGCAACGGTGATTGAGGAAGAACAGTACAACATCGCCCTGAAAGACGAGAAAATTAATGCAGAAAACTTTGCTTTAAGTATCAAACTAATGGGCAGCACACCCCTACCCGTGACGAAAGAGAGAAAGGAGATTATAGATGCCGCAGCCCGCATTATCCTTATCCTGAAAAAAAAAGGAAGAGCGACGGAAGTCAAGGAATGGATAGCATTCTTGATGACACAGTTCCAATTCCTGAACACAAGAAACGTCAGTAAAGAAATCAACTCTAAAAGTCTTGAAACAGAACTGTATAATCGAATAAAAGAACTGGAAAACGCCAAATAGCCGAACAGGCAAATCCGCATTCCGAAATTAAAGAAACAGCCCGCTTCCACTAAGCCGGGCTGTTTTTTTATTCGGATTTTTTGATATTATTTTGCAGTGTGTTCCCCAAGAGATAAGGAACAGCTGAGCTTATGAGTTCCTAAGTTTTCCATCATGAAGAGCTTACCGATTCACAGACTCTTCGAACTAATTTAAAACTTAAAAACAAAAGAACCGATGGAAGACATTACCATCACCCTACACAAGGGATTCTCTGCCGTGGCAGGAAAAACGAGTCTTAAAACAATCATTGAAGAAGTGCGCAATGGGAAGCATGCCGCAACCATACAACGCATTGTGCAACAAGCAGAAAAAGGAATGAAGAAGGAGGCAGAAAAACTGAAAAGGACACTCCCCTACCTTTCGCTGACCGCCAACTACGAAAAAGAACGGCTGCCCTACAGCATCGCAGGCTACAACCCCGTTATTACCATCGACATCGACGGGCTGAAAACCGAACAGATCAAAGCCGTCCGAAAGCTCCTGGAGGCCGATCCGGACATACTCGCCGCTTTCCTCAGCCCCAAGCAGCATGGTTTCAAGGTATTTGTCTACCTGCGCACTGCCTACGCCTGCAAACTGCGCGAAACGACCTTCAGCACGCGGGAAATCGGCTATACCGAACTGGAAAAGTATCATGCGCAAATGTACGAAGCCACGAGAGTCCGCATCGAGCAACTGACGGGAGTAAAAGTAGATACCAGCGGAAGCGACATCAGCCGGGGATTCTTCGAGTCGTACGACCCCGAAGCGTATCTGAACGAAGCACTGCTGGCAGCCATCCCGGACTACAATCTGC
The DNA here is from genome assembly GCF_038448625.1 of Bacteroides sp. GD17. Lineage (NCBI taxonomy): Bacteria > Pseudomonadati > Bacteroidota > Bacteroidia > Bacteroidales > Bacteroidaceae > Bacteroides > Bacteroides sp. GD17. The sequence continues at coordinate 459,244 of NZ_JBCEZS010000002.1, forward strand.
AGATCGTACCTCCGGAAAAGACAGTACGGCCCAGGAAAAAAAGAGCATCCGTCTCTCCCACATCCGCCACCCAGGTGGAGCCGTGGGAAATGATGGAATACCGCAAAGCACTGAGCACCACCAAGCGTTCGGACAAATTCGTGGAAGGAAACCGCGACAACTTCCTCTACATACTGGGCAACCGCTGCTATCGCAAAGGAATCAAGGAAGAGTCCGCCTGCCTGATGATACAAAAAGACTTCGGCAACCAAGACTTGAACGTACTGGACCCCGTACACAACGCCTACAGCTACACCAGCAAGACCGAAGCGGCAGAAAAAGCAAAGGAAGAGAAGCAACCCGTCATCAACCAGGTGATGGATTTTCTGGAAGAACATTACGGGATAAGAAGAAACATCGTCTTGGACCGACTGGAGTTTATGCCATACGACCGACCGGAAGAAGCCCGAAAAGGTTACCGTCCCATGCGTATCAAAGACTACAACTCCATATTCGTAGACCTGCAGATGGCAGGCATTTCCTGTTTCCAGAACTTCCTGAAAGCCGTGATCGATTCCAATTACGCCAAAGATTTCAACCCATTCCTCGGCTACCTAGACAACCTGCCGTCGTGGGACGGAACGGATTACATCCGCCAACTGGCAGACACCATACAGACCGAAAACCAGGAACTATGGAGAGAAGGATTCCGGAAATGGATCGTAGGCATGGTGGCATGTGCCATCCGCGACAAGGACATGAACCAGCTGGTACCCATACTCTACAGCGAACAGGGAAAGGGGAAAAGCACCTGGATACGCAACCTGCTGCCGCCCGAATGGAAAGAATACTTCTACAACGGCATGGTGGACCCTGCCAACAAGGACCATGCCCAACTGTTATCCACCAGACTCATCATCAATATGGAAGAGTTTGAAGGAGTAAAGCCCGGAGAACTGGCAAATCTGAAGAGATTCATCACCCAGGAAAACGTCACGCAACGAAAAGCCTACGATTTCGAAGCCTTCACCTTCATACGGCATGCGTCTTTCATCGGAAGCACCAACAACCGGCAATGTCTGCAGGACGTAGGCGGAAACCGGCGTTTTCTGCCCATCACCATCCGGCAGGTAGATTATCGTACGCCCGTAAACCATGCCGGAGTTTACTCCCAAGCACTGGCTCTGCTCGAAAGCGGTTTCCGCTACTGGTACGAAGGCGAAGAGATAGAGCAGCTGAACAAACATAATGAGTTGCACCGCATGAAGGATCCGGTGGAAGAGAATCTTTTTGTCTTCTTCCGCAAGCCGTTGCCGGAGGACCTGAACGTACGATGGATGCCGGCAGCTGCCATACTGACAAAGCTGAATGTATTCGGAAAGGTGCCGGTGACCCAGCATGCACAGCAGGTATTGGTACAAGCGTTGGAGAAATACGGTTTCAGAACAAGGATAAATGAGCAGGATACCACGGAATACGAGCTGGTGGATATTCAGCAGGATGATGTGGAGAACAACTTCAAGGAGCCCAACTCTTCACAGAAGAAAACAGAAGGAGGAAAAGGAACAGAAGAAGAAAACAAGTTGCCGTTCTGAATGAAAGGCTAATGACAAGAGAAGCCCCGTTACATATATTGTTATACAGAATAACATATATTGTTACGGGGCTTCATATATATTGGCATTTTCTTTACAAAGGATCAAGGTTCTCCCAAGTATTTCACCAGCAGAGATACTTCCCGGGGAGTAAAGCTACGACGGTAGCGGTTGTAGCCTACGGCGGCGAGTTCCTCTTTCAAGGGTTTGTTCAGGCGAATCCAGGCGGAAAGGGTATTGATGGCATTGGTAACGCAGAAGGTAGGGTTGTAGAGCATGGCAAGCTCTTCTTTGGTGTAGGTGCGGACGTGGAACGGACGGAGGTCTTCCGCTTCTTCTTTCTTTTCTTTTTCGATTTTCATTCTGATAGGTTTTAGTTGATTAATATGGTATAAAGGTAATGAATATCAGGGATATAAGCAAGAAATAGTTATACAAATAAGGGGGAATGGCAGGAGGATTCCGGTGAAACATCGGGAAAGGTGAGACAACGGAAGGAGCTCACGGGAACTCATGATAAAGAAGAAGGGAAAAGGGTACTTTTGTGGCAGAGAATTAGTTAATATAGTTTTTAACCTTTAATTTTTTAATTGTTTATGGGAGTACCATTCAAGAAGATTGCGAGGAAGGATCCTCGAAAAGCAGATGCGGTGGCAAAGTATTATCCGCAACTGGTGACATTGGGAGACAATGCGACGCTGGACGACCTTGCGTATGTGATGAAGGAGAAGAGTTCACTGACGCTCGGAGACATTCAAAGCGTGCTGACAAACTTTGTGGAAGCGATGATTACAACGCTCTACAACGGACAGTCGGTGAATGTGAAGAACTTCGGAGTATTCAGCTTGTCGGCACGTACGGCAGGGGTACTGGATGTAAAGGAGTGCACGGCGAAGAACATCAAGGCGGTGAAGATTAACTTCAGGCCGTCCAGCACCGTAAGACCGGACATCACGGCAACACGTGCAGGGCAGAAGATCGATTTCTATGACCTGGAATCGCTGGTGAATAAGGGAGAAGGAGGAAGTTCCTCCGGAGGCGGCTCGGACGACAACAAGCCGGGCGGCGGCGGTTCGGATGGAGACCAAGGAGAGAATCCGCTGGGATAAAATATAAACCTAAACTTTAAAATCTTATGAGTACAAAATCATCTACCTGGGATAAAATCCTGAAAATTGTCATTGCGATAGCTTCGGCTGTGCTGGGTGCACTGGGAGCGAATGCAATGAATGTGTAAAATGAAGGTGTTGTTTCCTTTCCGAAAGGGAGACAACACCTTTTCTCTATCAAGTATCACAAATCATTCACTTTTCCCTATCAATTACTCTTCTTATAACTCTTCACCGCCCACAGATTAAAGATCACCGCAAAAGAAGCCAAGGCACCCAACTGGGGAAGCAAATCGGAGAAACCACCACCACGAAGATAAACAGTACGCATCATCTCCACAAAATACTTTAAGGGATTGAGACGGGCAATCCACTGCGCCCACTCCGGCATGCTATGAATAGGAGTGAAAAGACCACTCATCAGCATCAGTATAAGCATAAAGAACCACATGACGAACATGGCCTGCTGCAACGTGGCAGAGTGATTGGATATCACCAGTCCCAATCCGGAAACAACCAGCAGGAACACCACCGCAAAACCATAGATCGTGAAGAAATGTCCGGCAGGCAGAATACCGTAGAGCAGCCAAGCAAGAATGAAACAAATCGTCAGTACCACAAAGCCTACCACCCAATAGGGAATCAGCTTGGCTGCAATGAAAACAAACTTGCTGACGGGAGTCACATTGATTTGCTCGATAGTACCTGCCTCCTTCTCTCCCACTACGTTGAGTGCCGGAAGGAAACCACAAATCATTGTCAGCAGCATGACCATAAGTGCAGGAACCATAAAGAGTTTGTAGTTCAGGTTCGGGTTATAAAGATTCTGAGTCGTCACTTCTACACGGGGAACAGACCTGCCCACCCCTGCCGATGCAGGCGATTCCTCCCTCAACTCGCGGGCATAGTCGTTGATGATGGCAGAGAGATAGGAACTTCCCAACCCTCCCTTCGTTCCGTTCACGGCATTGGTGGCAACCAGCAGGTCGGGGGCTTTCCCATCCATCCAGTCCTTCTCGAAATCACGGGGAATCTCCAGAATGATATCTGCCGATCCCACTTCGATGGCCCGCAGCGCTTCGTCGTAAGTTCCGGGAATATCCGTGGTACGGAAGTAAGTGGAAGCACCAATCTTATCGACCAGACGCCGGGAAATGACACTATGGTCATTGTCTACAATATTCAGGTTGATGTTCTTTATCTCCAGGTTTGCCGCCCAGGGCATCACGATCATAATCATGCAGGGGAAGATGAAGATCAGCTTCGGCAGAAAGGAGTTGCGGAACAACTGCTTGAATTCTTTTTCGATGAGATACTTTATCATAATAATCACTCTAATCTATTTTTAAACTTCTTGAAACTGATCGTTATCAGTAACACCGCCATCGTGGCCAGTATGCCGACTTCCATCAGTACAAGCGAAATATCCACTCCTTCAATCATCAGCTTGCGCACAGCCTGGATGTACCAGCGTGCCGGAATGACGACGGAAATACCTTGCAGGATGGCAGGCATGCTCTCAATCGGGAATATCATGCCCGAAAGCAGCATGGTAGGCATCATCAGTATCAATCCCGAAGCCAGCATGGCAGCCACCTGCGTGCGGGTAACGGTAGAGATGAGCAACCCCAAAGCCAGGGACACAAAGATAAAGAGCAGCGACACCAGGACCAGCCAAAACAAACTACCGGCCACAGGAACATCGAGCACATAGACCGAAAGCAACAGCACGGTAGTAAGGTTGACAAACGACAGCACAAAATAAGGCACCGCCTTGGCAAGGATAATGAAAAGCGGCTTCACGGGAGATACAAGCAGCACCTCCATCGTCCCCATCTCCTTCTCGCGAACGATGGAGATGGAAGTCATCATGGCACAAATCAGCATGAGGATAAGCCCCATGACACCCGGCACAAAGTTATAGGCACTCTTCATCTGAGGATTGTACAGCAACTTCACCTGAGGTACGATGGCAGCCGCATGTACTCCCGGCGGAAGCATCTCCTGTCCGGCAGCGGAAATGATGCTGGTGGCATAACCTGCCTGCATGGTAGCCATATTCGGATCGGTAGCATCGGAGACGAGCTGCACGCTTGCCTCACCGGTATAGAGGTTATTGGCAAACTGGCTGCCGAACACAAGTGCCATGTCTATGTCTCCCTTCCTGAACAACTGCTCCACTTCCTGCGGGGAATACAGACGGCGGGTGATGGTGAAGTACTCGCTGGCATCCATGCGGTCGATGATGCGGCGGGTAACCACATCGTTCGACGGGTCGAGGACGGCCACCCGCACGTTGCTCACTTCGGTGGTGATGGCAAAGCCGAAGAGGATAATCTGCACGATGGGCATACCCAGCAGGATCATCATCGTGCGCAGGTCGCGGAAGATATGGAAGAATTCCTTTCGGACAAAAGCTATAAATTGTTTCATTGTTCTATCTATATTTTAGGCACGGATTACACGGATTTCACAGACACTCCATCAGTCTGCCGTCCGCACAGCCTGGCGTGCCAGTTGCTGGAATACGTCGTCCATGGTCTCGGCCCCGAATTGTCGTTTCAGTTCGGCAGGGGTGTCGAGGGCACGGATCACACCGTCCACCATGATGGAGATACGGTCGCAATACTCGGCCTCGTCCATGAAGTGGGTGGTGACGAAAATGGTGATGCCACGGTCGGCAGCCTGGTAGATGAGTTCCCAGAACTGGCGGCGGGTGGCGGGGTCGACACCTCCCGTAGGTTCGTCCAGGAAGACGATCTTCGGTTCATGGAAGATGGAGACGGAGAAGGCAAGCTTCTGTTTCCATCCCAAAGGCAGACTCTTCACCAGCGTATCGCGTTCGGCGGCAAGGCCGATACGTTGCAACAGCTCATCCGTCTTGGGGGCAATTTCAGCATCGGGGATTCCATAGATACCGGCAAAGAGACGGATGTTCTCCCATACTTTGAGGTCCTCGTAGAGGGAGAATTTCTGGCTCATATAGCCGATGTTCTTCTTCACGTCTTCGGTCTGGGTGGCGATGTCGAAACCGGCTACACGGGCTGTGCCGTCGGTGGGATGGCTAAGTCCCGTGAGCATACGCATGGCGGTAGTCTTGCCTGCACCGTTGGCACCGAGAAAGCCGAAGATTTCACCCCGGTGAACGCGGAACGAGATACGGTCGACGGCGGTAAAGCTGCCGAAGCGTTTGGTCAGGTCGTTCACTTCGATGACGTAGTCTTCGCGGTGCTCTGCCTTATCGTGCTGCAAGCCGGCAGGACAAAGGATGTCGGCAAATTGCTCCAAGATGCGTTCGGGAGTATCGATGCCATGTATCCGGCCTTCGTTGATGAAGGCGATACGGTCGCACTGGCGGGCCTCGTCGATGATGGGCGTGGAAGCAATGATCGTGATACCTTGTTCCTTGAGGCGGCGCAGCATTTCCCAAAACTCCTTGCGCGATACGGGGTCTACACCCGTTGTCGGTTCGTCCAGAAAGAGCACATCCGGCTTGTGGATGAGGGCGCAACTGAGGGCAAGCTTTTGCTTCATACCTCCCGACAAAGCTCCGGCACGGCGCTTGCGGAAAGGTTCTATCTGTCGGTAGATGTCCTTCACCAAATCGTAGTTCTCCTCGATGGTGGTATGGAAGACGGTGGCGAAGAAGTTCAGGTTTTCTTCTACCGTCAGGTCCTGATAGAGGGAGAAGCGTCCGGGCATATAGCCCACCCGGCGGCGTATGGCTTTATAATCCTTCACCACATCCAGTCCGCAGACGGTAGCTGTCCCGCTGTCCGCCAGCAGCAAGGTGGTGAGGATGCGGAAGAGCGAGGTCTTCCCTGCACCGTCCGGGCCGATGATGCCAAAGAGTTCACCGGGCTTCACGGAGAGAGAGACACCTTGCAAGGCTTCTACCTTGCCGTAGTGCTTGGTGACACTATTTAAAGTTACAGCCTCCATACATTCCTATTTTCAGCATCCCGTCATTCTTCACAGCTATCTTCACGGCATATACCAGGTTGGCACGTTCGTCTTTCGTCAGAATGGTCTTCGGCGTAAATTCGGAGGTCTCGGAAATCCAGGTGACGATGCCCGGGTATTCCTTCTGAATGTCCTTGCCATAATCGGAGTAAACGGTTACCTTTTGTCCCAGCTTGATGTCGGCAAGCTGTTCGGAAGTGATGTAGGCGCGAAGATAAATCTGCTCCATATCAGCCACCTTGAACAGCGGTGTGCCGGGAGCAGCCAACTCACCGGCTTCGGCGTATTTGGCAAGGACGGTTCCCGTCAGCGGAGAGGTGATGTGGCATTTGCTCAGTTGGTCTTCGACCTGCGCCACCTGGATACCGACGGAGGAGCTTTGCCACGTCAGGCTCCGGTCACTGTTTCGCAAGGTGGAGTTCTGGGCTGCGAGCTGTTTGTTCAGCACTTCGAGCAGTGACTCGGCATCGTCCAGTTGTTTCTGATTGGCGGCGCCTACACGGAGCAGGTTGGAGACACGGTCGCGTTCGCGCCGGGCCTGCACAATCTGTTCCTTGGTGGCGGCCACTTGCTTCAGGATGTCGGGACGCTGCCCTTCTACGGACTTGACACTGGCTTCTAGCTGGAGCTTTTTCAGGTAGAGCTGTACGGTGTCGATGATGCCGACTTCCTGACCGGCTTTCAATGCCGTGCCTTCTTCAATGTCGAAACTGAGCAGCTTGCCCGAAGCTTCGGCCGATACAATAACCTCGGTGGCTTCAAAGGTTCCCGTAGCATCGTATTCAGGCGTGCCGTTTCCACAAGCAGCAAGAAGGAACAGGAGGGGAAATAGTTTTAATGATTTCATAATGATGTATGTTTTATTATTATTTTCATTGATTCAACGTATACTTCAACTGCCAGATATTCATCAGCAACTGCACCTCATGCAGTGCCTTGGTCTGGCGGGCCAGGTTTTCATTCGTAATCTCGCGTAGCATATCGGTCACGGTCAGCGTACCGTTCTCCACCTTGGCTTCGGCGGCACGGCGGATGTTCTCACGCAAACGGATGATTTCATTATCATCTGCCATCTGCCGGCGCATGGAGATTACATTTGCATCCTGCCGGGTAGCTTCGAGGCGGGTATTGAAAAGGAACACGTCGCGGCTCGATTCTATCCGGCGACGGTTGTTGTCTATCCGGCGGCGGTCGTTCTTCAAGGTATACAAGCTACCGAAGTTCCACGACATGCGTACGCCCGCTATATAATAGGTATCGAATTCATCCTTCAGCATATTCAGCCCCGGATTGCCGTAAGCCCCTTGCACAAAGAGTCCGAAGCGGGGCATCAGGCGCGTGTTTAGGGTAGCTTCCTGCACCCTCAACTGTTCGCCCTGCGCATCGAACCAGCGAAGTTCCGGACGATTATTCAGCCCACCCTCCACGGCACCGGTTTCTTCCAAGGGCGGCTTCACCAAAGACGTTTCCGAGGACACCTCCTTACCGATAAAGGCAGAAAGCATGTTCAGGTAGGCACGGCGCGAGGTTTCCAGTTCCACACGGCGCTGCTTGGTATTCAGTTGTTCCACACTGACGGCATCCAGGTCGCTCTGGCTGGCTATGCCATTGGCTATGTAGTCCGAAACTTGCTTATGTGTCCGTCCCAGGTCATCCAGCAGCAGTTGGTTCTGCTTCAGTTGTTCGTCCAGCAGCAGGATGCCGAAGAATAGTTGGTTTACACGGTCGTTCAAAGCATACATGTCGACGTTTTGTTTTTCCATCTCCACATCCGAGGCGGCACGCGTCAGGCGTTTCCTGGAACGGATATCGCCACCGTCCCAAAGGGTCTGCTGCACTTCGAGCATCACCTGGTACTGGTCTTTCGGAGCAGTCTTTACATCAATGCCCGGTATCTCCACCGGCAACCGGGTTATTTCACTCTGGTACGTCGCCTTACCGGACAATGAGAATTGGGGCAGATAACCTTTCCCGGCATTGGAAAGGTCGTACTCGCGTGCTTTCTCTATCAGTCCGTATTGGCGTACCAACGGATAGTTGGCCTGTGCCTGGCGCCGGCACTCGTCCAACGTCAGTTGGGCATGCATCAACGTTGCGCCAACAAGAAGGGAGAAAGAAAGAAGGATTCGTTTCATTTTCATATTCTGTTTCTGTTATGAGTTAAATGACAAAAGAATTATTTTTAGACAGAAGAACAAAAGAACAAATTCATGATATGCTATAGCTTATATTTTCTAATATGTTCTTTTGTTCTTCTGTCTAAAAAATATAGCTCATGTCTATCATCTTTTCTATTTTGTTTTCTGTTCTGTTTCGACAGTGCAAAGATAGGCTATAAAGATATATGATTACTTTCTATTAATCGCACAAGATGTCCCATTTGTTCGATTTACAACAATAATGGATAATATATTCGCCCGTTTTCTTATCTTTGCCACAGATATACATCCGTTAACAGAAATGAAAACAACAGAAAAGAGCAAACCTCTGAGTCTTGGATTTCAAGAGTTGAGAGACAGGGCCGACCTCATCACACATGCCGAATTCCGCTCCATACGGCAAGGAGTAGGCATGGTAGTCAGCTTTGCGCAAATGCAAAGTTCATTGTTCCGCACAGGGCAGCCTTACCGTACCCAAGAGTGCCGCATCATACGCATCATGCGTGGTGTGGGGCGTATATCCATCAACCTTGTGGAACACGAAGTAAGGGAGCAGATGATTGTCATCTCCCCGCCCAATTCTCTGATAGAGTTGATCGAGATAAGTCCGGATTATGATTTTCAGATAATCGTCCCCGAAAATGACTTCCTGCCTGCCATGCAGAACAGCAACATAACGGATATATGCGGGCAATACGGGCTTCCCCTCTCACTGACCACCGAGGAATGGGAACGTACCGACAGATTCTTCTCACTGCTATGGGAAACCATGCACCGCACTCCTTTCCGTCGGGAGGTGGTGCAAAACTTAATCACCGCCTTGCTATATGATATAAGATACATACGGGACCAGAAACAAGTTTCCCTCCCCTCCCGCCTCTCCCGCCAGGAGGAAGTGTACCGCCGCTTCATCGCTCTGGTAAACGAGTACGGCAAGCACCAACGCAACATCAGCTTCTACGCCGACAAGCTATGCCTGACGCCCCACTACCTGAGTACGGTGATCCGTGAAGTAAGCGGACAGACGGTGATGCAATGGATAAACCAAGCCGTCATCCTCGAAGCCAAGGTACTGTTGAAGCACAGCGACCTGCTGGTGTTCCAGATATCGGATGAACTGAACTTTCCCAATCCGTCGTTCTTCTCGAAGTTCTTTAAGAGAATGACGGGGATGACTCCGGCAGAATATCAGAAGCAAATGTAAATATCAAATAAAAAAAACATATCTTTGTAGGTAGAAACTCAAAATAATCCTATAAACTGATGAACCTGACATCCCTGAAAGAACTGCTAAGCTCAGTTACCAATGATTCGCGCGACACGACTAATATAGTAGCCTATTGGGAAGCCTTGGAGTATTTTCAAGAAATTTCTTTCCCTAAACCGACAAACAGCAATACCGACTCTGAAAAAGTAAGATTGAAATATGCCGGTTCGCAAGATGAACTGAACGACTTTATACACCCTTCCGAAGAAGGTGACGAGAACTTCCGCGTCTATGCAGGCGGAGTGTCGAAGTTCGAACTGTTCTCGGCGCTGTACAATCGCATTCCTGCCGAAGAAGACAATAAACGTTTCAGAAAGCTGCTCGAAAAGAATTGGGAAGTCAGCGTGCTCTATACCATAGAGCTATCTCCCGAAGGTAAATACATAAAAGGCTCATTTCAACTTTCCTCCTATATCTGGGCGATAAGTTGCTTGCTGCACGACCGGACGATCAATGAGGATAATTTAGAACCTTTGATAAAGGAAGGCGATGAGTTTTTCCAGGCAGATATTCCGGACGGCGAATTGTACGGACGACTGCTGGAGAAGGTGAAGCAGTTGATGACGGAACTGCATATACAAAACCTGTTTTACTCTACCGAACTCTACCGCAAGAAGGAGTTAAAGAAAATATGCATCCGTACGCTGCTGGAAAATGATACTGACTTGAACCAGAGTTTCTATGCCAAAGACCTGAGCCGGGTACGCAGGAGCTTACAAAGCAAAGAGTCTGCCCTGCTGTTGAATACCTATATCAATGCACCGTTAAAGTCCGTTGAAGGACGCCACAGCATCTGCTCCGCAGAGAATTACCGGAAGTGGCTGCAACCGGAGAAATACCCCATGGGACGCTGGCCTTCTGAGTTTGCCCCCGCACTGATGCAGCAAATGGCCATCAACATAGCCTTGACGGATGAACGGCAAGGCGGATGCGGCATCTTCTCCGTCAACGGCCCTCCGGGAACCGGAAAAACAACGTTGCTTAAAGATATCATAGCCGAATATATAGTGCGTCGGGCACGCTTACTGGCAAACCTAAAGAAACCGGATGACGCTTTCGGTTATGATGCCATTCTGAATAAAACATTGGAAGGCAAAACACAGTCACAGAGTACGTTCGCTTTTAAAACACAATCCGGACTCGATGATTATGGCATTCTGGTGGCATCCTGCAATAATGCGGCAGTAGAGAACATCACCTTCGAACTGCCGGAAATGAGCAAACTTCCCAAGGCACAAGCCATGAAAGAAGCCGGGCACACGCTGAAGTTCAGTGAAGAACGCGACCTGTTCTTCGGCGAGCTTGCCACAAATATGCTCAACGGCTCTACGGAACCTGACAAACAGACAAAGAAAGCCTGGGGACTGATTTCGGCACGACTGGGTAAAAGCGATAACATCCGCTCTTTCTGCGAAATGGTGCTGAAACAGTTTGCCTCCAAAATCAGCAGCAAGGCAGATAACAAAAAGGTAGCCGCCGAATTCAAAGGGCGCTTCCCTACTTTCGAGGATGCCAAAGAGCAGTTTATGGAGCAATACCGGCTTGTAGAGCAGTTGCGCCATAGACTGTCCTGCAACGAAGCTCTGTTTGAAGAAGCCAATGAAAAGATGCAGCCTGCCAATCCTCTGAAAAATGCAGCTTTCGACAAAGCAAGGGAAGAGCTGTTCTACCGGGCACTTGTATTGCATGGTTCGTTTATCATCCATTCTTTCAAGTGGCGGTGCAATCTTTATTCCCTCATATATCTCTGGGAAGGTAAATATACCTCCGAAGAAAAGGCGCTGATCTTCCCTTCCCTGCTCAACAGTCTCTTCTTCCTTGTACCGGTGGTCTCCACTACTTTTGCTTCGGTGCAGAAAATGCTGGAGTACGTAGGTAAGGAACAACTGGGACTATTGATTGTAGACGAAGCCGGACAAGCCGCCCCACAATGTGCCGTAGGCGCTCTGTGGAGGGCAAAGAAAGCAATCATTGTAGGCGATCCGAAGCAAGTGGAACCGGTGGTGACCACCGATGAAACGCTGATGAGTCTTTATCAGAAGAAGTGCAGAATCGCTTCTCTGGCAGCCTATCTGTCAAAGTCTCATTCCGTACAAGGGTTTGCCGACCGAATTAATCCGTATGGAGCGTGGATAGGCGAAACCTGGGTAGGGTGTCCGTTAGTGGTACATCGGCGGTGCATCAATCCGATGTTCAGCATTTCCAATCGGGTTTCTTATGACGGAACGATGATACTGGGCACAAAGGATGAAGTAAAGGCAGACGAACAGCAGGAATTGTTATTCGACCACTCGCTATGGATAGATGTACCCTCAAAGAGGAATATGGCTAATGGAGGAGGCAACCACTACGTACCCGAGCAGGGAGAACTCTGTCTTCGGATTATCTTATCCTGGATGAAGAAGCATTACGAAGGAAAAGATAACCGGAAGTTGTACGTCATATCTCCTTTTACAACCGTTGTCAACGGGGTGAAAACAGCTGTAAGGAAGGCATTGCAGCTGAAGGAAAATGAATGGCTACTGCCCAAATACAAGAGGTGGGCAGAGGCTAATTGCGGCACAGTGCATAAATTCCAGGGCAAGGAGGCGGAGGAAGTCATCTTCTTGCTGGGATGTCAGCCTTCGTCTACGGGAGCTATTGCATGGGTAAACAGCAATATCCTGAATGTAGCGGTAACCCGTGCAAAGAAGCGTGTCTATTTTATCGGTGACTATGAGATATGGTCGCAGAAGAATGGGAACTTCAATACGCAGATCATCCGCTTCTCGGAGGAAGATACCGGTTTGAGACGACTGCTTTACACAGATTTGCCTTCTTTTGAAGACGTAGTTGTGGATGTAGAAACGGATATAGAAGAACCGGAAATCCGTCCTATTCCCAAATATTCTTTCCTGACCGGACCTGATTACCGGATGCGGCATCACGTCATATATTCGCATCCTTACCAGCTGATCTTTGAAGTCATGATTAGTGATCCGGCAATAACATTTCCACTATTGCCTGCCTCTCATTATCAGAAAATATCAGAAGAACCGGATTTATGGATGTGCCTGATTTATCCGTCGGATATAGACTTTACGGAAGATGAGCTACATGCAGAGCTTGGGCAGGTGATAGACTGGTTTGTGGGCGACAATTCAAATGCCACACTTGAGTAAAGGAAGTGTGGCATTTGAGCTGCCCAAGTGTGGCATTACTTATATTCCGACCATGACTTGATAGCCAAATCATCCAGCGTCATCGTGCAGAAGGCATGGATAAACGCACTTGCCAGACGGGCATTCGTAATCAACGGAATGTTGAGGTCGATGGCGGCACGGCGTATCTTGTAGCCGTTTGTCAACTCGCCTGCGGTGAGGTTCTTCGGGATGTTTACTACCATATCGATCTCCTTTTTGTGCAGCATGTCGAGTGCCTGCGGTTGTTTCTCCGGCTCACTGGGCCAGTAGACGCGGGTATTCTCTACACCGTTCTCCGTAAGGAAGTTGCTGGAACCACCCGTAGCGAAGATCTTGTAACCCTTCTGCTGAAGCATGCGGGCGGCAGTAAGCATATCCACTTTCTGCTTCGGCGTACCGGTAGAAAGCAAGATATTCTTCTTCGGAATGCGATAGCCCACGGAAAGCATGGCTTTGAGGACAGCACAGGAAGTATCACTTCCGATACAGCCCACCTCACCCGTACTGGCCATGTCCACACCCAGCACCGGGTCGGCCTTTTGCAGACGGTTGAAGGAGAACTGGCTGGCCTTGATACCTACGTAATCCAGGTCGAAGAGGTTCTTGTCCAACTTCTGCACAGGGATGCCGAGCATTACTTTTGTGGCAAGATCGATGAGATTGATCTTCAACACCTTGCTGACAAAGGGGAAGGAACGGCTGGCACGCAGGTTGCATTCAATCACCTTGATATCGTTTTCGCGAGCCAGGTACTGGATATTGAATGGTCCCGAGATATTCAGTTCGCGCGCAATCTCACGGCTGATGCGCTTGATGCGGCGTACGGTCTCCACATATAACTTCTGCGGCGGGAACTGGATAGTGGCATCACCGGAGTGCACACCCGCAAACTCGATATGTTCGCTGATGGCGTAAGCGATGATTTCTCCATTCTGCGCCACGGCATCCATCTCCACCTCTTTGGCATGTTCGATGAACTGGCTGACTACAACGGGATGCTTCTTCGATACATTGGCTGCCAGTTGCAGGAAGCGTTCCAACTCCTCCTGATTGGAGCAGACATTCATGGCCGCACCCGAGAGCACGTACGACGGACGAACCAGCACGGGGAAACCTACCTTCTCTACAAAAACATTGATGTCTTCCAGTGAAGTAAGCGCACTCCATTCGGGCTGATCCACACCGATGCGGTCGAGCATGGCGGAGAACTTGTCACGGTCTTCGGCATTGTCGATGCTCTTGGCGCTTGTACCCAGAATGGGCACGTTCTGCGCATCGAGGCGCAAGGCAAGGTTGTTCGGTATCTGGCCACCGGTAGAGACGATGACGCCATGCGGATTTTCCAGTTCGAGGATATCCATAACGCGTTCGAAGGTGAGTTCGTCGAAGTAGAGGCGGTCGCACATATCGTAGTCCGTAGACACGGTTTCGGGGTTATAGTTTATCATAACGCTACGGTAGCCTTCCTTGCGGATGGTGTTCAGCGCCTGCACACCGCACCAGTCGAATTCTACCGAGGAGCCGATACGGTAGGCACCACTACCAAGTACGACGATGGATTTATGGTCGCCCAGGTATTTCACATCGTTGGCAATGCCGCTGTACGTCAGGTACAGATAATTGGTCTGTGCAGGATATTCGGCGGCAAGGGTATCGATTTGTTTCACTACGGGCAGCACGCCTACGCTCTTACGGTAGTTGCGGACGTAGAGGATGCCGTCCTCCATATCTCCCTCGTAACCTATGACACGGGCTATCTGGAAGTCGGAGAAACCTTGTACTTTGGCTTTGCGAAGCAGTTCGACGGGCAGGTCGGCAATCTGCTTATGATTCTTGCCCCACTGTTCCAGTTCCTTGCTGGTATTCATAATGTTCATCAGCTTCTCCAGGAACCAGCGGTCTATCTTGGTCAGCTCGTGCACCTGGTCGATGGTATATCCGGCACGGAAGGCTTTGGAGATAACGAAGATACGTTTGTCGGTAGGTTCTTGCAGCGCCTTGTCGATATCGGAGATAACAAGCTCCTTGTTCTCCACAAAGCCGTGCATGCCCTGACCTATCATGCGGAGTCCTTTCTGAATGGCTTCCTCGAAGGTACGGCCGATGGCCATTACCTCGCCTACGGACTTCATTGAAGAACCGAGCTCCTTGTCCACACCGTGGAACTTACCCAAGTCCCAACGAGGGATTTTGCAGACTACATAGTCGAGTGCAGGCTCGAAGAAGGCGCTTGTGGTCTTGGTAACGGAGTTCTTCAAGTCGAACAAGCCGTAGCCGAGTCCCAGTTTTGCAGCCACGAATGCCAACGGATAACCCGTTGCTTTAGAGGCTAATGCAGACGAACGGCTCAAGCGGGCATTTACCTCGATTACGCGGTAGTCTTCACTCTCGGGATCGTAGGCATACTGTACGTTACACTCTCCTACAATACCGATGTGGCGGATGATGCGGATGGCAAGTTCGCGCAGTTTATGATAATCGCTATTGCTCAAAGTCTGCGACGGAGCGATGACGATGGACTCACCCGTGTGGATGCCCAGCGGGTCGAAGTTCTCCATGTTGCAGACGGTGATACAGTTGTCGAAGCGGTCGCGGACTACTTCGTATTCCACCTCTTTCCAGCCGCGCAAGGACTTCTCTACGAGTACCTGCGGAGAGAAAGAGAAGGCTTTTTCTACCAATACATTCAGTTCTTCTTCGTTGTCACAAAAGCCCGAACCCAGTCCGCCGAGTGCGTATGCAGCGCGGACAATGACGGGGTAACCCAGTTCCTTGGCGGCACGGCGGGCATCTACGGCATTCTCTACTGCTTCGCTCTTGATGGTCTTTACATCGATCTGGTTCAGTTTCTGAACGAAGATTTCACGGTCTTCGGTGTCGATGATGGCTTGTACGGGGGTACCGAGGACTTTTACATCGTATTTCTCGAAGATCTTGTCTTTGTAGAGGGCTACACCGCAGTTCAAGGCGGTTTGTCCGCCAAAGGCAAGCATGATGCCGTCGGGACGCTCTTTCTCGATGACTTTTTCTACAAAGTAGGGGGTGACGGGCAGGAAGTAAATCTGGTCGGCAACGCCTTCCGAAGTCTGCACCGTGGCGATGTTCGGGTTGATGAGGACGGTATGGATGCCTTCTTCCTTCAACGCTTTTAGCGCCTGCGAACCGGAGTAGTCAAACTCTCCCGCTTCACCGATTTTCAGTGCACCGGAGCCGAGTAGCAGGACTTTCTTTATTTTATCTTCTTTCATTTGTTGTACGTTTAATAAGGTAATTACAGCAGTTTCACAAACTCGTCAAACAGAAACTCCGTGTCCGTCGGTCCGCTGGCAGCTTCCGGATGGAACTGTGCCGAGAACCAGGGATTGCGCTTATGCTTGATGCCCTCGTTGGAACCATCGTTCATATTGATGAAAAGCGGTTCCCAGTCTTCGGTCAGCGTATTGTTGTCTACGGCATAACCATGGTTCTGCGAGGTGATGAAGCAACGCTCCGTACCCACCATGCGCACGGGCTGGTTGTGGCTGCGATGACCGTATTTCAGTTTGTATATCTTGGCTCCTCCCGCTTTACTCAGCAACTGGTTACCCATGCAGATACCGAAGATAGGCAACTTCTCGTTTGCCATTGCCTTGCGGATGTTCTGTACGGCAGCATCGCAGGTATCGGGATCACCGGGACCGTTGGAGACGAACAGTCCGTCGAACTCTAGTCCGTTGTAATCGTAATCCCAGGGCACGCGGATAACTTCTACGTCGCGTTTCAGCAGGCAGCGGATGATGTTGGACTTTACACCACAATCCACGAGCACTACTTTCTTCTTATCAGCACCCTCATTGTAACGGATCACCTCTTTGCAACTTACCTTATCTACATAGTTTACGCCTGCATAGACTGCTTCGGGCACATTCTCCGGCTCGTCATCGAAGACAATCTTGCCCATCATTACACCATGTTCGCGCAGCACCTTCGTCAGTTCACGCGTGTCGATGCCCGTAATGCCGGGTACTTGTTCACGTTTCAGCCAGTCTCCCAAGCTTTCTACAGCGTTCCAGTGGCTGTACGTCTCCGAGTAATCGCTCACGATGATGGCTTCAGCATGGATGCGTTCGCTCTCCATGAACGTAGCCAGCCCGTTCGGTTCGATGGTGAACGGTGGCACACCGTAGTTGCCCACTAACGGATAAGTGAGCGTCATTAACTGACCGGCATACGAAGGGTCGGTCAAGCTCTCGGGATAACCCGTCATGGCTGTGTTAAAGACCACCTCTCCCGCTACCGGCTTTTCATAGCCAAACGACTTGCCGTGAAAGCGGCTCCCGTCGTCGAGGATAAGAGTTACATTTCTCATCTATAGTATTACTTTGTATCTTGATTATTCTTTTCTTCTTCCATCAGAACTGGTAAACTTGTTCAATATAGTCAATGAATGCGGCATTCAACAGCTTCACGCCACCCGGTGTAGGATAGTCTCCGCTGAAGTACCAGTCTCCCTGATGTTTGGGACAAGCCTCATGCAGTCCTTCGAGGGGCTGATAGACAATCTGTACTTTGGCTTTCGTTCCTTTCGGGGTAAGCAGTTCCACCATCTTGGCGGAGATTTCTTCGTCGGTGAAGGGAGCATAGATATCCTTTACATAGTTCACCATCTGCTCCTTCGGCAAGCCCACCTGGTCTTTCGACTTACGATAGGCAGCGGCAATCACATCCTTCATGTCCCGTTCTTTCAGCAGCTCTACGGCAGCCTTGAAGGCGATGAACTCGCTCATCTTTGCCATGTCGATGCCGTAATAATCGGGATAGCGTACCTGCGGAGAGGAAGAGACGATAACGATCTTCTTCGGACCCAGACGGTCCAAGATACCGATGATACTTTGCTTCAAGGTGGTTCCGCGGACAATGGAGTCGTCAATGACAACCAGATTGTCCACACCTGGCACGAGGCTCCCGTAAGTGATGTCGTACACATGAGCGGCAAGGTCGTTGCGGCTGTTGCCCTCGGCGATAAACGTGCGCAGCTTGATGTCTTTGATGGCTACCTTTTCACTTCGTATGCGTCGGGAAAGGATACGTTCCAGTTCTTCGTGACTGGGTTTGTTTGCCAGGTTTGCAATCTGCTCTACCTTTTCTTCGTTGAGATACTCGTCCAGTCCTTGCAGCATGCCGTAGAAGGCAACTTCGGCCGTGTTGGGGATGAAGGAGAATACGGTATGGTCGATATCGTTATCAATGGCTTTCAAGATGTTAGGTACCAACTTCTCACCTAACAGTTTACGTTCCTTGTAGATGTCCATGTCACTGCCGCGACTGAAGTAGATGCGCTCGAAAGAGCAAGGTCTCACCTCACGGGGCTTGTTGATTTGCACCGTACGCAGCTTGCCCGCCTTGTTGATGAACATAGCTTGTCCGGGTTGCAGTTCCTTGATGGAAGCGGCAGGCACATTCAGGGCGGTCTGTATCACAGGGCGTTCGCTGGCAAGCACGGCTATCTCGTCGTCCTGATACCAGAAGGCGGTACGGATGCCCCACGGGTCACGAACGGCAAAGGTTTCACCGCTTCCGGTGAGTCCGCACATCACATATCCTCCGTCCCACTCCCTGCTCGAAGTGCGCAGCACGTTGGCAAGGTCGATATGGTCTTCGATGTAATGGGTCACGTCCATGCCCGTCAAGCCCTCGGCTTCGGCGAGGTTGAAGAGGCGTTCTACTTCGCGGTCCAAGCGGTGTCCCAGTTGTTCGAGCATGATGTATGTATCGGCGTACTTGCGCGGATGTTGTCCGATGGCGGTGATGCGTGCAAAGATTTCATCGACGTTCGTCATATTGAAGTTGCCGCAGAGGGCAAGGTTCTTGGCACGCCAGTTGTTTCTTCTTAAAAACGGGTGCACGTAGGAGATTCCCGACTTTCCGGTAGTGGAATAGCGCAAATGCCCCATATAGGCTTCACCGGCAAAGGGAAGCACACGCTTTGCGTATTCGGCATCGTGCAGCTGTTCTTTTGTCAGATCCTTGAAGTTACTCTGCACCGTACCGAAAATCTCGGTGATAGCACCGGAGCCCAAGGCCCGTTCGCGAAACATGTACTCTTCACCGGGATTGGCTTCCAGTTTTACACAAGCCAGACCCGCACCTTCCTGTCCGCGATTATGTTGTTTCTCCATCAGGAGATAGAGCTTGTTCAGTCCGTACATCCATGTGCCGTACTTCTTTTCGTAGTATTCCAGCGGTTTCAACAGGCGTATCATGGCGACGCCACATTCATGCTTTAGTTGTTCCATTTATAGATTTACTAATTACTAAATTACAAGTTACAAAAACGCATTATCTATTCAAGTAAAACGCATCATCTGTTCAGGGTAAACACATCATCTGTTTGGGTCAAACGCATCATCTGTTTTGCCTCAACACATCATCTGTTTTTTCCCTACTCTACGGTCACCGATTTCGCAAGGTTTCTCGGTTGGTCTACATCCATACCTTTGCACACGGCGATGTGATAAGCAAGCATCTGCAGCGGCACCGTAGTTATTAACGGATCGAGGCATTCCATTGTTTCGGGAAGTTCGATGCAAGTATCGGCAATCTTGCTGATAACCGTATCGCCTTTCGTAACGATGGCAATAACCTTGCCTTTGCGCGCCTTGATTTCCTGGATATTGCTGAGCACTTTCTCGTAAAGTCCGTTCTGCGTGGCGATAACCACCACCGGCATTTCGGCGTCTACCAGGGCGATAGGCCCGTGCTTCATTTCGGCAGCCGGATAGCCTTCGGCATGGATATACGAGATTTCCTTCAGCTTCAATGCACCTTCCAGGGCTACGGGATAGCTGTAACCGCGTCCCAGGTAAATGAAGTTATGGGCGTATGTGAATATCTTGGAAAGTTCGGCAATGCAGTCGTTCAGCTTCAATACTTCCTTCATTTTGTCGGGAATCTGTCCCAACTCCTTGACAACGGCAAGGTATTGTTCCTCGTCAATCGTCTTCTTCTCCCGGGCAAGCGTCAAGGCAAGCATGGTGAGCACCGTAACCTGTCCGGTGAAGGCTTTGGTAGATGCCACACCGATCTCGGGTCCTACGTGAATATACGAGCCTGTATGCGTAGCGCGGGGAATGCTGGAGCCGATGGCATTGCATATACCATATATAAATGCTCCACGACTTTTGGCAAGTTCCACGGCAGCCAATGTATCGGCTGTCTCTCCGCTCTGCGAAATGGCAATCACTACGTCGTTGCTGTCAATCACCGGGTCGCGATAACGGAACTCCGATGCATATTCCACTTCCACCGGGATGCGGCAGAAGCTCTCGATCAGGTGCTTGCCGATAAGTGCTGCATGCCAGGACGTGCCACAGGCTACAATCACAAAGCGTTTGGCAGCCAGCAGGCGCTCCTTATAATCTATCACAGCCGAAAGTACCACATTGGTTCCTTCTACATTGATGCGTCCGCGCATGCAGTCGTGAATACAGTCGGGCTGTTCGAAGATCTCCTTCAACATGAAGTGCGGATAACCGCCCTTCTCCAACTGACCGAGGTTGAGTGCCACCGTCTTCACTTCGTGCGGGCACTCCACGTTCTTCAGGTTCACTACCTTCAGCTTCTCACCCCGGCGTATCACGGCAATCTCTTCATCTTCCAGATACACTACCTTGTCGGTATATTCCACAATCGGCGTGGCATCCGATGCCAGAAAGAACTCGTCCTTGCCGATGCCCACTACCAGCGGACTGCTTTTGCGTGCCGCAATAATCTCGTCCGGGTTGTCTTTGTCGAGCACGGCGATGGCATACGCACCGATCACTTCCTGCAAGGCAAGCTGTACGGCCGTCAGCAAATCAAGGTGGTTTGTCAACTGGATGTACTCAATGAGCTGTACCAGTACCTCGGTATCTGTACTGCTTTTAAATGAATAGCCTTTAGCTTGGAGTTTTTCTTTAAGGACGGCGTAGTTCTCGATGATGCCGTTGTGGATGAGTGCGAGACGTTCGGAAGAGGAATAGTGGGGATGGGCATTAGCGGAACAAGGTTCTCCGTGCGTAGCCCAACGGGTGTGTGCAATACCAATATTACCGGAAATATCTTTTTGAGTAACGAAAGTTTCCAGTTCCGAAACCTTACCTTTCGCTTTATACACGTTCAACTGCCGGTTGTCACTGATCAATGCTACCCCTGCACTATCGTATCCACGGTACTCTAACCGCTTCAGACCTTTGATAAGAATGGGGTAGGCTTTCCTTTGACCTATATAGCCTACGATTCCACACATAATATATCAGTATTTGAATTTGCGCTGCAAAGATACATATTCTTAAGAACATAAAGTTTATTTTTCTCCTATTTATTTATCAAAAGAATAGAAAAAAGTTCTTTTAATGTCAAAAAGCAAAAGAAAATATTCTTTTGAAAGCAAAAGGATGAATTTACAATCTAAAAGCAAACTAAATGTATTTGATTTGAATTTAAAAGAAAACAGCCGGTATTTCGTGTCAGATTATAACCTTATCCCCAATTGCAGGTATTTAATGAAAGAGAAGTGCGGATATTATTATATCATTTTGAAATTAAATAACTATATTTGCCGAACATTTTGACACTACTAATAGGTATTACACAGAAATAAAGTAAACTTAGAATGATGAAAGAAGAACTTTTTAACAACGAAACAAAAGCACAGCCCTACCAACGACAGCCCAGACAACTGGGCCTGTACGATGCCTCCAATGAGCACGACGCTTGTGGAGTAGGTATGCTGGTCAACATTCATGGGGGCAAATCACACGATCTGGTAGAATCGGCATTGAAAGTATTGGAGAACATGCGCCATCGCGGAGCCGAAGGTGCAGACAATAAGACCGGAGACGGCGCCGGCATCATGCTGCAAATCCCGCACGAGTTCATCTTGTTGCAAGGAATCCCCGTGCCCGAAAAGGGAAAGTACGGTACCGGTCTGCTTTTCCTTCCGAAGGACGAACGGGACCAGGCTGCCATTCTGAGCGTCATTATCGAAGAAATCGAGAAAGAAGGACTGACACTGATGCACCTGCGAAACGTGCCCACCTGCCCCGAAATTCTGGGAGAATCGGCACTGGCCAACGAACCGGACATCAAACAAATCTTCATCACCGGATTTACGGACGCCGAAACCGCCGACCGTACGCTATATATAATAAGGAAGAGAATAGAAAACAAAATACGCAAGTCGGACATCCCCGCCCGTGAGGATTTCTACATAGTTTCGCTCTCCACGAAGAACATCGTCTATAAAGGTATGCTCTCGTCCTTGCAGTTGCGCAACTACTTCCCCGACTTGACGAACAATTACTTCACCAGCGGTCTGGCACTGGTACACTCCCGTTTCAGTACCAACACCTTCCCCACTTGGGGACTGGCACAGCCGTTCCGCCTGTTGGCGCACAACGGCGAAATCAACACCATCCGCGGTAACCGTGGCTGGATGGAAGCCCGCGAAAGCGTACTCTCCTCTCCCACGCTGGGCGATATCAAAGAGATACGTCCCATTGTGCAACCGGGCATGAGCGACAGCGCCTCGCTGGACAATGTGCTCGAATTCCTCGTGATGTCGGGTCTGAGCCTGCCGCACGCTATGGCGATGCTTGTGCCCGAATCGTTCAACGAAAAGAACCCTATCAGCGAAGACCTGAAAGCCTTCTACGAATACCACTCCATCCTGATGGAGCCGTGGGACGGACCGGCAGCATTGCTCTTCAGCGACGGACGCTATGCAGGCGGTATGCTGGACCGTAACGGCCTGCGCCCTGCACGCTACCTCATCACCCACAACGACATGATGGTAGTGGCAAGCGAAGTCGGCGTGATGGACTTCGAGCCCGCCGACATCAAAGAGAAAGGACGCCTGCAACCGGGTAAGATTCTGCTCGTAGACACCGAGAAAGGCGAAATCTTCTACGACGGCGAACTGAAACAACAGCTTGCCGAAGCCAAGCCCTACCGCACCTGGCTGGCCAACAACCGCATCGAACTGGACGAACTGAAAAGCGGACGTAAAGTGCCCCACAGCGTGGAGAACTACGAACGCATGCTGCTCACCTTCGGCTTCTCGAAGGAAGATGTAGAGCGGCTGATCGTACCGATGTGTACCACCGGTGCCGAGCCCATCAACTCAATGGGTAACGACACGCCGCTGGCCGTACTGAGCGATAAACCACAACTTCTCTATAATTACTTCCGTCAGCAGTTTGCTCAAGTCACCAATCCGCCCATCGACCCGTTGCGCGAAGAACTGGTGATGTCTCTGTCGGAATACATCGGCGCCGTGGGCATGAACATCCTGACGCCCAACGAAAGCCATTGCAAGATGGTACGCCTGAACCACCCCATCCTGAGCAATACGCAACTCGACCTCCTCTGCAACATCCGCTACAAGGGTTTCAAGAGTTTGAAGCTGCCCATGCTGTTCGAGGTGGAGAAAGGACGTCAAGGCTTGCAGGAAGCGCTGGCCTCTCTTTGCAAGCAGGCCGAAGAATCTGTTACCGAGGGCGTGAACTACATCGTGCTTTCCGACCGTGAGGTAGATGCCACCCATGCCGCTATTCCGTCGTTGCTGGCGGTGAGCGCCGTGCACCATCACCTGATCTCGGTAGGGAAACGCGTGCAGACGGCACTGGTAGTAGAGAGCGGTGAAATCCGCGAAGTGATGCACGCAGCCTTGTTGCTGGGCTTCGGTGCCAGCGCACTGAACCCGTACATGGCATTCGCGGTCATTGACAAGCTGGTGGCCAAGAAAGAGATACAGCTGGACTATGCTACGGCTGAAAAGAAATATATCAAATCCATCTGCAAAGGTCTGTTCAAGATCATGAGTAAGATGGGTATCTCTACTATCCGCTCCTACCGCGGTGCCAAGATATTCGAGGCAGTAGGTCTGAGCGAAGAACTGAGCAACGCTTACTTCGGCGGACTGGCTTCTTCCATCGGCGGTATCCGTCTGGACGAGGTGGCACGCGACGCAATAGCCTTCCACAATGCGGGCTTTGCCCCGAAAGTAGACGAGCAGCTACCCAACAACGGCCTCTACGCCTTCCGCAAAGACGGCGAAAAGCATGCGTGGAACCCTGAAACAATCTCCACCCTACAACTGGCGACCCGCTTGGGCAGCTACAAGAAATTCAAGGAATTCACCTCCCTGGTAGATGGCAAAGAAGCGCCCATCTTCCTGCGCGATTTCCTCGACTTCCGCCGTGCACCAATCTCTATCGACAAGGTAGAACCCGTGGAAAACATCCTGCACCGCTTCGTTACGGGTGCCATGAGCTACGGTTCCATCAGCCGCGAAGCGCACGAAGCAATGGCCATCGCCATGAACAAGATACACGGCCGCAGCAACACGGGTGAAGGTGGCGAAGACAGCGCACGCTTCACACCGCGCGAAGACGGAACCTCGCTGCGCAGCGCCATCAAGCAGGTAGCATCGGGACGTTTCGGCGTAACGGCAGAATACCTGGTGAATGCCGACGAAATACAGATAAAAGTAGCCCAGGGCGCAAAGCCCGGTGAAGGCGGCCAGTTGCCGGGCTTCAAGGTAGACGAGGTGATTGCAAAGACGCGTCACTCCATCCCCGGCATCTCGTTGATATCTCCGCCGCCGCACCACGATATTTACTCCATCGAAGACTTGGCACAGCTCATCTTCGACCTGAAAAATGTAAACCCGCGCGCCAAAATCAGCGTGAAGCTGGTAGCCGAGAGCGGTGTAGGTACCATTGCCGCCGGTGTGGCTAAAGCGAAAGCCGACCTCATCGTCATCTCCGGTGCCGAAGGCGGTACGGGGGCTTCTCCCGCCAGCTCCATCCGCTATGCGGGTATCTCGCCCGAGCTCGGACTGAGCGAGACGCAACAGACATTGGTACTGAACGGACTGCGCGGGCAAGTAATGCTGCAAGTAGACGGACAGTTGAAGACAGGCCGCGACATCGTACTGATGGCCATGCTCGGTGCCGAAGAGTTCGGCTTTGCCACCAGTGCACTGATTGTATTGGGCTGCGTGATGATGCGCAAATGTCATCAGAACACCTGTCCCGTGGGCGTGGCCACCCAAAACGCCGAACTGCGCAAGCGCTTCCACGGACGGAGCGAATACCTGGTGAACTTCTTCACCTTCCTGGCGCAGGAAGTGCGCGAATACCTGGCCGAAATCGGTGTAGAGAAACTGGACGACATCATCGGCCGCACCGACCTCATCATCCGCAAGCCTGCCGACGGCATAGAGAAACATTCTCTTATCTCCTTCGACAAGCTGCTGGCACGCGTGGACAATGATGCAGCCATCCGCCACGTCATCGACCAGCAACACGGCATCGACCACGTGAAGGATGTAGAGATGCTGAACGCTGCCACCGACGCCATCGAGCATCAGAAGGAAGTATCACTGGAATACGCCATCGCCAATACCGACCGTGCCTGCGGTGCCATGCTCTCCGGTGCCATTGCCGCCCGATACGGTGAAAAGGGATTGCCGGAACAGACGCTGAACGTCAAGTTCAAAGGCTCGGCCGGACAGAGCTTCGGTGCCTTCCTCGTGCCGGGCGTCAACTTCAAGCTCGAAGGCGAAGCGAACGACTATCTGGGCAAGGGACTCTCCGGCGGACGCATCGCCGTACTGCCTCCGGTACGCAGCAACTTCGAAGCCGAGAAGAATACAATTGCGGGCAACACCTTATTATATGGTGCCACAAGCGGCGAAGTCTACATCAACGGACGCGTAGGCGAACGCTTTGCCGTCCGCAACTCCGGTGCCATCGCCGTAGTCGAGGGTGTGGGCGACCACTGTTGCGAGTACATGACCGGCGGCCGCGTAGTAGTGCTGGGCGAAACGGGACGTAACTTTGCAGCCGGTATGTCGGGCGGTGTGGCCTACGTGTGGAACAAAAACGATAACTTCGACTACTTCTGCAACATGGAGATGGTAGAGTTGAGCCTTATCGAAGAAGCCTCCTATCGCAAGGAACTGCACGAACTCATCCGCCAACATTACCTCTACACCGGCTCCAAGCTGGCACGTACCATGCTCGACGACTGGACGCACTACGTGGACGAGTTCATCCAGGTAGTCCCCATCGAGTACAAAAAGGTACTGCAAGAGGAACAAATGCGGAAGCTGCAACAGAAGATTGCAGATATGCAGAGAGACTATTGAAATCATAAATCCTTGAAATCATAAATCATAAATTTGAAATCATAAATTTCATCATGGGCGATTCAAAAGCATTCCTAACCATACCCCGCCAGGAAGCGGGTTACCGGCCGATACACGAACGTATCACCGACTTCAGCCAAGTAGAACAGACGCTGAACAGTCATGACCGCAAACTGCAAGCTTCGCGCTGCATGGACTGCGGTGTACCCTTCTGCCACTGGGCATGTCCGCTGGGCAACAAAGACCCCGAATTTCAGGACGCACTCTATCGAGGCAAGTGGCGCGAAGCCTATCAGATACTGACCTCGACCAACGACTTTCCCGAATTCACGGGACGCATCTGCCCCGCGCTGTGTGAGAAATCTTGCGTACTGAAACTTTCGTGCAACGAACCCGTCACCATCCGCGAGAACGAAGCGGCCATTGCCGAAGCAGCCTTCCGCGAAGGTTATGTGGTGCCTGTTCAACCCGAACGCAACGGAAAGCGGGTAGCCGTCATCGGTGCCGGGCCTGCGGGACTCTCTGTAGCCGTGCGCCTCAATGCCCGAGGCTATGAGGTGACGCTCTTCGACAGTAAGCCTATGCCGGGCGGATTGTTACGCTACGGCATCCCCAACTTCAAACTGGATAAAGCCGTCATCGACCGCCGCATGAAGGTACTCGAAGCCGAAGGCATCCACTTTGAAATGGGCGTACACGTAGACGTGCAGAAACTGCCCGAAGGGTTCGACGCTTATGCCATCTGTACCGGTACGCCGCAAGCACGCGACCTTGCCATTCCGGGCCGCGAACTGAAAGGCATCTACTTTGCCCTCGACATGCTGGCACAGCAGAATCATATCTTGGACGGAGAGACTTTCCCGAAGGATCAACTCGTCAATGCACGGGGCAAACGTGTCCTCGTCATCGGCGGTGGCGATACGGGCTCGGATTGTATCGGCACCAGTATCCGCCAGGGAGCCGCAAGCGTGACGCAAATCGAAATCATGCCGCAACCACCAGTAGGTCATAATCCGGCAACGCCGTGGCCGCAATGGCCCGTAGTGCTGAAGACTACCTCGAGCCACGAAGAAGGTTGTACCCGCCGCTGGTCGCTGGCCTCCAACCAGTTCATCGGAAAGAACGGACGGGTGTGTGGCGTAGAGGTGGAAGAAGTGGAATGGATTCCGGCTCCGGACGGCGGCCGCTCCACGATGAAGCCCACAGGCAAGAAAGAAATCATCGACGCCGATATGGTACTCCTCGCCATGGGCTTCCTGAAACCGGAACAGCCCAAGTTTGCCGAGAATGTATTTGTAGCCGGCGATGCCGCTCTCGGCGCCAGCCTCGTGGTACGTGCACTGGCGGACGGGCGACGGGTGGCGAAGGCAATAGATGAGTACCTCTACCGCGGGTAAATCTGCGTATAGACGCGGGTAAATTTACTGTATAGACGCAGATTTTGCTCCCTATATACGCGGGCAAATCTGCGTATAGGCGTAGATTTTGCTCCCTATAGGCGCAGATTCAGTTCCCTATATACGTAGATTTTCTGCCCTTATTTTGGCTCTTTAAATCATTAACATTTTAACTTTTATAACTATGTGTGGAATAGCAGGAATCTTCAACATAAAAGTTCAGACCTCTGAACTGAGAAGCAAAGCGCTGAAAATGGCGCAGAAAATTCGTCACCGCGGTCCCGACTGGAGTGGTATCTACGTCGGCGGCTCCGCCATCCTGGCCCACGAACGCCTCGCCATCGTCTCCCCCGAGAGTGGCGGGCAACCCCTCTACTCCGCCGATGGCCGGCTGGTCCTTGCCGTCAACGGTGAAATCTACAACCATCGCGAAATCCGTGCCCGCTACGCTGGTCGCTACGACTTCCAGACCGGATCGGACTGCGAAGTCATCCTGGCACTCTATCGCGAAAAAGGCCCCCGTTTCCTCGAAGACCTCAACGGCATCTTCGCTTTCGCCCTCTACGATGAGGAAAAAGACGACTTCCTCATTGCCCGAGACCCCATCGGCGTGATCCCCCTCTATATCGGCCGCGACCGCGAAGGCCACGTCTACTTCGGCAGCGAACTCAAAGCCCTCGAAGGCTTTTGCGATGAGTATGAGCCTTTCCTCCCCGGCCACTACTACCTGGGCAGCGAAGGCAAGATGAAGCCTTGGTACACCCGCGACTGGACCGACTACGAAGCCGTGAAGGACAACTATACTCCTGCCGCCCAACGCAGCTACGAGCCCACCTCGCAGGACAAAAAAGCCCATGCCGCCCAAGTCTCTGCCGTGCACGATGCCCTCGAAGCAGCCGTACACCGCCAGCTCATGTCCGACGTCCCCTACGGTGTGCTGCTCAGTGGCGGCCTCGACTCTTCCGTCATCTCCGCCATCGCCAAGAAATACGCCTCCAAGCGCATCGAAACCGATAACGAGTCTGACGCCTGGTGGCCTCAGCTCCACTCCTTCGCCATCGGTCTGAAGGGTGCACCCGACCTGCTGAAAGCCCGCGAAGTGGCACAGTACATCGGCACCGTTCACCACGAAATACACTACACCGTTCAAGAGGGACTCGATGCTCTGCGCGACGTCATTTACCATATCGAAACCTACGATGTCACCACCGTACGCGCTTCCACTCCTATGTATCTGCTGGCACGCGTCATCAAGTCTATGGGCATCAAGATGGTGCTCAGTGGCGAAGGTGCCGACGAAGTGTTCGGTGGTTACCTCTACTTCCACAAAGCCCCCACCCCGCAAGCCTTCCATCAGGAGACTGTCCGCAAGCTCTCCCGCCTGCATACCTACGACTGCCTCCGTGCCAACAAGAGTCTGGCTGCCTGGGGTGTAGAAGGCCGTGTACCCTTCCTCGACAAAGAGTTCCTGGATGTGGCCATGCGCATCAATCCCGCCACCAAGATGTGTCCGGGTAAGGTCATCGAAAAGCAAGTAGTCCGCGAGGCCTTTGCCGACATGCTGCCCGAAAGCGTTGCCTGGCGTCAGAAGGAACAGTTCTCCGACGGTGTGGGCTACAACTGGATCGACACTCTGCACGCCATCACCGCCACAGCTGTCACCGACGAGCAGATGGCGCACGTGGCCGAGCGCTTCCCCGTCAATCCGCCGCAGAACAAGGAAGAATACTACTACCGCTCCATCTTCGAGGAGCACTTCCCCAGTGAAAGTGCAGCCCGCAGCGTGCCCAGCGTGCCCAGTGTAGCCTGCTCCACGGCCGAAGCCCTCGCATGGGATGCTTCTTTCCAGGGAAAGAACGAACCGAGCGGACGCGCCATAGCCGGCGTACACGAAGAAGCGTATCAGGAATAAAAAAAAAGAGCTGCCGACAGATTTCCCGTCAGCAGCTCTTCTTATTCTTTATTTACCAAATTCGGTCAGACTAAAACATCATTGTTTGTCCGCCAATCACACCAGCCACAGCACTCGCTACGGCGATAATAAGTTTCAAAATCACATTCCACGTTTTTTTCATAAAGATTATCCATTATTTGATTAATAGTACATGGCCACCGTTATCCCAGTGGGTTCTCGCCTTGGTCTCCATCCGAACCGGAGTCTCCTCCTTCCGAACCGGAGCCACCACCTGTCGTGGTCTTTCCCTTAAGATAGTCATCCAGACTCACCAAATCCAACCTTTCTCCGGCACGGGTAGCAGCCTTCGATATTTTCAGCTCCTTGTTCGCCTGAAAACAGATACGGACGCTCTCCACACTTTTAGCCGTTACATCATCAGCCTTTTCCTCGCCTTTCGATTTTGCTGCCAATATAAAGACACCTAGTCCGGCAATATTAACCGTTTTCCCCTCCAGTAGCTGCTCTTTCAGCTTTTCCACAAAATTCTGCATCGTACTCTTGATGTCACCGATAGACAGAGAAGAACGATCCTGCATCTTCTGTGCAATAAACGCCAAATCTACGCTTTGTCCTAACGTCACCAACTGCGGGAAATATTTCTTGGGAGAGTTTTCAACCCGAGGGTCCGACGGTCTCTCCACCGTTCTAAAAATTACACTCATACTTTTTTTCTTTAGAGATTTAAATTCGTTTTTCTATTCACATGTTTCGTTGATCAACGATGCAAAGGTGCGGATTAAAAACTATACAGCCAAAGAAAAAAGGCGCTTGAGAGTAGTTTTTCTCAGAAAAGTGCATATAGTTGAGATAGGAACCGCAAGCATTTGAAGGGTATGTTTCCCCAATATGTATCTTAACGTCAGTTCGGTGAAATCAACTCTAGGTATTCAATAACTATTTTTTAGATGTAAATCGCATCTTTTAAAATGTGTAATATGCAATAACCTTTTGTCACTATTTACTGTTTCATATCCACCAATCCTTTTCCGTCAGATACGGATTACCAAACATATCCTCCATTCTTGCTGGAATTTTTGTCCATTGGGCATTGTCGGGGGCTTTCATCTTTTTTTTCGTATATGGAGTATTGGTGTAGTTTTTCCACTCAGCACCTTCAGGACCATCAGGACATGCTATCATCAAAAGCATTTGCTGGGTTTCCAACTGCTTCAAAGATCTGAATGCATGCTCATTATGTATGCCTACAATACGTTGCTGCCCGTCGTTGCTATCTTCAACACCTTCATGTTCAAACCATTGCTTTCGGAAAATGGTAGAAGCCATCGATTTACCTAAATCGTTGTTCCATCGTTCGATTATTTGAGTACGTTCCTCTGCGGTAAAGACCACATCTTCAACTTTTGTTTTTAACTTGATGCCGTTTGGCAAGCACTTCTTCAACTTATTGCCAGAAAATCCTTTAGGTCTGTAGTCGCAAAATGTTTCGTTGAACACATTGAATGAAAAGACTTCCTGCTTAGTAATTGACTTTGCTTTATCCACTAATTCATCTTTTATCCAAAGTCCATCACCATCAGCAAATTTTCTGTAGTAAGCTTCCGACTCCTCACATGTGAACGTAAACCTATACATATACGCTTTCAAGCTTTCCTCCTTTGATAGATGCAAGCCATACCCTTGCTGTGCTCCAGGACGTCTGAATGCCTGCAAACCAATAGGCTTGATACTTCCATTTAAGAATCCGTTCCCATCCAACATAGGGATTGGTTCATTATCGAATATCGGCAGAAAGACATATAGAACAGCCTCATGCTCCTTGCCATCATTATGATAGCAGTACCTGTCATGTTCGCTGTCGTAAGGACACATTGCAAAGAATAATGCCACCTCCAAACTACTTGTCAAATCCAGAACCGAGGTCTTTAAACCATAATGTTGCGCCAACCCTTCTTCATCTACAAGAAATCTATGTTTCCGGAAAAACTGCTCCACTACAGGGTGGGATGCCAATAAACGTCGGAACACCACAAGGCGCATCCTCTCCACGAACACTTCTACATCTGTCGGATTACCACGATAAAGCGAAGGCGAACAAGGAATATACTCTTCACCTTGACCGCGGAAGAGAAAATGCAAAGTTCCTACTTGAGGAATTAAACACTTCGTATCCCCTTTCCCTGTTAGTACAGCCTCAAAAGTTCCACCGCACTTCTGCTCGAGAATAGCTTTATTCGCAGGTGTATGCTCATACATTAAATCCCGCTTTACTATCTCGTTGTGGATAGTTTGTATTAGTTCTGATAAAATCATAATCCTGTTCTTAGAATTCCTGTCTTAGCTACATGAGTTTTTAGGATATGTAGTTCGTAAAAAACTTTTCTTCGTTCGTCGCGAATCCTTAATATTTTTTAGTTAAACAGACTTTATTTATTGATTCCAATTTTCGACAAAGATATTTGGCTGTATTGAGATATCCTAAATAATAATCAACTATTCAAGCATCATACCTTGATTTATCTGTCTTCTGAGGCCAGAACAAATAACTAATGAACTGCCAAACACCAATAAAAAACTGTTTCATATTAATTGATAATCGCCTCCTTGATGCAATCAACAATATAACGTACATCATCATCCGTCACATACGGACCTGCTGGCAAACAGAAACCAACCTTGAAGATTTCTTCCGACACGCCATTCACGTATGCCACAGCGTCAGCATATACCGGTTGCTTGTGCATCGGCTTCCACACGGGGCGACATTCAATCTTTTTCGAAAGCATAAACACGCGAAGAGCCTCTACATTGGCATTGGGCTGGCAATCGGTTACGGCTGAATCTACCGCTTTAATCACACCGGCAGCACCACCTACGGCAGTCTTGATTACCTCCTTGTAAGCATTCTCCTGCCCCTGAATCTTTACATCCTCGTCAAGAGTGGCTGCACAGAGCCAAAAATTGGAATCGAATTTGCGTTCACCGGTTTTGGAATTCATAGTTTCAGGCTGTTCATGCAGATGTATACCTTTAACGTCCTTCAACAGCTCCTTATACAACTCCTGCACATGCTTGTGATGTGCAATATGATTATCGAGTACCCTCATCTGACCACGACCGATACCTGCACACACATTACTCATACGGTAGTTATAACCGATTTCCGTATGCTGATAATAAGAGTACGCATCACGCGCCTGAGTAGCGTGCCACATAATGTTGTTCGCATCCTCCTCGTTGCGGCAAATCAATGCGCCACCACCCGATGTCGTAATCATCTTGTTGCCGTTGAACGACAGCACACCAAAGCGACCGAACGTACCCAGCACTTGACCGTTGAAACGAGAACCCATTCCCTCGGCTGCGTCCTCAATCACAGGAATACCGTATTTGTCTGCAATCGCCATGAGCCGCTCGCAGTCGTATGGC
The DNA here is from genome assembly GCF_038448625.1 of Bacteroides sp. GD17. Lineage (NCBI taxonomy): Bacteria > Pseudomonadati > Bacteroidota > Bacteroidia > Bacteroidales > Bacteroidaceae > Bacteroides > Bacteroides sp. GD17. The sequence continues at coordinate 492,413 of NZ_JBCEZS010000002.1, forward strand.
ATACCATAAAGCGCTACAGGAATTATCGCCTTAGGATACTTACCTGTCACAGCCTTGCGTTCAATGATAGCCTTCTCCAACAGCTCCGGATCCATATTCCAAGTTTTACGCTCCGAGTCGATGAACACTGGCTTTGCACCAAGGTAAGTGATAGGGTGTGAAGAAGCGCAGAAGGTGAACGATTGCACGCACACCTCATCCCCCGCCTTCACGCCACAGGCAATCAATGCCAAGTGGACGGCAGCAGTACCGGTTGAGAGGCACACCACCCTTCGGTCAAGCTTTGAGCCTTCTGAATTTGCATTGGCAAAATCTGCAAGATTCTGCTCAAATGCGTTCACATTCGGCCCCATAGGTACTACCCAATTCGTATCAAATGCTTCCTTTACGTATTTTTGTTCCCAACCTTCCTCGCTCATATGAGCAAGGCAGAGATAAATTGTTTTATCCATAAGATATATACGATTTACAAAACTATATTCTTAATTACTTTGCATCGGTTTCCTACCGCTAAAACCCCGTCCGGAATATCCTTTGTGACAACTGAGCCAGCACCAACCACACTCCATTTCCCAATCTTCACCCCAGGAATAACAATGCTACCGGCACCAATCCAAGAGCCCTCACCCACTTGCACATTGCCACAAAGTGTGCAATGAGGAGAAATATGCACATAATTCCCAATTAGACATTCATGGTCAATCGAAGCACCCGTATTAATGATACAATGACTTCCAATACGACAATCCGACTGAACGATAGCTCCCTGCATCACAACAGTTCCTTCCTTTATCACTGCCTTTTCCGAAATAATTGCCGAAGGATGAAAAGCCCTACCATACTTCACTTGTAGTTTCTCCGCTATCTTTCTGCGAATATCATTATTCCCGATACTGATTATCAACGGGCCACAGACTTCCGACGAACGTAATACGGGATAGTCAAAAAGAGAATGGATTTTTTCATTATCGTCAAACAACGCTTCAATCGGTTCATTATTCGCACGCAATATATCAATGATCACTTTGGCATGACCACTGGCACCATATAAATACATTTCCTATAAAATTAATTATTCCCCGTAAAGACCTCCATCGTAACCGAAGTTTCCGAGCTAATACCTTCGCGTACAAAGACCTTCTTTATTGTCATAAAAACGATTTTCAAATCAAGCAGAAAAGAGCAATGGTCCACGTACCACACATCCAGTTCAAACTTACGGGTCCAGCTGATGGCATTGCGTCCGTTCACCTGTGCCCAACCCGTAATGCCCGGACGCACTTCATGGCGACGCGCCTGCTCTTTGCTGTATAACGGCAAGTATTGGGGAAGCAAAGGACGGGGACCTATCAGAGCCATATCCCCTTTCAATACATTTATCAGCTGGGGAAGTTCATCTATCGAGGCGGAACGTACAAAACGCCCTACTTTGGTCAAGCGTGCAGCATCAGGTAATAAATTTCTCTCTGAATCCCGTTCATCGGTCATAGTCTTAAACTTGATAACCCGAAAGATTTTGCCATGCTTTCCGGGGCGTTCCTGAGTGAAAAAACCTCCGGCACCCTTATTGGCAAAATGCAACCAAAGGGCAACAAGAAGCAGTATCGGCCAAATCAAAGCCAATACGAAAAGCACGAGGATGAAATCAATCACCCTCTTAAAAAAATGAGAATACATGATTAAAAAAATAAGATTGTGTACGAAAGATTACCCCAAATTATCTACTATATCATGAGATACTAAATCTTGTTTTTCATCAACATAATCTTTCAATAAGGAGATTATATCATTGTCTTTGAGGGTAATCAAGCCTTGTGGTCCCGTTTGGGATAAATATATAAGAAAACGACTTCTTCTTTTTGTCTATGAACAAGATAAAGAAGTCTAAACCCATCTTTTTTACTCAAATTTCGTCCACTGTTAGGTACTCTAAGCTTGATAATGGAGAAATTATCTTCATTCAGCACCATATCCCGATTTATGCGAATCTCGGCTATAGACTATCCGCAAATGAACCGCATATATCTTTAACAACACTACCATAGCCTTCTTTAGGCTTAGAACAAAGTTTTGTGAGGGCATTTCGAAACGCCTGAATGGAATAAAATACAGGCACAACGATTACAAGTTATTGATTAAACCAACCAAATTCCTATAATCCTTATTTTGAGGGAGTGAAACGATAAATATCTTCATATCATTCCCTATTTCCTGCAAATCATCAATGCTATTTTTTAAATCTCTCAAATCGGTTTTAATACCGGAATAAAAACCTGATGTTCGATATGCTGTATATAATCCAAACAAACTCCTGATTAGCTTTTTATACATATCAGCTATCTGAGAATAATCCTCTTTGGTTAATTGAGAGAAATTATCATGAATCAAATCATAAAGTTCAGCTATAGATTTATTCAAGCTACGTATATTTTTCTGAATATCCAAATAAGTATCAATAGCCTTATCCATAGCTTTTTTATTTATTGCCGATTCAGTTTGAACAGCAACAATATTATCTTTAATGACTTCAACACAACACATTATATATCTCCCTTTTCCAATGCCAATTGGATTTTGTTAAATAATTGATTACGCAAATATACATATAAGCAACAAATAGCCAATATAAATACTGGCAAAACATTGATTATTTAACCTTTTGCTATATTATTGGTTATCAATATTTTTTTTGCAGTTGTTTTTCATACATTTCCTGTCTTACCGTTTCTACTTCAGAATCAATATCTTCCTAGGATATTTCGTCCGTTTCCAAAGAACGATATTCTTCCAATAACGCTTCCCAAACCTTATGCTGTTCGTAACGTTCCACAATCATAGGACGGGCACGTTTTGCCATTTCTTTTACTTCATCATTACGATGTTCATAAAACCATTTCATCGCATTGTATAAAGCATCCTCATTACGTGGAGGAATGATTTTGCCGTTAATGCCATCTTGAATTATTTCGTTACAACCATTTATATCAGTAACTATTGAGGGCAACTCCATTGCACCTGCTTGAAGAACAACGTTTGGGAAGCCTTCACGATAACTAGGGAAAACCAAGACATCTGAAGCAGCAAAGAAAGGGCGAACATCCAACTGGAATCCCCAAGCCACAATCGCTTTTTCCTTTTGTATATTACTTTTAACATCCTTATCCAGCGGATCTAACTCATTCTCTAAATCTCCAACCAGATATAACCTTATATCAGAATAATCACTTAATAATTTCAAGAAAGCCTTTACCAATTCATTAATGCCCTTGTCCTTTACCAATCTACCGACAAATATGAAATTGAAAGTGTCTTTTTCTTCACGTATACTTTTCACTTCTTCCAATATTTTTACAGAGCGCGAATAATGTTCAATATCCACTCCGTTTATATTGCCATTCAAAACTACTTTCAAAGGTTTCTTCGTAACTCCGTTTCTTATCAAAGCATTTTTCACTCCTTCTCCCTCAGGAATTACTTTTGTTGCACACAAACAAGTTATTCTCTCCATTGTAATTAGCAACCATCGAAACCATCCTGTAGTTGTTTCAAATCGCAAGCCCGTTACCGTATAGATGCGATGTGGTACACAAGTCATCCAAGCTGCCATCATCGCTAATAAACTGCCTTTAGGAGTATTAGCATGAACAATATAGGGCTTTTCTTTTCGGAAGAGTTTTATCAATCTCCATAAAGAATTCACATCGTTCCATAAAGATATTTCTCGATGCATTTGGATATCTATAGTACGTACGCCTTCCCGATTAGACACTACTTCCAAATTTCCAGTACCAAAATCAGACGCAACGCCAATAACCTCAAAATAACTAGAAAGAAAATTTAACTGCCCTTTAAGAAGCATATTTAAACTGCCAGTAATGGTAGTGAGTCGAATAAGTTTTTTTGCTCTATCAGAGGCTATAGTTTCCACCTTAAATATTTGATTCATAAAGTCCAATTGTCTTTGTAACCACTTAAATTAGCCCCCTTTTAAAGGGCACATAAACATACCTTAGACTGATTTTGTTAATGTAATCATTCTGTTTTCAGCCACGACAGTTTTCAGCCGATAAAATAAAAATGTCCGCAAGAAAATAATTTTGTTTTAGCATTTGGATTTGCAAAAACATGGCAGAAGCTTCTTCTTGTCGCAGTCTTCACCATTAAGAATGCATTCAAAAAATGTTTCAGGTAATCCTGAGGGCTATGCCATTAAGCTTACAGCTCTCTATCAGCGAGAAGATGAATGCCGTGTCTTCAGTGACAGCTTCACTGCCTATATTCATACAATTCTTAAGCAGCAGTGTTACAGGTCTCATTCTCTGTTCGCAAAGATTGTTCGATATTTCCGCCGAACCGTCCTTGAGGATATTGCTCAGGGATTTCCATTGGTTCATCGTATAGTTCACAACCTTTCTCATCAGGCCGTTTGCCATAATCTTCGCGTCCTGCATCATCAGGACGGTCTTGAGATGGATAGGTTCGAGAATAGCTCCCGTGAGCTTCAACCTTTTTTCCTTAATCTGCCCGCTGCCGAGGCTCATCGTACGGAACAGGGCTTCATTCTTGAATATGACTTCGATGGAGTCTATTATTCCCATCACTATCCTCAAGCTGAAGTCTGAGATTGAAGATCTCCCTTGTCAGTAGTCTGTTCACCTCCTCCTTCGCTTCCAGCTGCTTTCTCATAAGTTCGGACTCTTTTCGCAGGTATTTGACTGTCGCGGACAGTTCATTGATGGTGGCCATCAGTGCCTTCGAGCTCTCCTTGTTGGATTCTTCAATGACCTTAAGCCTTGCAACCAGTTCGTTCACCTGTTTGCGAAGTCCCGCCTTTTCCTCGTTACATGGACTGTCTTGCCCAACTCTCACTCCACAGCTGATGACGTTGCCAGTTCATAAACTTATCGTAACTCACACCATAATCCGCACAGAACCACGAAAGTCCTTGGTCTCGCTACATAACTAATAGAGGTCATATACCTCCTAGTAATTTACTTTTTCTCTTGCCATAATCATTGTTGTCAAAGGTTATGGCAAAGGTATACCAGGAGACAATGAGCATCAAGGCGGAAAAATAGTAGGGTTACCGAACACCTGTTCCATCAACCGTATCGTAATCATTACCAAATACACCAAACTCTTTACGTATGCCAATAACGACTTGTATAAGGTAGCCTGTTTTATCTAATTCAATGATAGTATGTTTCCAATATAACCAGCGCCATCTGCTAGAAGTATATTCATCTATTACATAGTTCTTTATAAACGTTATTATAATTTTCAGCCATCTTTGATATATCATATTGTTTTGCTCTTTCTGTGCATCTCTTCACTATATTATCACGAAACAGTATGTCTGTAGTAAGTTTTAATATTAATTCGGCAAGTACTTTTTCATCTCCATGAGGAAATAATAACCCATATCCTCGAGTCACTTCACGAAGCCCTTCTACATCACTAGCAATAAATGGATTACCTGATGACATTCCCTCTACATTCGAAAGCGAAAGCCCCTCTCTATGACTAGACATGACTATCACATCAGAGGATCTTAAAATATTAGGAACATCATTACGCACCCCTAGCAAATGGACTCTATTGTTAAGTTTAAGATTGTCTATCAAATATTCTAGTTCTGCTCGTTTTTCTCCATCACCGACTAAGACTACATGATAATCATCTGGCAAGTACTTTAATGATTTAATAACAGTAGGTTGATCTTTCTCATAACGGAATCCAGCAACCATAGTGATGATTTTTAAGTTTGAAAAACCTAAATCTACTTTATCAGCAAATGCAAATCTATTTACCTCTATGCCATTTAATATCGTTGTAATTGGATAATTGTTACCAATATAATTTCTCAAACTAGTTTCTGCAGACTCAGCAATACATATGATTTTATCATATTGTCCATACATCCACTTATCAATAAATTTTAAAAAAGGATAATGCCTTCTTCTTGTCGATGTTGAATGTTCTGTTGTAACAAGAATATTATTATTAGCTTTTGCCATAGGTGCAAACATTTGACAAGCTGTATTATGAGTATGAACTATGTCAAAATTTGTCATCAACTTTCTCAACCTCAAAATATGTTTATAATTATAAGGGCCATCTGTTTCTGAAAATCCATGAACCTTAATGCCAGTTTCCTCCAGTTCGTTATAAAAAATTGTTCGTTTGCTATTGAATACTGCTATTTCCACTTCATTTCCCAAATGAGACAATCTTGGAAGAAGATCTACCATAAGGTGTTCAGCTCCTCCCGTTGCTAAAGATGTTATTACATGAAGAATTCTCATAATATACCTTACTTAGTCAGCAAACCATTTAAAACTTCCCAATATTATGACGTAATATTATAATCTTCTTATAAAACCTGAAGAATTTACCATAACTTCTTTACTAGATTTGATAGAGTCACAGCAAACTTAAATCCGAAGTATTGACTAATAAATCTAAAAAATTTCTGTTTAGGTAGAAACCAAGTGGCAGTAAAATGATGAATTGTATATGTATTAGAAGTTTGTTCTACTTCAAATGTATCATTACGTTTTGGTGAGAAATATTCAGCTGGCAAAATAAATAGTGACTTCTCATCCAATGTTATTTTGGACGGGTTATCAATATCTCTTACCTCATAATTAGCTTCTGCTATCTCTGTAATAATATCAGGTAATGTTTTTAGATCTAAAGTTCCATCTTCTTTGACAAAGGACTTATTGTCATAGTAATTAACCACTTTCTTCATTAATACCATACCTGGCTCAGCACCCATTATGGCGGGCTCTAACTTACCAGATTTCTCTCGACACAAAAAATATGGCAGATTTAATAAATCGTTAAACGACTTAAGAACTTCAACGTCAGAGTCCATATATATCCCACCCTCTGTGTATAAAGCATAAGCACGTAAATAATCACAAGCATATGAATATTTTTTATGCTCATATGCATGCTTAACCCAAAGCAATTTATTAAAATCAACTTTATTTAAATCCCAAAGTACTATTTCATAATCAGGAAGATATTTCTTCCACGTACTTATACAATACGCAATTTTATCAGGATATTTATCACCTGAAAGCCAACATAAATGAAGTTTTTTAGGAATCATATATAAAATAAATTGTTACTATTCCCAGAAAAAAAGATAAGGAACATTTCCATTAGTATCTTTAAAGACACCCATAGAATATATTGCGACAAATGCTATAATAAAAACTATTTTAAAAAATATCATGCCATTTCTCTTCTTATACTTCTTAAGCATATATGGAATAAAGAATACTAAATAGGAATAATAGAAAAGACTAATTCTATTTAGCAGCATAAATACAGATGAAAAGAATTGTATTATAGTAGCAATAACAAGCACATAGATAAAAAATTCCATATCTTTATCTTCATCTTTATTCTTTTTGTAAATATATAAAGAAAAAAAAGTAGCAAACAACAAGAATAAAGCTAGTGATGTTAATCCAGTACTTGCATCACTAATCAAATACGATTCATCTGAAATTTCGAAAATTGTAAAATAAGTATTTACAATTTTCGCAAATCCTGATCCTGTAAGAACCATTGAAGCAGTTAGAGAACAAACAATTCCAATGATTATCAACCTATTATTAAATTTTAGATTATAAAGGAAATAAGCAGGAATAAAAAAAATAGACGTTCTCTGCATTGAAATTGCAATTGCCATCATTATTAAAAAACGTAACAACTGTCGTTCCTTAATATATTGAAATGATAATAAGCATATAGATATACATAGGCTTGCTCTAATAATATTAAATGAATTCAAATAAGCTATTGAAACATAAACTAAAACGCTTAATGCTTTGTCAACAGAAAACTTATTAATCGCATACATTGCAGTCCCTATCACAAAAAAAGAAGTGAAAATTATGTAAAACTGATTGGAGCCATCTATACAACTCATCACTTTTTGTAGATAGCGAAAACCATATTCTGAAAAAAAAGAAAATTGAGAGTCATTCCATGTTAACAAATCCCCCCAGTTAGTATGCTGTACTCGATCAAAAGTTGGAAGATATCTTTTAAGATCACCTCCTACAGTCTCTTTTCTAAAAGCTGAAACTATAAATAGAACAAGAAAAGACAAGAATGGTATCGCTCTATTCTGTTTACTGTCTGCAGTTATAGCTAATAATAAAAAAAATATTATAATAACAAAATAAAGTATCATAGGGAAAAATTACAGCTTATGAACTAATTTAGGCAATTCTGCTAATTTAAAAATATATTTTGCCATAATATTGCAAATCTTAAAAAGAAAGGGGTGAAAAGAATACAAATACAGTTGTAATTGCACTGCTGGTAAATAGTATGACGTTAAAGCTTCATCCGATAATATTTCATATTTATCACAGAATAAGGATTTAGGGCTACTTATCACCGACGCTATATTATTATCAATAATATATCCATTTTCTCTAACCTTCAAAAATATCTCTGTTTTGGTAAGTTTGTATGGATAGTTTTTTAGCTTTGTTCTCGTATTTGAATTAAAATAGTGAATAATCTTAGCATCATGCAAATATTGCAATCCATTGCCAAGCACCTGACAATTCATTGTATCTGGTAATCTATCAATAATGTAACCTAAATCTCGATTTGCAATAGCAAGAGCGGGCTGATCAATGTTTAAACCACGTTCATAGTTCATCTTCCAATTTTCATGCCACTTTGAATATAAAATACGTGAAGCATCATTATCTTCTACCAACATCACTCCACTATTGAAGAAATTCACATCTTTCGGTGTAATATCCCATCCTATTTTACTTGCTTGATTCAGAATTGAAAAAAACATCTGATTATCAAAAAGACCTATATGCCTATCAAGTACAGCTAATATATCACCACGTATATCATCAACAAAAGACAAGTCGGATGTGACTAAAGTATCAGTATCTATAAACAGATATCGTCCTCTAACATTACTTCTGATTGTTGTTTTAATATACCGTGATCGACTTTTTTTATCCAATCCATCAGGTGTATTAACTATAATATAATCATCAACTAATGTTCTTGCAATTTTTCTGTCTTCTTGTAACAATTTATCTGTTATACTATCTACTACAAGCACTACAAAAGAAGAAACATTATAGAGTCGTAATGTATATAAAGAAATAACAAGCTGCTCTAAATAAAGATCTGTTTTATCTGAAGATAAAGCATAGACTACCTTTGTTTTCATATTTATTTACTTATATATAAACTTAGATAAAACTTTATGTAATAGATAATATACATTTAACAACTTGAATAGATGAATAAATACTATCGCTAACAATAATGACGATATTCCTTTTATTATCAATAAGAGATATTTATTATCTATAGAAGTATACAAATTAAATAGATAAAAAAAACATCCCAATATCAACCCAATTAGTAAAGGTTTTTGAAGAATCTTGAAGAATGAGACAATTTTTACATTTAATACATACCGATAAATTATAGAATATGTAATAACAAAATTAATAAGTAAAGAAATTGTCCATGCCCATGCTATTGCTTCTATCGACTTAAAGAAAAAGGCGGCTATTATAAAGGAAACAACTGTGATTATCGTGTTTCTTATACCAACATAAAATTGTTTTTTTGTCTCACTACAAATTAAAAAGATAGCACCTGATGTTGATTGTATCATCTGCAGTGGTAAGGATAAAGATAATATAGCTAATGTTCCTGCGGCTGGAGTCCACTGATTTCCAAAAAATACATAAATAATTTCATCAGCCATTCCCCAAAAGATAAAACCAATTGGAAAACTTATTATAGCTATCAATCTAGTTATTTTCAAATATTTATCGGCTAATAGTTCCTTTTGATTATGAAGATCTTTTAATACTGGTTGCAATACAGGATTTATTACAGCAGGCACATTACTCATAGGTAATTGCATTAAACTATAAGATTTCTCGTAATACCCTAATTCAACTGCGGATAAATATCGACCAATAATCAACTTATCTAAATTCCTCGAGAAGTAATTAAAAAATTCGAACAGAAATTCATAAGAGGAATAGGAAAATATACGCAAAATTGGCTTTAACGAAAAAAAGAACTTGAATTGTACTGGATAAAAATGTCTATTATATAAAAACATTCCTATTGCCGTAAATACTGGAGTAATCAGAAGTGCATACAATCCAAATCCTATAAATGCAGCAGTAACAGATATAACGCCAGTTAAAACTTGTAGTATCAATGTCCTAATAGCATTTTCTTTGAACCTTTTATCTTTGAACATAAGTGCATTTGGTACCATATTAATTGCACTAAAAAATACATTAATTGACAATATCTGGCATACTTCTACCAATTGTTCTACATTATAAAAAGATGCTATTGACCAGGAACCAAAGAAAAAAAATAGAGCCAAAAGTAATCCTACATAAAAAGAGAAAGAAAATATATCATCCAAATCATCTGTAGTGAGATCTTTAAATTGAATTATAGCAGGTCCAATTCCCATCTGACATAGCATTGATAGAAATGTTATAATAACAGTAGCAATAGCAACTACCCCAAACTCCTGAGGAGTTAGGATTCTGGCCAAAATCATAGTAATGATTAGACTGATAACTAAACCTGAATATTTAGCTATAGATGTCCACATTACACCATTTATCATTTCTTTTTTAAGAGATGTCATAAATTATAATAATGATTCTATGAGGTTGTGTATAGAATCGCCCTCTTTTAGAATATATGATTTCTTACATTTCGAATTAAGTCCAGCTTCATAGTCACTCTTACTATCTCCTATCATATAACATTCTGAAAGGTCTATATTAAAATCCTTAGCTGCTTGCAAAAACATACCAGGTTTCGGTTTTCTACAATCACATTCAATCTTATATTCAGGTCGCTCACCGTCAAATCCTTTATCTGGATGATGAGGACAGATATAGATACCATCAATATATGCACCTTCTTTACCAAGAAGCGTTTCCATCTTGCGATGAATCTCATTAAGTTCATCCCATGATACTTCACCTCGAGCAATAACCGGCTGGTTCGTAACAATAATTGCAAGATAACCACTTTGATTAATAAGCTTGATTGCTTCAGGTACTCCTTCTATTAGTTCGAAGTCATCAATATCACGCAAAAAGCCAACATAGTTATTGAGAGTTCCATCTCGATCAAGAAAGATAGCTTTCTGCTTATTTCTAAGATTCTTTGCCTGAACTACACCTTTTTTGAAATCTACTTCAACTTGATGGAAACGCTCAGGTGTTCCCATATCCTTCACATATTCAGGACTATCATAGCAGAATATCCGACCAGTACCGCAAAAAGGTTTGAGAATTTGACGATCCAAATCCACCTTTCCTTTTGGGAAACCTGTTGTTTCGTCAGTTTTCAAATTCTTAAAGACTTCATCTAGCATCTTAGGGTCAATAATATGCAAGCCAGCATTTACTCTATTGTTATACCACTGCGGACGTTCATCTTCCTTACTAAGCCATTTCTCTACTTTACCATCCTCATCAGCAATAATCAAACCGCTATCGTACGGATGTGAATTTGGGTGAGTAAAAAGCGTAGCTAAACCTTTATGCTGCTTATGGAATGCAACCATTCGATTGAAATCTACATCAAAAGCTGCATCAGCATTGAGAAGCAAGAATGGTTCATCGCCAATCTTTTCTCTTAATTGAAATAAAGCACCTGCATTACCAAGTGGTGTTTCTTCTACAAAGTATTCTATACTAACTCCAAACTTGCTACCATCTCCAAAATAAGAAGAAATCTTATCTGCAAGATAACCGATAGTTAAAATAATATCTTTAAATCCCTGAGCAGCAAGAGATCGTATCTCACGCTCAAGGATAGGCATACCATTAACTGGTATCAATGGTTTTGGAATATTTGGAAAAAGCTCAGCAATCCGAGTTCCACGACCACCAGCCATTAAAATTGTCTTCATATAATTACTTTCCAAAGAAATAATCTTCCAACATCAAGCATAAGCAATGATATACAGGAAGATGAAGTTCTTGAATTTTGTATGTTTCTGTTTCTGGAACTCGGATACAAACATCTGCATATTTCATCAGGTCATTTTCCTTTGCACCAGTAAGGCCAACAACCTTCAAGCCCCTAGCTTTAGCAGTAATTGCAGCATAAAGCACATTCTGGCTATTTCCAGATGTTGAAATACCCAGAAAACAATCACCAGCTTTACCATAGCCATTTACTTGTTGTGCAAACACAAGTATAGGTTCGCTATCATTCATGAATGCTGTAGCTAAAGAGGAATGAGCTGTAAGGGTGATTGCAGGAAGAGCTCCCTGAAGATTTTCTGCGAGTACCTCTCCCTTTTCAGAATCAATAGCACGCATTGCAGCGGCTTGGTCGCTATAAACCTTACGTTTTAACTTAAACTCCTTCATCAATTCACCTACAATATGTTCAGAATCAGAAGCAGAACCACCATTACCGCAAACAAGTAACTTTCCCTCTGAGGCATAAACTGCCTCAAGCAGTTTATATGCTTTTTCAATATCTTCTTTACATACAGAAAGATTAGGGTACCTTTCAATTAGTAAATCTAAATGCTTAATTATTTTTTGCTCCATATTATTTACCTTTTTTTATCAGTTCTCGAACATATGTTGCCATTTTCTCAATATTTCCTTTCGATATTTCTGATATGAAAGCGAATTGACTGTCTGAATAGGTATAAAATTGAATTTTTTCTCGCAATTCTTCAGGAATCTCAATGAGCTGAATATAATCATTTACTGATTTCTGTGGAATTACGCCTTCACCCATCATAGTTTTGACAACAGTCTCAGCTACTTGTCTATGGGAAATAGGATGGTTACCACCTAAATTGTAAATACCTGTAGTTATATCTTCACGTATTATAGCCTGATACATTACTTCGGCTACATCTTCTACCCAAATATGATCTCGAATTATCTCCTTATTGAAAAGATCAATGACATTCTTCTCTTTAATAAAACGATAGAACCGATATACGATATTTGCATTTTTCCCTTTATGAAATTCACCCCATCCGAATACATTAAAAAAACGGAAACCTATTACCTTATTAGAAAATTTCTCTTTATTTGCAATTATATATTGATCAAAAAGCCACTTTGACAGAGCATATGTATTATGAGGCTCCTCATTACCATCTCCAACCCTTTGGTTACCTCCATTTCCATATACTGCAGATGATGAAGCATATATAAATGGAATATTATGCTTATTTGCAAATTCACAATACATCTTCGAAAACTCATAATTCTCGTTCATCATCGTCTTCGAATCACAAACAAGTACATCGGCATTAGCCCCTATATGAAAAAAGGCCTCCGGATTTTCTACTGTTTCAAGAAACCTAGAAATACTCTCTATACCATCTGTATAATCAATGAAATTTGAAAAATGAAGTCCGAAAAGATTTTTCATCTTTTCGTCACCATAAGAATCTAAGATAATAATATCATTGATTCCTTTCTCATTTAACTTTTTCACCATATTGGATCCAACAAACCCTGCTCCTCCTGTTATAATATAAGCCATAACAACTAATTTATCTACGTAAAATTATATTCTTTCTTGGTATGTATGAAATAGGCTGATAATGAACAATTGAAGCACCTTCATTCTCAAAATTGAACGGAACTATCATCAAGTCCTCTAAAGCATTCATCACGGCCTTTCTCTTATCTTTTTCAACATAAAAAAGAAGGAATCCGCCACCACCTGCTCCTAACAGCTTGCCACCTAAGGCACCAGCTTTTGTTGCAGCATTATATAAATAATCAATAGATGTAGAGGATACTTTTTTACCAGTTCCTCTTTTTAATTTCCATGTTTCATCAAGAAGTTTACCAAAATCATTTAAATCAGAATTACCATCCGTCAGAATATTTTCTGCAGCATCAACTAATTGAAGCATTTCTATTAGCAGTTTTGTTTTATTCTTAGGATGAGCAAAAGTATTTTTTTGAATTTCTGATGAGAATCTTTGAACACCAGTATAAAATAAAATCAAATTATCATCCAAGCTTTTTTTTCTATCAGGTGAAATAATTATCGGATGTACTGCAAATTGATTATCTTTAAAGTCAATTCTGTTTAACCCTCCATATGCCGCTGCAATTTGATCTTGCCAACCTCCGTGTTCTTTGAGAATGTCTCTTTCTAACAAAATGGCCTCCTTTGCTAATTGATACTTACCTACATATTTGCCTTTTAATGCATAAAAAGCATTTAACATACCTACAGCAAACGTACTGCTTGTTCCTAGCCCTGTTCGGGCAGGAAGATCCCCTTCATATGTAAGTCGAATTTCATGAATATCACATAAACGCATTGCTTCACGAATCAAAGGGTGCTCAATATCTTCAATATTGTTTACTCTTTCTATTTTACTGTGAATCAATTCACTTATATAAGGCATAAATGGAGGCAAATGCCTAACATTAACGTAACAGAATTTATCAAATGTTGTGCTAATTACTGACCCACCATATTCATTAAAAAAAGCAGGCATATCAGTACCACCACCAAAAAAAGACATTCTAAAGGGAGTCTTTGTTACAATCATATTGGAGTATTAATTTAAAGAATTCCTATTATCTATATATAAGCTAATTAGGGAAAAGTATAGCTTGGAAATTTCTGTTATTGAATGTTTTTTAGCCCAATCAATACAAAATTCAGAAGAGTAAGAGAAACTACTACTATAATAGCGCTCTATAGAAACAGCCAAATTATGAATATCACCTTCGGGTGATAGAAGTCCTGTTTTTCCATCAATTACTGCATCAGATACTCCTCCAGTTTCCGATGCTATGACAAACTTTCCAAAAGAATTAGCTTCAACAGATACAATTCCAAATCCTTCTACACTCGTTTGGTCTTGAATTGTCATACTTGGCATCACAAACAACCCACATCTATTATATAATTCTCTTTTTGCAGATTCACTTACTCTTCCTAGAAACTGAACACGATTATTCAAATTGTAATCACTTACCAGTTTTCTTAACTGTGGTTCAAATGGTCCTTCCCCTCCAATAATATATTGTAATGATGGCAATTTATCTTTAAGAAGATACAATGCTTTTATCACATTCTGAAAGCCTTTCCTTTCAACTATTCTTCCTATTGACAGAAGTAAAGGTATTTTTTTCTTATCAGCATTAAGCATATTCTCGTCAACATCATGATTAAAATCAATAGGAGAGTGGACAATATGAACCAGTCGATGGTGAATATTTTCTACTAGGTTTGATGTGTATTTTGAATTGGCAAATACTTGATCAGCCATTTGTAAAACCAATTTTCGAGGAATCTTACTATAAATCATATTAAAAACATTCTTAACTATGTTAAGTCTAGGGGGATCCATCAATTCATTACCATGACACAGAAAGCCAAAAGGAATCTTCTTAATTAAATTAAGAAGAAGAACATTTGGACACATATAACAAGCTATCCCCAATACATAATCAATATGTTTTACTTTATCAATTTGCAACAATTCGCATAAGACACCGTAACTGAAAAATTTTATTTTATCTATAGAATATTTGCTTTTATAAAACGTAACATTATCAACACTAATTTCACGCGATTGATTACCAGCATAACAAGATACATCAGCATACTTAGATAAATGTTTCGCAAGCAAGTAACTTGTATTTTCAATGCCACCTGCTTCCAAGCAAAAATCAAAACTTACAAGAAGTATGTGCATATATTTTTATTTAGAATTGATATAATAAAGCTATACTCAAAAATGAATATGCATTCTATATTAGTCTCTTCTAAAGAGATCACGAGTGTAAACCTTATCTTCTACGTCATCAAGAACATTATCATAGCGATTAGCAATGATAGCATTACTCTGCTCCTTAAATTCATCCAGGTTGTTTACAATCTTGCTTCCGAAAAACAGTTCAATGTCCTCAAGTGTTGGCTCATAGATAATCACATTTGCACCCTTGGCTTTAATACGTTTCATAATGCCTTGAATAGCACTTTGACGAAAATTGTCGGAGTTACTCTTCATTGTCAAGCGATACACACCGATAGTTACAGGATTTTTTGAACCATCATATTGATTATTACTATAATAATCATACCAACCAGCCTTGCGAAGCACTGCATCGGCAATATAGTCCTTACGGGTACGATTCGATTCCACAATAGCAGTCATCATGTTCTGAGGCACATCTGCATAATTGGCAAGAAGCTGTTTTGTGTCTTTTGGCAGACAATAACCGCCATAACCAAATGATGGGTTATTGTAGTGAGTGCCAATACGAGGATCGAGACCAATTCCCTGAATGATGGCAGCTGAATCCAAACCTTTTACTTCGGCATAGGTATCAAGCTCATTGAAGTAACTTACACGAAGGGCAAGATAAGTATTGGCAAAGAGTTTGACTGCTTCGGCTTCTTTCAGTCCCATAAAGAGAGTATCAATGTTTTCTTTAATGGCACCTTCCTGAAGAAGCTTAGCGAATATCTCAGCAGACTCTTGCATATGATTGCCTTGAATTTTTCGGATTGCTTCGTTCTCCTCCTCCCATTCAACGGACATCATTTTTGGATAACCCACGATAATACGTGAAGGATAGAGATTGTCTTCAAGGGCTTTCGATTCGCGAAGGAACTCAGGAGAAAACAAAAGGCGGAATTCACGACGTTTTCCATCTGGCAATGGTACCATCTGAGCAAACTTCTGAGCATACTTCACATAGAGGGAACGACAGTAGCCAACTGGAATAGTTGACTTGATAACCATTGTTGCTTCAGGATTCACTGATAGTACAAGGTCAATGACGTCTTCTATATGATGCGTATCGAAAAAGTTCTTAGCCGGATCGTAGTTTGTAGGAGCTGCAATAACCACAAAGTCAGCATCCTTATAGGCAGATGCCCCATCAAGAGTTGCAGTGAGGTCCAGTTCCTTCTCCGCAAAATACTTCTCTATATATTCATCCTGAATTGGAGATATACGATTGTTAATCTTTTCCACCTTTTCAGGTATCACATCAACGGCTGTCACCTTGTGATGCTGTGACAACAAAGTAGCAATGCTCAAACCGACATAACCGGTACCAGCAACTGCTATTTGCAAATCTTCAAAGTTTCTCATATTCTATCTTTCTTCAGCTTTATCTCTGCTTTTACTCCTCCAGTTCTTCCCACGGATAAGGATTCTCCACCACATTCCGGAACTCGTCAATAGCTTCCTGCTGTTCGGGAGTAAGCGATGTGGAATCCCATGAAGAGATGATAGTGCGGGCTTCATCGGCCAAAGGCTCGTCGAACACTTCACCGTAGCAAGCGGTAAGCAGACGGAGCTTCAACAACGAAGCAGGAAGGATGTCGAGGATGTCCCAGCAACGGTCCAAGACTTCCTGGACGTGCTTCTGCTTCTCCCCGTGGTCGATGAATGATGCGCTATAGCCCATCAAAAGAGCAAGATAGATATTCGCCTGTTCCCCAATGGTAGAACCTTTGACACCGGAATTATACAGAGCCGTAGTCAGACGATAAACTTCACCGTTGCGGCGGGACAAATCATCGCTATAGATGGGGCTCCCGTCCACACCAAGATACATCAGGTCGTGCGCGGCACGCTGAAGAGTAATTGCTTCTTCTAAAAGAGACATAATTATTTCAGATTTATGATTTCAGATGTTATTTGATTACTTCGATAAGATCCGGGTGGATGGTTGCCATGGCAACAGCGATGACACCTTGTATTTGGATGACTACACGACGGTCGCGGGCACCTTTCACTTTCAGGAAAATACCTTCCTGACCTTCGAATTCGCCACCGGTGACACGAACTTTGGTGCCTTTCGACAAATTCAGTTCATCAGGTTGGAAATACAAGAGATGGTCATTATAGGTGCCGGATACAGCGATGAAACGCTGCATATCTTTGTCGGGGACAATAATCTTCTGTCCACTACGGGTATCGGTGATATATTGCAAGTAAGTGACCTGAGACTTGACACGCTTCAATTCTGAAGGACGAGCATGGACAAAAAGCAGATTGTGAATGACAGGAACCAAAGCGCGAACTTTCTTCCCTTTACGGATACTTACCTTATATTGCATAGGGACGAAACAGCCTAATCTTTCCTTTTCAAAAAGATGCATGGCATCAAGCTCTCTACGGTAGGTGGCACGCATGGCATACCAGACTTCGGTCTCTTTATCCGCTTCCATTTTCGTTATTTTGTTCAGAAAAGGGTGTTCCTCCGGGGCTTTGAATTCTCAGTACATAACTGTAATTCAATCACTTGCGAGCACTCTATGTAAAATACGACAAGCTTTATGCCCCTCTTGTCAACAGATTTTCTGTAGTTGTTCATTACCTTCTGGTAAGAGACTATAAACGAACGTGTTATGAACAAAAAACGTTTTTTAGACGTACGTTTTTTGAACGCCTATTTCAAAGCCCTATAAAACATTCTGAAAAAGCTAAAAACAAGAACTATTTAACTGATTAGATACAATATTTATCTTACTGATAATCAATACACTAAACATACAACCATTTATTATTAGGAATATTTTTTATCAAACATTTTGTCATTACAAAAAACATCTCTATATTTGCGCCCATTAAACGTACGTTTAATGGGCGTTCCAACACGTTGTATTACAACTATTTACGATTTAATCATTCATCTTTTCCTCCAAATCTCCTTATTTCTCCCCCACTTTTTATACTTTCGCATTTTTTAACCAGAACAAAAAACAGTTAAATGAAAGAAGTATTATGCAAATGAAAGAACTCAAAAAAAGGAAAATCTCAACGGTAACGAACTGAGAAGCACGTCGTATCAATCTGATACACAGAAATCAAGAAAAATAAAAGTAAAGGAACACTGTTCCATAGTGGATGAAAAGCTATTGGCAGAACGAGTTTACTACGGAGACCAAACCCATATTTATGTAGGTTATTTAAGAGCTTTTAAATCAGGGTATTTTGAAGGCACAAAAATCAGAAAAATAACGGATATAGCCAAACTACTCGTAGCATCCGAAAACTTCACAAAAAGAACCAGAGGAGAACAAAAGCCTTTGACTTACAGTACGATAATCACCGAGCTGGAGAAGGTATGGGCCATAATAAAACAAGAGGACACCGCACAAATTGACCCCTACGGATATGATGTAAAGATAAATCACTGATAGTTCAGTACATGAAAAGGCAGTAATTTTGCCGCCGTCAGCAACCGGACAGAAGGGCTACACCTTTCTCATCGGATGGTGTAGCCTCAACAAGGCAAGGGTGTAGCCATCCACACTGAAAGGAGTAGCCCTTTTTCATTGCTGATTATCACATATTTACTAACACTAAAAACATAAAAAAATGAGAAAAGAAAAAAATGGGTCAGAGGAAAAATTTGTATCCAAAAAAGAAAAAACAAAGAAGCTATGGGAAGAACGGATCACAGAAAACACAACATTGAGCATGGAGTCTGTACAATGGATGGCACAGCGCATAAACTCCTTGCTGGAATACATGCAATACGGATATGCTTTGATAGCCTACCGAAAGCAAGACGGCAGCTTCTATATGGGAAGAGGAACCCTCTTTTCCTACGAAAACGACTTCAAAAAGAAGCATGACGTGACAAGCATCAAAGCACACGTAGCCTATTGGGACGCAGAACAACAAGGCTGGCGGACTTTTCTGATTGAGAATTTTCTGGAATGGAAACCGATAGTAAACTAACAAAAATACTGAAGTTAAAAGTTATGGAGGCTTATTTATTACATGACGCCAATGCTGGCAGCAATTTAAAATTAATGATTATGATACAAGAAGAAGGTATGAAAGGATATGGCATTTACTGGACAGTGCTCGAATTCCTCAGATTACAGAACGAATATAAAGCCAGCCTGAAAGTGATTCCCATACTGGCACAAAAGGCAAGGGTAACAACCGCCACACTGAAGCGGATCATCTATGACTATGCGCTGTTCGAGGTGAACGAGACAAGCTTCTCATCCCCCGGACTAAGCCGCCGCATGGAACCATGGGACGCCCAACAGGAAGCTAAAAAGGAGGCAGGGCGTCGCGGTGGACTGGTTAACCAGCAGAGAATCAGAGACGCGAAGGCAAGCAGTGCTTTAGCAAATAAACAAAATAAAGAGAATAAAGAAAACCCCTCTCTATCTCCCCCAAGGGGAGACGAGGAAAAAGAAGGAGGAGATTCTTCTGACTCCACCGGAGTACACGCTCAACAAACAGACGCATAATTACCAAGGCTTGATGGAGGAACTGGCAAGGCAAAAAGTTACCGACATCCACGATCTGAATGCCATTCTGAGACTGACAGATTTCGGAAGACTGGGAGGGAAAATCTGGAAAATCCTATATGAGTTGAACAGTTCACCCCACCTGAAAGCCCGCATCGTTATGCCCGGAAAGTATATACTGAAATTACTCCAGGATTAGATTTAAAAATAGAGAATGAGAACTTTATACTCATTCTCTATTTTCCACCAATAATCTATACAGCCATCAATGAGTTTCATTTTTATTTTCTACCTTTGTACACAAAACAAACACCATAATCATTATGAATCTAAAAAATCTCTTTTTAGCCTCTGCCCTGGCGCTTACCGCATGTGGCACCATGCAGGCGCAATCTACCCAAGTCATTGCACACCGCGGTTTTTGGAACACCGCCGGTTCTGCGCAAAACTCCATCGCTGCACTCGTAAAAGCCGACTCCATCGACTGCTATGCCTCCGAGTTCGACGTATGGCTCACCATCGACCACCAACTGGTCGTTAACCACGATGCCACCTTCAAAGGCGTCACCATGCAAGATGCCACCGCCAAGGTATGCACCGCCGTACAACTGGACAACGGCGAAGCCCTCCCCACCCTGCAACAGTATCTGGACAAAGCAAAAAGCCTGAAAACCCGCCTCATCCTGGAACTGAAAGCACATAAAACTCCCGAACAGGAGACCCGTGCCGTAGAGGACATCGTAAAGATGGTGAAAGACATGGGACTTGAGGACCGCACCGAATACATCACCTTCTCCCGCCATGCCACCAAGGAATTTATCCGCCTGGCTCCCCAGGGTACTCCCGTTTACTACCTGGAAGGTGACCTCTCTCCCAAAGAGTTGAAAGAATGGGGCTGCGCCGGACCGGACTACCACTTCAGCGTCTTCAAGAAGCACCCCGAATGGATCAAAGAATGCCACGACCTCGGCATGAAAGTAAATGCCTGGACCGTGAACGACCCTAAAGACATGGAATGGCTCATCGACCAGGGCGTAGATTTCATTACGACCAACGAACCCCTGCTATTAGAGGAAATCATAAAGAAGAAATAGCCAACCTACGTACATTTAGAAACTAAAATAAGAAAATCCGCTTCATTATGTCAACAATGAAGCGGATTTATTGTTTCAAAAAGGTAGCAATTACTCGAATAAACAATCTTTTTTCTTATTTGAAATCAAATTAAGATTGCATCTTGATTACAATTTATTCAAATATAGCACTATATGCTTTTAAATTGAAACAGGAATAGCGTATATTTGTATCGACTGAAAGTTTAATTAAAAATAAATAGAAAATAGATACGCTTTTCATCAAACATTGAACAAAACGTCGTATATTTGCAGTGAAATAAAACAAAAGGATATTTTAATTAACCAACAAAGTACAAAATGACAAGAGTTATTAAATTCACCAAAATGCATGGCGCAGGAAATGACTACATATATGTAGACACCACCAAATACCCCATTGAAAATCCGGAGGAACTTTCAAGGATATGGAGTGCGCCGCATACGGGAATTGGCAGCGATGGCCTGGTACTTATCGGTCGGCCCCAAAACGCAGATTTCAGCATGCGCATCTTCAATGCCGACGGTTCCGAAGCCATGATGTGCGGCAATGCGACCCGCTGCATAGGAAAGTATCTTTTTGATTACAGATTGACAGAGAAAACTGAAATAACCCTTGACACACGGTCGGGTATTAAAATACTGAAGCTACACATTGCAGACGGAAAAGTAGATACCGTGACCGTAGACATGGGCATACCGGCCGATGAACCGGTAGACTATGACGGCAAGGGTGCCAAACCAATGAAAGAACAACCCATCGAAGTAGAAGGAGAACGGTATGTAGCGACCACCGTGTCAATGGGGAACCCTCACCTGGTGATTTTTGTTAATGATATTGCAGAGGTAGACCTTGACACCATCGGTCCGAAGCTGGAAAATCATCCGCTCTTCCCCGGACGCATCAACGTAGAGTTTGCCCAGGTACTGGGCGAAGGCAAAATAAGGATGCGCGTTTGGGAACGGGGTTCGGGCATCACCCAGGCCTGCGGCACCGGAGCTTGTGCCACCGCCGTGGCCGCCGCCCTGACAGGACGTGCAGGAAGAGAATCAATCATCATCATGGATGGAGGCTCGCTGAACATAGAATGGGACATAGCTACAAAACATGTCCTCATGACGGGAGGAGCCACAAAGGTATTCGACGGAGAAATAGAACTAACTTAAAACAAAAACAAGTATATGGCATTAGTAAACGAACATTTCTTGAAACTACCCGGTAGTTACTTATTTTCAGACATAGCTAAAAAGGTTAATACTTTCAGGATAACGCATCCCAAACAAGAGATCATCCGTCTGGGTATCGGAGACGTTACCCGTCCACTGCCACCAGCTTGCATCGAGGCGATGCACAAGGCAGTGGAGGAGATGACAGACTCGAAAACATTCCGCGGTTACGGTCCCGAACAAGGGTACGACTTTTTGATTGAAGCCATCATCAAGCACGATTACGCATCGCGCGGCATTCACTTCAGTCCCACAGAGGTTTTTGTAAACGACGGGGCAAAGAGCGATACGGGAAACATCGGCGACATTCTGCGCCACGACAACAGCGTGGGAGTAACCGATCCCATCTATCCGGTCTACATCGACAGCAACGTGATGTGCGGACGTGCCGGAGTACTGGAAGAAGACGGCAAATGGAGCAACGTGACTTATATGCCCTGCACCGCCGAAAACAACTTCATCCCCGAAATCCCCGACAAGCGTATCGACATCGTTTACCTCTGTTACCCCAACAACCCCACGGGAACCACCTTGACCAAACCGCAACTGAAAAAGTGGGTGGACTACGCACTTGCCAACGACACACTGATCCTGTTCGATGCCGCATACGAAGCATTCATCCGGGAAGACGACGTGCCCCACTCCATCTATGAAATAAAAGGTGCCAAGAAATGCGCCATCGAATTCCGCAGCTTCTCCAAGACTGCCGGATTCACCGGAATGCGCTGCGGATATACCGTAGTACCCAAAGAGCTGACAGCCGCCACCCTGGGAGGCGAACGCATTCCACTTAACAAGCTGTGGAACCGCCGCCAATGCACCAAGTTCAACGGCACCAGCTACATCACCCAACGAGGTGCGGAAGCCATCTACACCCCGGAAGGCAAGCGACAGATAAAGGAAACAATTGATTACTATATGAACAACGCCCGTACCATGAAGGAAGGCCTTGAAACTGCCGGACTGAAAGTGTACGGTGGAGTGAACGCTCCATACATCTGGCTGAAAACACCCAACGGCGTAGGCTCGTGGAAGTTTTTTGAGCAGATGTTGTACGAAGCCAACGTGGTGGGCACTCCGGGCGTAGGTTTCGGCCCCAGCGGCGAAGGCTACATCCGATTGACCGCCTTCGGCAAATACGAAGATTGCGTGGAAGCTATGAGACGCATCCGCAACTGGCTATCTTAAACGACCAACTACAAACTACTATACAATAGCGCTACACTATAGGTGAGCCGGACTGATCATCCGCAAAATTCTTAACTTAAAGGTAAAAAGGTATGAAAACAAAAAGCGTTAAATTGGGGATAATGGCAATGCTATTATCAATTGCAATGCCTTTCACGGCAAAGGCTCAGGACAAAGTAGAAGCATCGGTAAGCGCCGACCTCGTAAGCGGTTACATCTGGCGTGGTCAGGATTTGGGAGGCGTAAGCCTTCAGCCCGGCATGTCTGTAGGCTATAAGGGTTTCTCTTTGGGAGCTTGGGGATCAGTAGGACTCGAAAGTACCGACACAAAAGAATTCGATCTCACATTGGGGTACTCCACCGGAGGCTTCAGCATATCGGTGACGGACTATTGGTTCAACAAGACCGGCGACGGAGAGACGGCCAAATACTTCCAGTACGGTACCCACGATGCAGCCAATTCCCACTTGTTCGAAGCACAGATTGGCTACGATTTCGGTCCGCTGGCTGTAAACTGGTACACAAACTTTGCCGGTGTCGACGGTCTCAACAAAGACGGCGACCGGGCCTATTCATCCTACGTCTCCGTAGCAGCCCCCTTCAAGCTGGGAGGGCTGGACTGGACAGCCGAAGTAGGTGCCACCCCTTGGGCTACTGATTTCTACGGTGCCAACGGCTTTGCCGTATGCGACATCAGTCTGGGCACATCGAAAGAGATCAAGATTACCGACTCCTTCTCCCTCCCGTTGTTTGCAAAAGCAACCTGGAATCCAAGATCGGAGGGTGCATACTTTGTAGTCGGACTGAGTTTCTAAAAGAGTGTAGAATCGTAAATTGTTTAAAGTATGAAAAAGATTGAAGCTATTATCCGCAAAACAAAGTTCGAGGATGTGAAGGACGCACTGCTCGAAGCGGACATCGAATGGTTCTCTTACTACGACGTCAGAGGTATCGGGAAATCCCGTCAGGCCCGCATCTACCGTGGTGTGCACTATGACACCAGCTCCATCGAGCGAATCCTTATCTCGATCGTAGTGCGCGACAAGAATGCAGAGAAGACCGTACAAGCCATCATCAAATCTGCACAGACCGGCGAAATCGGTGACGGACGTATCTTCGTCATTCCCATCGAAGATGCCATCCGCATCCGCACTGCCGAACGGGGCGACATTGCCCTCTATAATGCCGAGCAAGAGAGATAAGCAGGCAGCATAAGCCACATATACCCATCGGGGCAGCGTGCCCTGATGACAAGAAGAAGTACAATACAACTAAATAAAGTAAAGAGATTATGGACAAATATATAAAACGCAGTTCTGCCCGACTGTGTATAGCCATTGCTATATTCATGGCATTCTGCTTTACCACCGATACATTTGCACAAGATGCCGCAGCAACGGACAGCATTGCGGCAACAGCCACCGAAGTAATCACCGCCGTGGAAGTTCCCGTTGACGCGGCAGCTTCCGATACAATCGGCGAATTGGCCAACGGACTGAACACCGTCTGGATGCTGCTTGCAGCTATGCTGGTGTTCTTCATGCAGCCGGGTTTCGCACTGGTCGAAGCGGGCTTCACCCGTACCAAGAATACAGCCAACATCCTGATGAAGAACTTCGTGGACTTCATGTTCGGTTCGCTGCTCTACTGGTTCATCGGTTTCGGACTGATGTTCGGCATCGGCGGATTCATCGGCATGCCCCACTTCATGAATCTTTCGTTCTACGACGGAGGCGGACTTCCCTCGGAAGGCTTCCTGATATTCCAGACCGTGTTCTGCGCCACAGCGGCCACCATCGTATCCGGCGCCATGGCAGAGCGCACCAAGTTCTCCATGTATCTGGCCTACACGGTCTTTATCAGCGTACTGATTTATCCGATTTCGGGTCACTGGACCTGGGGCGGTGGTTGGCTGATGAACGGCGAGCAGGGTTCGTTCATGATGGATACGTTCGGGGCGACTTTCCACGACTTTGCAGGTTCTACGGTGGTTCACTCCGTAGGTGGCTGGATAGCCCTGGTAGGTGCAGCCATTCTGGGCCCGCGTATCGGTAAGTACGGCAAGGACGGCAAGTCGAAGGCCATTCCGGGACACAACCTTATGATGGCGGCGCTCGGTGTATTCATCCTCTGGTTCGGATGGTTCGGATTCAACCCGGGTTCGCAGCTGGCAGCCTCTTCTACGGCCGACCAGATCGCTATCTCTCATGTGTTCCTCACCACCAACCTGGCCGCATGTGCCGGAGGTTTCTTTGCACTTTGCATCAGCTGGTGGAAGTACGGCAAACCGTCTCTGTCACTGACGCTGAACGGTATCCTGGCAGGTCTGGTAGGTATCACGGCCGGTTGCGACGCGGTTTCGGCTGCGGGTGCAGTCATCATCGGAGCCATCTGCGGCGTAGTAATGATATTCTCGGTAGAGTTCATCGACAGAGTATTGAAGATTGACGATCCCGTGGGTGCATCTTCCGTACACGGTGTCTGCGGTTTCCTCGGAACGGTACTCACCGGACTGTTCTCTACCAGCGAAGGCCTGTTCTACGGTGCAGGTGCAGGTTTCTTACTCGCACAGTTGTTCGGCGCACTCGTAGTAGGCGCATGGGCAGCCGGCATGGGATTCCTCATCTTCAAGGGTCTTGATATGGTACACGGACTCCGCGTTTCCAAGCGCATCGAAGAAGAAGGTCTCGACATCTACGAACACGGAGAGTCGGCCTATAACTAAACATAACCTCCCGGTCGGGCTTGGCCGCCCCTCCGGGAACAACTAAAGATGAAGTTTTTTTCACTCTAACAATAAGTTTTTTTAAACCAACAATTACAACTCAAGGTATTATGTCAAAATTGAGATTCAGAGTAGTAGAAACGGCGTTCAAGAAGAAACCCGTTGAAGTGGCAGTTCCGGCGGAACGTCCGTCAGAGTATTTCGCCAAGTATGTATTCAACAAGGAAAAGATGTTCCGGTATCTGCCCAGCAAGGTATATGCCAAACTGATTGACGTGATTGACAACGGTGCCCCCCTGGACCGCAGTATTGCCGACGAAGTGGCTGCCGGCATGAAGAAATGGGCCCTCGAAATGGGAGCAACCCACTACACACACTGGTTCCACCCGCTGACCGAAGGTACTGCCGAAAAGCACGATGCTTTTGTAGAACATGACGGCAAAGGCGGTATGATGGAAGAATTCACCGGCAAGCTGCTCGTACAGCAGGAACCGGATGCATCCAGTTTTCCCAACGGTGGTATCCGCAACACGTTCGAAGCTCGCGGTTACTCTGCATGGGACCCCTCCTCTCCGGCGTTCATCGTGGACGATACGCTCTGCATCCCAACTATTTTCATTGCCTACACCGGCGAGTCTCTGGACTACAAGGCACCGTTGCTCAAAGCCCTGCGCGCTGTGGATAAGGCTGCCGTAGACGTATGCCGTTACTTCAATCCCGATGTGAAGAAAGTAGTTTCTTATCTGGGCTGGGAACAGGAATACTTCCTGATAGACGAAGGTCTGTACGCCGCACGTCCCGACCTCTTGATGACCGGTCGCACGCTGATGGGCCACGACTCGGCCAAGAACCAGCAGCTGGAAGACCACTACTTCGGTGCCATTCCAAGCCGTGTGGCTGCCTTCATGAAGGAACTGGAGATTGAAGCGCTGAAGCTCGGCATCCCCGTCAAGACCCGTCACAACGAGGTAGCTCCCAACCAGTTCGAGTTGGCTCCTATCTACGAAGAGTGCAACCTGGCTGTAGACCACAACATGCTCATCATGGCCTTGATGCGCAAGACCGCCCGTCACCACGGCTTCCGCGTGCTGCTGCACGAAAAACCGTTCAAGGGCGTCAACGGTAGCGGCAAGCACAACAACTGGTCGCTGGGTACCGACACCGGCATCCTGCTGATGGGTCCGGGCAAGACACCGGAAGACAACCTGCGCTTCATCACCTTCGTAGTGAACACCCTGATGGCCGTCTACAAGCACAACGGATTGCTGAAAGCCAGCATCTCAAGCGCCACGAACGCTCACCGTCTGGGTGCCAACGAAGCACCTCCCGCAATCATCTCTTCATTCCTGGGCAAGCAGTTGTCTCAAGTGCTCGATCATATCGAAGAAAGCACCAAAGACGATCTCATCAGCCTCAGCGGCAAGCAAGGCATGAAACTGGACATCCCGCAGATTCCCGAACTGATGATTGACAACACCGACCGTAACCGCACCAGCCCGTTCGCCTTCACCGGCAACCGTTTCGAGTTCCGCGCCGTAGGTTCCGAAGCCAACTGCGCCAGCGCCATGATAGCCCTGAACTCCGCAGTAGCCGAACAGTTGATTGAATTCAAGAAAGATGTGGACACCCTTATCGAAAAAGGCGAACCGAAGATTTCGGCTATCCTCGAAGTCATCCGCAAGTACATCAAGATCTGCAAGCCCATCCACTTCGATGGCAACGGTTACAGCGACGAATGGAAAGCCGAAGCTGCCCGCCGCGGTCTGGATTGCGAAACCAGCGTGCCCGTCATCTTCGACAACTACCTGAAGCCCGAAAGCATCAAGATGTTCGAGTCTATCGGCGTCATGACGCAAAAGGAACTGGAAGCCCGCAACGAAGTAAAGTGGGAAACTTACACCAAGAAAATCCAAATCGAAGCCCGTGTACTGGGAGACTTGGCCATGAACCACATCATCCCTGTAGCTACGCAGTATCAAACCGATCTGGTGGACAACGTATACAAGATGAAAGACCTCTTCCCCGCAGAGAAAGCTGCCAAGCTGTCTGCCAAGAACCTGGAACTCATCGAAGAGATTGCCGACCGCACCGCCTTCATCAAGGAGCATGTAGATGCCATGATCGAGGCCCGCAAGGTTGCCAACAAGATAGAATGTGAACGCGAAAAAGCCATCGCCTACCACGACACCATCGTGCCGATGATGGAAGAAATCCGTTACCACATCGACAAGTTGGAGCTTATCATCGACAACCAGATGTGGACGTTGCCGAAATATAGAGAACTGCTATTTATAAGATAAAAAAATAGGTAATCTCACGACTCCGGAAGGAAACCTGAGAGTGCCCTCGCGGCACAAGTTATCTATTTCTTTTGTTGGTTGTTTTAAGTTTGCAGGGGGAGAGGTACCGTGAGGCAGTTCTCCCTCCCTTTTTTTACCGGGCCGAACGTTTGCCCATAGTAATAAAATAAGTTATCTTTGCCCAACATAAAACAACTATTTCATTATGAAAAATCTGCATCTCCGCTCCACAGCGCTACTGCTGTTCGTACTGCTGTTTGTGTCCATCTCTGCATCTGCACAAACCGCCCTGCAAGAAAAACTGAGTAAGATTTCCGCCATCACGGAAACCAAACCGCTGGAATCGACCAAGTTTTCCGAAAAGTATGTAACCTACTTCACCCAACCGCTGGACCATCGCCATCCCGAGAAAGGCAGCTTCCGCCAGCGCGTCATCGTGGCTCATGCCGGCTTCGACCGTCCCACGCTCATCATAACCGAAGGCTACGGAGCCGCTTATGCCCTCCGCCCCGGATATTTCGAAGAGCTTTCCGAGATGCTCAACACTAACATCGTATTCGTGGAATACCGCTACTTCCTCGAATCGACTCCCGAACCCAAAGACTGGCAATACCTCACGGCCGAAAGCTCTGCCGACGACCTGCATGCCGTCATCACTGCTTTCAAGAGCATCTATCCCGGCAAGTGGATTGCAACAGGTATCAGCAAAGGCGGACAGACCACGCTGCTCTACCGCACCTTCTATCCGGACGATGTAGACATCTCCGTGCCCTATGTAGCCCCGCTGTGCTACGGCGTGGAAGACGGACGTCATGAGCCCTTCCTCCGCAAAGTATCTACTGCCGAAGACCGCAAAAAGATTGAAGATTTCCAACTGGAAGTTTTGAAACGGAAAGCCACGCTGCTGCCCCGCTTCGAGAAATATTGTACGGAGAATAACTATAAGTTCCGCGCCCCTATTGAAGAGATATACGATTATTGTGTGCTGGAATATTCCTTCGCCTTCTGGCAATGGTGCACTCCCATCAGCAACATCCCTGCCACATCGGCTTCGGACGACGACCTGCTAAAGCATCTGCTGGCTACAGCCGAACCGTCCTATTTCACTGCCAACAGTCCCGAAGAATCTTTCTTCGTACAGGCAGCCCGCGAACTGGGGTACTACGGTTACGACACGCGTCCTTTCAAAAAGTACCTCTCCATCAAGTCCAGCAAGGGTTATCTGCATCGCCTGATGCTGCCCAAAGAGTTGAAAGATATGCCTTTCGACAAAACGCTGAGCAAGAAAATCACGAAGTTCCTGAAAGAGAACGATCCTAAAATGATATTCATCTACGGCAGCAACGATCCGTGGACGGCAGCCGGAGTGACCTGGCTAAAAGGAAAGAAAAACATCCATGTGTTTATCCAGCCCGACGGCTGCCATCTGGCACGCATCAACACACTGCCTGAAGCTGAAAAGGCAGAAGTTATAGAGTTGATAAACAAGTGGTTGCAAGAATAAAAAAACGGATGGTCTGTTCAGGGTAAACAGATCATCCGTTTGATGCAAACAGACCATGCATTTGAGGCAAACAGACCATCTGTTCCGGCTCAACGCATGGTCTGTTTTTTTAGTCTATTATTTCAGCGTCTTCAATGTTGTCAATCGTCTTTGCAGAAGCTCCCGGTGTCTTGGGTCTGCGGCGCGTAAACTTGAACCAGTTCAGCAACTCCGAAGCGGCATACACCAAACTACTGATACCGATAATGATGAACGCCGTGGAGCGTACTCCCGTAGGGTTGAACAACGCAACCAGTCCGGCAATCAGAATCAGCACCGGAACCACATAGAAGCCTCCCGGCACCGGCATCCAGCGACGGGCTGCCGAAAGCGAGGCAATCTGCTGCACCCCTCCCATCACCAGGATGAATCCCAGCACAAACGTCAGCAAGTCGGCAAAGAAGCTGGGCATCACGATCAGCCACAAGCCGAACAACAAGCTTCCCACTCCTTCCACCGGGAAACGGCGGCGCACCTCGGCGCTCTGTGCAAAGTAGCCTATGATGCTGATGAGCGAAGGCACCAGGAAGATAACACCTATCGTAATGACAAAATAATCACCGGCCTGATCGGGAAACATCACCAGCACCAGTCCTATTACCAGCGCGCAGATGGCGCGCAAAAATGAATAACTTAATCCTTTCATGAGTCTGCTATTTTTTGCGAAGATACATTTTTATCTGAATAACTCCGCACGAAAGTCCCGGAAAATCAATTTACATTCAACCAGGCATTCAAATCTTCGGCCACCAAAAGCCAATATAGTAGGAGAAGTATTGCAATAATTACGCCTATGGCTACTAAATGTTTTCGTTTCATTGTTTATCCTTTCTTTTTTAAAGTAAATATTCGCTGTGTACATCGTTACAGAACAATATTTCAAGAAAATTGTTCTCATGAAGAAAAAAAGTAAGATTTGCTTTGGTGTTTCAAACAAAGTGCTTATATTTGCCCCCGTTAAAACAAAAAAAGACAATGAAAACAATGTTCATAAATACATATTGGTGGTGGCACCCGTTGATACTCCGACAGTCGTAGGGAGCAGTGCTCGTATGTATATATGTGATATATAATAGAAATAAGAAAGAGCCCTGTCGCAAACCTGCGACGGGGCTCTTTTCGTTTACAGAATATTCAATAATTAAATCATAGACAACATGAGTTTCTTAGTTGACAAAGAAGGCTATTACGGAGAATTCGGCGGGGCATACATCCCCGAGATCCTCCACAAGTGTGTAGAAGAATTGCAGAACACCTACCTCGACGTACTGCAAAGTGAAGACTTCAAGCGTGAATACGACCAACTACTGCGCGACTACGTAGGCCGTCCCTCTCCGCTCTACCTGGCCCGCCGGTTGTCCGAGAAGTATGGTTGCAAAATCTACCTCAAACGCGAGGACTTGAACCATACCGGCGCCCACAAAATCAACAACACCATCGGCCAAATCCTCCTGGCACGCCGCATGGGCAAGCAACGCATCATCGCCGAGACCGGTGCCGGACAGCACGGCGTAGCCACCGCCACCGTCTGCGCCCTGATGAACATGGAATGCATTGTCTACATGGGCAAGACGGACGTAGAGCGCCAGCACATCAATGTAGAGAAAATGAAGATGCTCGGAGCAACCGTCGTCCCCGTCACCAGCGGCAACATGACGCTGAAGGACGCTACCAACGAAGCCATCCGCGACTGGTGCTGTCATCCGTCGGATACCTATTATATAATAGGTTCTACGGTCGGCCCGCATCCCTACCCCGACATGGTAGCCCGCCTGCAATCGGTCATCAGCGAAGAAATCAAGAAGCAGCTCATGGAGCACGAAGGCCGCGACTGCCCCGATTATCTCATCGCTTGCGTAGGTGGAGGAAGCAATGCTGCCGGTACCATCTATCACTATATCGATGACAGCCGCGTACAGATCGTCCTCGCCGAAGCCGGCGGTAAAGGCATAGAGACAGGCATGACTGCCGCCACCATCGCCCTCGGCAAACTGGGCATCATCCACGGTTCCCGCACCTACGTCATCCAGAACGAAGACGGTCAGATAGAGGAACCTTACTCCATCTCCGCCGGACTGGATTACCCGGGCATCGGCCCCATGCACGCCAACCTTGCCGCACAGAAGCGCGCCCTCGTCCTCTCCGTCAACGATGACGAAGCCATCCGCGCCGCCTACGAACTGACCAAACTCGAAGGTATCATCCCTGCCCTGGAAAGTGCGCATGCCCTGGGAGCCCTGGAAAAGATGACGTTCCAACCGAGTGATGTGGTGGTACTGACGGTTTCAGGACGGGGAGACAAGGATATAGAAACTTATTTGAATTATAATGATAAATGATAATTTAGTGTCATGTGATAACAAGTGTATCTCAAACTCCTCCGCCTGAAAGGAGAGGAATTTGAGATACTCCGTAAATTCCCATTTATAGCCAAACAATAAAAACCATAATAACAATGAAACAATACCATTACCAAACCGTCAGCCGCACCGTACTCGGCGACCTGCACACCCCGGTGAGCACCTACCTGAAAGTACGCGACATCTTCCCCCAAAGCGCCCTCATGGAGAGTTCCGACTATCATGGCAGCGAGAACAACCGCTCCTTCATCGGCCTCTGCCCCGTGGCAAGTGTCAGCATCGACCACGGCATGGCCGTTTTCCGCCTGCCCGACGGAAGTCGTGAAGAGCGTCCCATCTCCGACGGAGGCAATAACGGCAGTAATGCCGAAGGCGAATACCGCGTAGAAAACGCCCTGCGGGATTTCCTCTCCCGCTTCCAAGTAGAAGGCGAATACAGCGACTACTGCGGCCTCTACGGCTACACCTCCTTCAACGCCGTGCGCTACTTCGAGAACATCCCCGTGAAGGACAGCCGCGAAGCCACCAACGACGCCCCGGATATGCTATACATATTATATAAGTATCTCATCGTCTTCAACGACTTCAAGAACGAAATGCTGCTGCTCGAAATGCTGCAAGACGGCGAGACCAGCGAACTGGACCAGGTGCAGAAAGCCATCCACAACCGCAACTACACCGCCTACGACTTCCGTGCCATCGGCGAAACCACCTCTCCCCTGACCGACGACGAGCACAAGGCCAACATCCGCCAAGGCATCGCCCACTGCATGCGTGGCGATGTCTTCCAGATCGTCCTTTCCCGCCGCTTCGAACAACGCTTCGTTGGCGATGATTTCAAACTCTACCGCGCCCTGCGCAGCATCAATCCTTCGCCCTATCTGTTCTACTTCGACTTCGGCGGCTTCCGCATCTTCGGCTCCTCGCCCGAGACGCACTGCCGCATCGAAGGCCGTCATGCCTACATCGACCCCATCGCCGGAACCACCAAGCGCACCGGCGATGCCAAGCAAGACGCCATCAACGCCC
This sequence comes from Bacteroides sp. GD17, assembly GCF_038448625.1. Classification (NCBI taxonomy): domain Bacteria; kingdom Pseudomonadati; phylum Bacteroidota; class Bacteroidia; order Bacteroidales; family Bacteroidaceae; genus Bacteroides; species Bacteroides sp. GD17. The sequence continues at coordinate 526,207 of NZ_JBCEZS010000002.1, forward strand.
AGTACCTGCACGACGACCCGAAGGAGAACGCCGAACACGTCATGCTCGTAGACCTGGCCCGCAACGACCTGAGCCGCAACTGTCACGACGTAAAGGTGGACTTCTACAAGGACATGCAGTACTACAGTCACGTCATCCACCTCGTCAGTCGCGTCAGCGGTACGCTGAACGAAGAAGCCGACCCGATCAAGGCGTTCATCGACACCTTCCCCGCCGGAACGTTGAGCGGTGCCCCCAAAGTACGGGCCATGCAGCTCATCAGCGAACTGGAACCTCACAACCGCGGTGCCTACGGTGGTTGCATCGGCTTCATCGGTCTGAACGGATCGCTGAACCAAGCCATCACCATCCGCACCTTCGTCAGCCGCAACGGCGTGCTCTGGTTCCAGGCAGGAGGCGGCATCGTGGCAAAGAGCAACGATGAGTACGAGCTGCAGGAAGTGAACAATAAACTCGGCGCGCTGAAAAAGGCAATCGAAATGGCAGAGAAAATGTAAATTCATGTACAATTTACATTGTAAATAAAAAGATTAGATTATGATAAAGACTGTTATTATAGACAATTACGACTCCTTCACCTACAACTTGGCGCATTTGGTGAAAGAGCTTGGTGCAGCGGTAGAGGTGCTGCGCAACGACTGTTTCCGCCTCGAAGAGCTGGAACAATACGACAAAATCATCCTCTCGCCCGGTCCCGGCATTCCTGAGGAAGCGGGACTGTTGCTCGACGTTATCCGCACGTATGCCGGACGGAAGCCTATCCTCGGCGTCTGTCTGGGCGAACAAGCCATCGGGCAGGTCTTCGGAGGAACGCTTACTAATTTGAGCGATGTCTTCCACGGTGTGCAAACCCCGGTGCGGCTCGTAGAACCCGATTACATCTTCCGCGGACTGCCGGAAGAAATTCCCGTCGGCCGCTATCACTCCTGGGTAGTCGATGCCGCGAGTCTTCCCGAAGATCTGGTAGTGACAGCCATCAGCCCCGAAGGACAGATCATGGCGCTGAAGCACCGCAAGTTCGACGTCCACGGTATTCAGTTCCATCCCGAATCGGTGCTGACGCCGGACGGAAAGAAGATACTGAGTAACTGGTTATACGCCGTATGATCCCTCATAACTCATAACTTATAACTCATAACTAAAAAAGATGAAAACCATATTATCCCGTCTCTTCAACCACGAAGAGCTCACTTCGGAGGAAACCAAGCAAATCCTCCTCAACATCACCCGAGAGATGTACCCGGAAGCACAGATCGCTGCCTTGCTCACCGCCTTCCAGATGCGCGGCATCACTGTCGACGAACTGATAGGCTTCCGCGAAGCACTGATGGAGACACGCGTCCCGATAGACTTCAGCCCCTACCGCCCGATCGACATCGTGGGTACGGGTGGCGACGGCAAGAACACGTTCAATATCTCCACCTGCGCCTGTTTTGTTGTGGCAGGTGCCGGCTACAAGGTGGCCAAGCACGGCAACTATGGCGCTACTTCCGTCAGCGGAGCCAGCAACGTCATCGAGCAGCACGGTGTCCGCTTCACCAACGACGCGGACACGCTGAAGCGCAGCATGGAGGAGTGCAACATCGCTTACCTGCATGCGCAGTTGTTCAATCCGGCAATGAAGTTCGTCGGCCCCGTGCGCAAAGCGCTGGGTGTGCGCACGCTGTTCAATCTGTTGGGCCCGCTGGTGAATCCTTGCAAGCCTGCCTATCAGCTGCTGGGCGTGGCGGACCTCTCGCAGATGCGTCTCTACACCAACGTCTTCTACAAGCTCGGCATCGACTTCGCCGTAGTGAACAGTCTGGACAGTTACGATGAAATCTCGCTCACCGACGAGTTCAAAGTGATGACGCGCCACTACGAGCGCATCTACCGTCCGCAGGCGCTCGGCTTCAGCGATGCCCGTCCCGAAGAGCTTTTCGGCGGTGCATGCAAGGAAGATGCCGCCCGCATCTTCGACAATATCCTCCGCGGTCAGGCCACGGCAGCGCAGACGCAGTGCGTCATCGTCAACGCCGCCTTCGCCATCCAGATCATGGAGCCGCAGAAGGAGATTGAAGAGTGCATCTCCATTGCCCGCCAGTCGCTGGAAAGCGGACGGGCGATGGAGACGCTGAAAAAATTCATTGAGATTAATAATTAAATGATAATTTAGGGGCGGAGCGCCCCTAAATTATCATTTATAAAACCATAACATCATGAACGATATCTTATCCGAAATAATCGAAAATAAAAAAATCGAGATAGCCCTGCAAAAGCAGGCTATCTCCCCGGAGCAACTGCTGGAACAAGCAGACGCCCTTCTACAAGAAGACGCCTCTCCCCGCCGCAGCATGAAGCGTGCCCTTGCCGCTTCGCCCTCGGGCATCATCTCTGAGTTCAAGCGCCGTTCCCCCTCCAAAGGCTGGATCAACGAAACCGCCCAGGCCGACGTCATCCCCCCTGCCTACGAAGCTTCCGGTGCCGCCGCCCTCTCCATCCTCACCGACGAGAAATTCTTCGGCGGCACCCTGCGCGACATCCGCACCGCCCGCCCCCTCGTCCACATCCCCATCCTGCGCAAGGACTTCATCATCGACGTCTACCAACTGCTGCAGGCCCGCATCGTCGGCGCCGATGCCGTACTGCTCATCGCCGCCTGCCTCACGCCCGACGAATGCACCACCCTCACCGCCCAAGCCCACAAGCTCGGCCTGGAAGTGCTGCTCGAAATTCACAGTCCCGCCGAACTCTCCTATATTAATAAGGAGGTAGACATGGTCGGCGTCAACAACCGCAACCTCGGCTCTTTCGTCACCAACGTGGAGAACTCCTTCCGGATAGCCGAACAACTGCGCGAAGCCGTTCACGCCTCCACTTCTGAAGGCAGCGACAGTGACGCTCTCCCCCTTCTCGTTTCCGAAAGCGGCATCTCCCGTCCCGAAACCATCCGCCGCCTGCGTGCAGCCGGCTTCCGTGGCTTCCTCATCGGCGAAACGTTTATGAAGACCGGACAACCGGGCGAGGCGCTGAAAGAAATGAGGGAATCGGTGGAAGAATGAAAAATGGAGAATGAGAAATGAAAAGTTATTTGCAATTCACAATAATCGCCCCATGGATTTAATAACCAAAGTATGCGGCATGACCCGCGCCGACAACATCTTTAGCGTAGAGCAACTGGGCGTAGACATGATCGGCTTCATCTTCTACCCCAAGTCTCCACGCTGCCTGTGCCAGTTGCCCGAATACCTGCCCACCCGTGCCAAGCGCGTCGGCGTCTTCGTCAACGAAAGCAAGGAGAACATCTTCATGTATGCCGACCGTTTCGGCCTGGACTATATCCAGCTCCACGGCAACGAATCGCCCGACTACTGCCGTTCCCTGCATGCCGGCGGCCTGCATCTCATCAAGGCATTCTCCATCGCCTTGCCCAAAGACCTGCTCGCCACCTCCGCCTACAACGGACCGTGCGACTACTACCTTTTCGACACCAAGACCCCGCAGTACGGCGGCTCCGGCAACCAGTTCGACTGGAGCCTCCTGCACTGCTACAACGGCTCCACGCCTTTTCTGCTCAGCGGCGGCATCAATTCTTACAGTGCCCCGGCCATCAAAGAATTCCATCACCCCCGCTTTGCAGGCATCGACCTCAACAGCCGTTTTGAGTCTGCTCCGGGCATCAAGGACGTAGAGCGTATCGAGACCTTTCTAAAAGAAATAATAAATTTAAAATCATAAATCTTATGTTGAACCGCATTAACCAACTTTTCCAGGACAGCCCCAAGAACCTGCTGTCCATCTACTTCTGCGCCGGCTGTCCCACCCTCGACGGTACTGCCGACGTCATCCGCACCCTCGAACGCAACGGCGTGCAAATGATCGAAATCGGCATCCCGTTCAGCGACCCCATGGCCGACGGCATCGTCATCCAGAATGCTGCCACCCGTGCCCTGCGCAACGGCATGTCCCTCCGCCTTCTCTTCGAACAGCTGCGAGACATCCGCCGCGACGTCCGCATCCCCCTCATCCTTATGGGCTACCTCAACCCCATCATGAAGTTCGGCTTCGAGGCCTTCTGCCAAAAATGTGCTGAGTGTGGCATCGATGGCGTCATCATCCCCGACCTCCCCTTCCGCGATTATGAAGCCAGCTACAAGGCAATCGCCCTGAAGTACGACATCCGCGTCATCATGCTCATCACCCCCGAAACCAGCGAGGCCCGCGTCCGCGAAATCGATGCCCACACCGATGGTTTCATCTACATGGTGTCCAGCGCTGCCACCACCGGTGCGCAGAAAGACTTCGACGACGCCAAGCAATCCTACTTCAAGAAGGTAGAAGCCCTGCAACTGCGCAATCCCCGCATGGTGGGCTTCGGCATCAGCAACAAGCAGACCTTCGATGCCGCCTGCGCCCACTCCTCCGGTTCCATCATCGGCAGCCGCTTCGTCACCCTGCTCAATGAGGCGGAAGGCGATGCGGAGAAGGCTATTACGCAGTTGAAGGAGGACTTGAAAAAATAAAGTATATTCAAATTTCATACGATATATTTTTATTCATAAAAAATAAGAAGTATCTTTGATTTTGTTTTTGCCAAAATTGGAAATAACATCTTAAAAAATTAATATTATGGTTGCTTTGATAGGAATGTGTATAATCGCTGTGCCTGCAATTATATTTTGGATATATACAGAATCATCAGCAGGCAAGAAATGGATAAAAACTTTATAGTATATGTAGAAACAACAGAGACAGGCTCATTATGAACTTGTCTCTGTTGTTTCTACATATATTATATTTTTTGTATCTTTGTGCCCGAAAAAGAACTCCAATATGATGTTTATGAAAGTCGATTGCCCTTCCGTACTCCTGATTTACACAGGCGGAACTATCGGAATGATAGAAAACCCTGAGACCGGTGCCCTTGAGAACTTCAACTTCGACCACCTGCTCAAGCATGTCCCCGAGCTGAAGCGCTTCAACTACCGCATCTCTTCCTACCAGTTCGATCCCCCCATCGACTCTTCCGATATGGAGCCCTCCCTTTGGGCAAAGATTGTCAAAATAATCAACTATAACTACGACTACTTCGACGGCTTTGTCATCCTGCACGGCACCGACACTATGTCCTACACCGCCTCTGCCCTCAGCTTCATGCTCGAGAACCTCTCCAAACCCGTCATCCTCACCGGCTCGCAGCTCCCCATCGGCACCCTGCGTACCGACGGCAAGGAAAATCTCATCACCGCCATCGAAATAGCTGCCGCCAAAAATCCCGACGGCACCCCGGTAGTCCCCGAAGTATGCATCTTCTTCGAGAACGAACTCATGCGCGGCAACCGCACCACCAAGATCAACGCCGAAAACTTCAACGCTTTTCGTTCTTTCAATTACCCTGCACTGGCAAAAGCCGGCATCCACATCCGCTACAGCGACCACCGCATCCGCCGTCCGGACCCGTCGCGCCCCATGAAGCCGCATTACCTCTTCGACACCAACGTCGTAGTGCTCACCCTCTTTCCCGGCATCCAAGAAACCATCATCGACTCCGTGCTCCACGTCCCCGGACTGAAAGCCGTCGTCCTCAAAACCTTTGGTTCCGGCAATGCCCCCCAGAAAGAATGGTTCATCCGTCAGCTGAAAGATGCCAGCGAACGTGGCATTGTCATTGTCAACATTACACAATGTCAAAGCGGCGCCGTAGAGATGGAGCGATACGAAACCGGTCTGCAACTTCTTCAGGCGGGCGTCATCAGCGGCTACGACAGCACCCCCGAGTGCGCTGTCACCAAACTCATGTTCCTTCTCGGCCACGGACTGAGCCAGGCTGAAATCCGCTATCGCATGAACTCTGACTTAGCAGGAGAAATTACCAAACGGCAATCCTGAAAACCAAGCCATTATTTGACGATTCTAAATACAAACTTGATTTATCTACCCATACTCAAATCTTAAATAGAGTTAACGTGTGTGCATTTATCCCCCCTTAATAAGGCATATTAGCTTAATTAAGCGTATTTTTGCTTGTAATCAAACAAAACATATATTGAATATGGAAAAAAATATCATAAATAAGAGCCTGCTTCTGCATACAAAAGTGAAAACAACTTACCCCAATAACGAAACAATTTATTAACATTAACATAGCAAATAAACAAGCGGACATAAGCAATGAAAAAGATATTATTTGTAGATGACAAACCTGCCATAGGCAAGGTACTCTCGGTATATTTAGGTCAGGAAAATGAGCTGATATATTTTGAAAACCCCGTTCAGGCCATCAACTGGCTGAATGAAGGTAATGAACCTGCTCTGATCATCTCTGATATTCGCATGCCTCAGATGTCGGGCAGTGAATTTCTGGCATATCTGAAGGAGAATGCACTTTTCAAAGACATTCCGGTTGTTATGCTTTCCAGTGAAGAAAGTTCCACCGAACGCATCCGCCTTCTCGAAGCCGGAGCCGAAGACTACATTCTGAAGCCGTTCAATCCGATGGAATTGAAAGCCCGTATTAAAAAGTTCCTCTAATACCTACTTATATATGGATATGCTATATTACATTTATATTGGAAACAATCGATCCATAATCAACCACTTGACCAAAGTGGTAGGAGGTATGTTCATGGCAGTTTCCTCTTGCAACAAAGCTGCAAAAGTCATCGACGGTATCCGCGACCGATATAACACATCCATACTTTACGAACAAAACAACCCGGAAAAAGACAGTAAAGACATCACTTTCCTGCACAAACGCTTTCCGCGCGTCTATATAATCCTTGTTACCGAAAAGCTGCAAAGCGAATACCGCAAACTTTACCTGCAGGCAGGTGTCAACAACACGTTGCCCCCGATGGCGAATGAAGAGAGCGTCCAGCAAATGATAAAATTCCTCATGTTACGCAAAGAGCATAAGCTGCAAGAGTTCAGCCAGACACACCGCAAATTACTCAACACCTTCCACTTGCCTACGTGGAAACGTGTATTTGATATTCTTTTTGCCCTTGCAGTGTTAATCATACTATCTCCGCTGCTTATCGCCACGGCAATAGCCATCCGCATGGAAAGCAAGGGAAAAATCATCTACAAGTCACAACGTGTAGGAAGCAATTACAAAATATTCAATTTCTTGAAATTCCGCTCCATGTACACCAATGCGGACAAGCGTTTGAAAGAGTTGAATGCCCTCAACCAATACAAGATGGAGGAAGTGCTTACGGACGACCAACCCGAAATCCGTTTCGACGATCTTATCGGTACTCCCGAAGAAGAAGCTTCCTTATTCATTTCAGACGATTGCATCATTTCCGAAGAGGATCTTATAAAGAAGAAAGCGCAAGACAAACAGAATACGTTTGTCAAGATAGAGAATGACCCTCGCGTAACCCGCGTAGGCCGTTTCATCCGCAAGTACAGTATTGACGAACTTCCGCAATTGTTCAACGTTTTAAAAGGGGATATGAGTATTGTCGGCAACCGTCCCCTCCCCCTTTACGAAGCCGAACTGCTCACCAGCGACACCTACATCGAACGCTTCATGGCTCCCGCCGGACTGACCGGATTGTGGCAGGTTGAGAAGCGCGGTGGTGCTGGTAAGATGTCTGCCGAAGAACGGAAGCAACTGGATATAAAATATGCCCGCGAGTTTTCTTTCTGGTTGGATATGAAAATTTTGCTTAAAACGGTGACAGCGTTTGTGCAAAAAGAGAATGTATAATTGAAATAGTAGAAACTATATTAGTTTTAAAGATGATAAGAAGATATACTAAATTTATAGTTTACAGTGTAATCCTCTTGGGGTTGCTGGGAGTTCCGTTTTCTGTATCTGCGCAAGAAGATATGACAAGGGAGGAACGTATCAAAGCGTTGGAAAAATTAAAAATGGAAGATGAAGCATGGGAACAAAATACTACCATACAAGTATCGAGTGAAGCGCCTATGAATCTTGAAGAATTGAAACTCCCTCCCCTGTCTGTATTTTTAGATGCTGTAGTAGAAAATGCCACCATAAAACGGGCACAGTCACAAGTGGAACAAACCAAAAATGAATATCGTCTACAAAAAAGAGATTGGTGGAATTACTTAAGGGTTAATGGAATGTACTCATACGGTCGATACAATGTGCTTAGTAATGCTAGTGATGAATTTACTCCTATGTATCAAACAACGATGTCAAGTGCCCAGCATAACTTTAATGTAGGAGCAAGCGTTACAGTTCCAGTAGGCGATCTTGTAAACAGAAAATTAAAGTTGAAAAAATACCAATATAGTATTGAGCAACAACAATACGTTCAGGAAGAAATGATGGAAGAACGCCGTTTAAGAGTATTAGAAGCATACAATGCTGTGACCGAGCAATTATCAACAATCCGAGCCAAGGCTGAAAGTGCTGCAATGTATAATGCGCAGATGAAAATATCAGAAAATGATTTCATTCAAGGTTTAATTGACCTTAAAACACTTTCATTAGAGCGTGCACGCCGAACCGGAGCCGTAACAAATTATGAACAAAGTCGCGTAGCCCTGCATAATTCTATCGTTTTATTGGAGATGTTGACCAGTGTAAAAATTATAAAAGAATAACAAGACAATGGATATAGCTTTATTCATAACACAATTTTTCTATCGCATCCGATATTGGTTGCTGTGGGGAAGTCTATTGGTCGTAGGACTCGTTATATATTTCACACAATTCCTACCTTATAGTTACACTGTAGAAAGTAGTCTTTACGCAGGTGTAACCAATGAGGTTTCTATTGACGGTAGTACTGTCAGCGGAACTATGGTAAACGGAACTTTTGATAACCTGATTAATATTGCTAAATCGCAAGGAACTTTATCAAAAGTATCTGTCCGTTTGTTGGCTAATGCATTAACTTATGGAGAAGAATGGAACGATAATCATTTCATCCAAGCAAAGCACTATCGCTTATTGCTACAAGAAACTCCTAAAGAAGTTTTGGCATTAGTTGACCGCAAAAGTGTGGAAAAAACAACTGAGAATTTATTCAAATACCGAAATGAGAACAGCAATAATTTTGTGTATGCCAAATTTAACCGCCCAGGACAATTTTATAGTGCCCAAGCATTAGATGAAATTATTGTAGAACGCGCTGGTGTCAGTGACATTATCAACCTAACCTATACTTCTGCAGATCCTGGTATGACTCAGCAAACACTCATTATTTTGATTGATGAACTCTCCAAAGCTTATGAGGTCCTTCGTTTTAAATCAACAAATGATGTCATCAAATATTTTGAAGAACAAGTACGACTTGCCAAAATACGCCTAAACGAAGAAGAAGAAGCCTTGATGCAATATTGTGTACAAGAGAGAGTGATCAATTATAATGAAGAAACAGAAGCTTTGTCGGCTACACGCTATGCTGTAGACGACCGTTTAGAGTTAGCAATGCGCGAATATGAAGGTGCAGTAGCTTTGCGTAAAATGTTGGATGAAAAGATGGATATCCGTAGCCAGATTATCCGCAATAACACAAATTTGCTACAACAGCTTGATAAAATCAGCAAGTTAAACCAGAGTATTATGGAAGATGAGATATTTATATCCGACAATATCTCCAATAGTTCAGAAGAGTTACGACAAAAGAAAGAAGCGTTGAAAAAAGCAGAAAACAATGTCAGTCACATATCAGATAACTTAAACGAGTTCAATTTCTCCAAAGAAGGAGTCGGCATTCAAGATATGGTATCTGAATGGTTGAAGGCACTCATCAATGAGGCTAAAGCCAATGCAGAACTTAAAGTCTTGAAAAATCGGCAGCAAGATATCTTTGACCAATACAGCCATATGTCTCCTGTAGGTACACAAGTAACCCGTAAGGAACGTGCTATTGGCATTGCCGAAGATAATTACCGTACACAGCTAAAAGGTTTGGCAGATGCAAATCTCCGTTTAAAAAACATTGAGATGAATACCAGCAATCTGCAAGACATCACACACCCCGAATACCCATTGAATGATAATGGTCGCAAACGTTTTATATATATTCTTGTTGCTTTCTTAGGAAGTATTGTATTTATTACTACCTATTTTCTGATCATAGAATTATTGGATCGTACCTTGCGTGATCCAATCCGCAGCAAGCGTCTGACCGGACTATCAACTATTGCAGCATTCAACGGTGTCAGCAATCTGAAATTCCGTGGATTCCTGAAAGCTTGTAATCGACTCGCAGCAGCTTATAGTTGTCGTCAGTTAAATCGCTATATTACCCCTGACCATCCAGCTGTATTCAGTTTGTTCAGTATGGAGCCTGGCGAAGGAAAGAGTTATCTAAGCAAATACTTCGCAAATTACTGGGAAGAACAAGGTCTGAATGTACGTATCGTAAAAGCAGGAGTTGATTTTGAGGCAGATTCTGTCAGCTACATTGAAGCACAGCAATTATCTGATTTTTGGATTCCTAATGATGCAGAAAAACATCCGGATGTAATCTTAGTGGAGTACCCTGCTATCAGTCAAGCTTCCCTCCCCTTACCCGTATTACAGCAAGCAGATGCAAACTTATTGATTGCTAATGCTTATCGTTTATGGGGTAGTAGCGATACTACGACATTTGCCCCTATCAAAGAGGCAATAGGAAGTACTCCACTATATCTCTACTTAAATAATGCTGACCGTGAAGTAGTTGAATCATTTACAGGAGAGTTGCCACCCCATACACCAATGCACTCTTTCACCAACCGTTTAATGCAATTGGGATTGACTTCAAAGCCTGCAGCGGTAAAATAAGAACAAGTATAAGATATGACGAGAGTATTAAAAAATATAGGCATCAATCCGGCATCATCAGGCATTATTTATGCATTGTTGATTGTAGGATTATTGTCTATGGTCTATAGTCTCATCATGCAACAGTGGTATTTTTTTATAGGAACTGTATTTTGCCCTTTGGTACTTATTACCCTGCTTTATGCAGTAAAGAAGCCAATGTTTAGTTATTTCTTATTCGGAGCAATAACATGCTATTTTTCAGCCATTTATCGATATCTTGGCATTCAAGGTTTAAGTATCATAATGGATATTTTGGTTGCTTTCTGTTTATTTTCCATCATCATGAACCAAATAGTCAACCATGAAAGTTATCCATTGAAAAAGGGATTTAACCTACTTACAATTTTCCAATTCATTTGGGTTAGCTATTGCTTTCTTATATTAATCACTCCCTATGCTACTTTACAAAACTTTATAGAAGATCGTGGATTATATTTCACGTTACCATTGACTTATATTCTTTCAGGAATGCTACTCTGTGACTCCAAACTGCTGAAAAATACGATCTTATTATTTGGCTTTTATGTACTAATGGCAGCATTCAAAGCTTATTGGCAGAAACGCAGAGGATTTGATAGTACAGAAATAAAATTCCTGTTAGAAGACGGAGGATACAGTACACATGTATTAAGAACTGGTATGCGCTATTTCTCATTTTTTACTGATGCCGGCAATTTTGGTGCTTGTATGGGGCTTTTCACTATTGCATTTGGGATTATAGCCACTGCTGCCAAAAAGCCAATATTCAAGATTTTCAGTCTTGGTGTAGCAGTTGCAGCATTTGGCGGCATGATGTTATCAGGTACACGTGGTGCCATGATAGTTCCTTTGGCTGGTCTAGCTCTATACCTCCTACTCAGCAAAAATTTTACTCGAATAATTGTAGCAGCGATCGTAGGTGCATCCATTTTTAGCTTTTTTTATTTTACTGATATCGGTGATGATAATGTTTTTATCAAACGTATGCGTACAGCATTCCGCCCCAATAAAGATGCCTCTTTTAGCGTAAGACTTGAAAACCAAAAACGATTTGCTTATTATTTAGCAGACAAACCCTTCGGAATGGGGGTAGGAGGTAAAGTCGTAGATGTTCGAAAACTAAGAACTGTAGACGAAGAATTCATCGCTACGGATTCATTTTTTGTTGGGGTTTGGGTAGAAGGAGGTATTGTAGGTCTCTGTTTATATATCAGTATGCTAGTTCTCCTTTTATTACGTTGCTGCTATCTCCTTATGTTCAAGATACGAAATAAACAACTCCGCCAAATACTTGTGGCACTATTGTGTGCCGTTTTTGGGGTTTGGGTGAACGGTTATGTGGGACGATGCATGGAGTTTCAACCAGGTATGTTCACAATTGCAGTATTCCTCTCTTTTGTTCTGAATGGCCAAAGTATAGATAGGAAATTAGGAAAAGATGAAATAATAATTTAAAAAACAAAAAAACGAATAAGAATATGAATGAGTTTTTCCAAATATTCAGTCCGGATTGGTGGATGAATGAAAACAACAATGCGTTGCAGATGACTGACGCTATCTTATTTTTATTATTGCTCATCCCTGTCGCATACTTATTTATCTATGCGGTTGCCTCCTTGCGAAAATACAAGAACCCCTATCCACCATCCAAAAAGCAACATCATTTCCTAGTGCTTTTCGTTGTATTGAAAAATGGACAAGAGGTTATTGAATCCATCAACCATTTTTTAGATACTCAACAATATCCTCGTGATAAATATGATATTGTTGTGGCAGCTACCCAACTCTCCGAAGAAGATTTAGCCACACTACTGCAAATGCCGATTAGCATTATCATTCCAGACAAAGAAGTTTGTACAAAAATATATGCCATACAGCAAGTCATGCAACGATATTCCAACAACGAATACGATGCCATAACAATATTCAACTCAGACAATAAAGTCGTTCCTAATGCGTTGAATCTTTTCAACAATGCTTATTATTCTGGTTGCGATGCTATTCAAGCACATCGTATGACTGAGAATCTTGATACCAATATTGCAGTACTAAATGCTACAAGTGAAGAAATCAACAATCATTTATTCCGCAAAGCACACACAAATTTAGGTTTTTCTTCTGCTCTTATTGGCTCAGGAATGATGTTTGACTTTGAGATGTTCCACCGTATTGCTCCTCGTTTGTCAGGAAGCGATTTCACCAAAGCTATGGAAATGGAATTACTCAAAGAGAATGTATATACAGAATATATGGAAGAAGTTATCTGTTATTGTAAGAAAACAGCTGATGCTGCCGGATATAGCAAGGAACGCCAACGCTGGTTAAGTTCCCAATATCGTAGTACATTACTAGCTTTTGTAAAGTTTCCGATTGCCTTTTTACAAGGCAAATGGGACCTTTGCGAAAAATTATTTCAATGGATGATGCCTTCCCGTTTTCTGCTCATCGCCTATATCATTGTATGTGCAGTGATAATGACTTTTTTGAACTGGCCGCTTAGCATAAAATGGTACGGATTGCTGATTGCACTGTTTGTATCTTTCCTTATTGCTATGCCTGATGGAGAAATCAATCGCCATTTCCGTAAAGCATTCTGGTCGTTGCCAGTTCTTATATTTACATCTGCCTTCAGCCATATCGCTCGCATATTCAGAAAAAAGAAAAAACAAAAAATATAGGAAAGGAACGGCATGAAAATTGGGATTGAGGCACAACGGATCTTCCGCATTGATAAACACGGAATGGATTTCGTAATTCTTGAGGTGTTGCGAAATCTGCAAAACTGCGAAGACGGTAATGAAAATGAATATGTAGTCTTTGTAGCTCCAGGAGAAGATGTTTGTTTAAAAAACAGTCCACGGATGCAGATTGTAGAGCTCTGTTGTCCCTCTTACCCTCTTTGGGAACAATGGGCACTGCCGAAGGCCATACGTAAGTACGGTGTAGAATTATTGCATTGTACTTCAAATACTGCTCCACTACACTGCCCTGTTCCTCTTATTCTAACATTGCATGATATCATATATCTGAACACAAAAAAAGGAAAGGGGATGTCCGCCTACCAACAATTAGGATGGTACTATCGCCGTTGGAATGTTCCCCGCGTTCTTAAACAATGCCGTCACATCATTACAGTGTCCGAAACAGAACGAACCAATATTTTAAATCGCTTTCCAGAAATAGCAGACCACTTGAGTGTAGTGCATAATGGCTACAGTGAATGTTACCGTCTTTTACCTACAAAAGAAGCATATGCCATCACCAGCAAATATCTGCCCGATGAACACTATTTACTTTTCTTAGGGAATACCGATCCACGTAAAAATACAGAAGGAGTTTTGCTCGCCTATAAGAAATATCTGAACGAGTCTAAAAAACCGCTACGGTTAGTGATAACAGGCCTAAAAAAGGAATATGTAGAAGACATGCTAATAAAGTTGGGAATTGAGATTTGTACTTCTAATCTCGTTTACACAGGCTATGTTCCTGGCAGTGATCTGCCTTCCCTTTACAATAATGCATTCGCCTTTCTCTATCCTTCACTATTAGAAGGTTTTGGGATTCCTGTTTTAGAAGCCATGGCATGCGGCGTTCCCGTCATTACAAGCAATTGTTCTTCCTTGCCTGAAGTTGCGGGTGAAGGTGGAATACTTGTTAACCCCCAACTACCGCAGGAAATAGCAGAAGCTATTCTGCAACTGGAGAAAAACGAAGATTTGCGTAGACATCAAAGAGACTATGGGTTGAACAGAGCAAAACTATTTTCTTGGCAGTATACAACTAAGCAATACCTAAAGATTTATACTAAAATGCAGAAAGTATGAAAATAACCTATTTAGGATATGCTTTTGGAAAATCAGTCAGACGCCATCAAGAAGGGAACTACCCTTCTCATTTTTTGTATGGCTTTGTGGAATTAGCTAAAAAAGGAGAAAATGTCAATTATGAATTAATTCCATCTGGCATGATAGCTGCTCTTACTTTCACTATACGGTTAATAAAAGACAAATCGGACATCATCATTATACCTTATGTATACGAAGGTCCTCTATCATTGTTGACTTTCTTAAAGAAATTCAAACTAATAAAAGCATCGATAATAGCAATTTCCCATAAGAGTTTAAAAAGAGAGCGTAGCTACGCGAAAAGGATATTATATAAATGGCTATATCAATCATTTGACAAAATATTATTCCACTCTCCATTAAATATGCAGGAAAGCCAAAAGCTACATTGGGTGGATTCTTCTAAAATGGAAATAATTCATTGGGGAGTCGATATAGATTTTTACAAAAAGATATACTCAAAAGAAGCAGTCGGGTTTGTTTCCACTGGCCGAGAAAATCGGGATTTTAATACTTTAATAGCAGCTTTCTCTAAAACAAATTATCCTTTGAAGATCTACACAAACAAGGTTAATTATGAAAATGATTATACATTCCTCAAACAGTATATAGATAAATATCCCAATATACATATCTGTTTAGTAGAGAATACCAAAGAAGCAGCATTGACAGCTATGAAAATGGTTGCTAGTTCATTCTGTGTTGCTATTCCTGTATATTCTAATTCTATATATTATTGTGTTGGACATACATCTATTGTTGAAGCATTAGCATTGGGAAAACCGATTATTGCTACCCGGAATCCTTATCATCCTATAGATATTGAAAAGGAAGAAATTGGAATATTGGTAGAAGCGGAAGATATATTTGCATGGATTGATGCTATTACATATTTAATCCAACATGAGGACGAAGCCATGCAAATGGGAAAAAGAGCCCAAAAATTAGCAGAAGAAGTCTATAACATAAATCATTTTTCAGAAGAACTATATGGAATTTGTTGTTCTTTAGCAAGAATGTCAGCCTTAGGAAAACACTAAAAAATCAAAGCAACTTCTTATTTGCACAACCGGAAATAAACATTATCTTTGCTAAAAAAGTTCCTTATGGCAGATTTCATCATTACCAGTTTACAATCATGGGATATCGGGATAGGCAGCACCATTAAGAACACTGCACTAGAAATTTCCAAAAAAGACAGGGTATTTTACATCAATACCCCTTCTACATTTCCGAATTGGCTTCATTCCCCTATGCGAAAAAACGACCTATTTGTAAATGCTAATTTCCAAGTAATTTATTGTAATTTTCCTGCACTCCCTGCTAACAGTATGCCTTCCAAATGTTTATTCGATATAGTCAACTATTATAATAACTATCGGATAGCTCTCACCATAAAAACAGCTATACAACGCTACAAAATTCAAGATTTTATCTTACTCATTGACACTGATCTTTTCCGCAGCCGATATCTGAAACAGTTACTACACCCTGCCATATCCGTTTATTATCGTAGAGACTATGTAATAGGTGTAAACTATTGGCAAAAATATGGTCCCGTATGCGAGCAATTCATTGTTAAAGAATCTGATATTGTCCTTACCAATTCCAGTTATTTCACAGAAGAGCTAAGACCTTTTAATCACAACATTCATACCACCAATACGGGAGTCAACCTCCAGTTGTACGATGCCAGTATGGTACATGATGTTCCAAAGGATCTTGAGTCCATCCCTGCTCCACGTATCGGATATACGGGTGCTATTATACAAAGCCGACTGGACGCAGAACTTCTATATACTATTATCCAACAACTGCCACAATACAGTTTTGTCTTTGTAGGCCCTGAAGATGAATATTTTGCTCACCATCCGCTGCATACACTAAGAAATGTATATTTCACTGGTAAGAAGGTGGTTGCCGAACTCCCTGCATATATACAGCATTTCAATATCTGCATCAATCCCCAGTTGGTAAATCCCATTACTGAGGGAAATTATCCATTGAAAATAGATGAATATTTGGCCATGGGAAAACCCGTGGTATCTACAAGCACACACACCATGAGAGATGTATTTGCCCAATATGTTCATCTCGCAACTGATACAAACAGCTATTTATGTGCTATACAGGAAGCTCTGAATGAAATCAATGATAATAACCTGAAAGCTGAACGCATAGCATTTGCTCACACCCATAGTTGGGCACATAGTGTAGAAAAAATATATGCAGCAATTGAGGAATTTCAAAGAAATACAAAAAACAAATGCCATGAAGCTATCAAAAATAAAAGAAAAGATTAATGGATCTCCTTATTGGAAATCTCGCCTCCACTATTTGATGTTCTGCAATGCCCGTCCTCGCTGGTGGGTAAAGCATATACTTAATCCGTTCATATTCCACCATGGTAAAGGAGCTGTCATCAGGAGACAGACAGTTATGAACGTATCTCCCATCAATCAATTCCGACTAGGCAAAGGCAGCACAATAGAAGAATATTCATTGGTGGATAATGGAGTTGGCGATGTCATCATCGGTAATCAAACCCGAATCGGACTGCGTTCTACTATTATTGGTCCTGTACAAATAGGTAATCATGTTATACTGGCACAGAATGTTGTAGTTTCGGGATTAAACCACCGTTATGAAGATACAGAGCATCCCATACACAAACAAGGAGTAGACACTTCCGCCATTCTCATAGGCGACGACTCTTGGATTGGCGCTAATTCGGTAATTACAGCAGGTATCAGCATTGGGAAACATGTCATTGTTGGCGCCGGTAGTGTCGTCACAAAAGACATTCCCGATTATTGTGTTGTTGTAGGCAATCCTGCCAAGATTATAAAAAGACTGGATGTAGAATCAAAAAAATGGATAGCTGTAAGATAATTGTGTACATAAAGTGTGAGGCATTGTAACCATATTTATTACCTTTGCCACCGTTTTTTAATTTATCATAATCATGTTAAAAAACTAGCTTTATCCCTCCGCAACGGAGATGAAAATGCAGTAGACATCGAAATTGATGCTACACACAGAAAGAATCCATTATTGGATGAGTTGGAAATCATTGCAGAAGCCATCACTTTCTTGCTGAAAGACAAAAAAGACTTCACAAGCAGTGAAAAACGGAAGCTGTCGCACGTGCGCAACATGACGAGACATCACAAATCGTCTAATGACTAAAACAACTGTCCAACAAATGTTTACAGAAGACAGTAGCCATAATCGCCTAAACAAAAGGTCTCCTCCCCCAAATAAAAGCGAAAAAAATTATCATTTTCTCCAATGTAGGCTTCAGCCCACAAAAAGATTAGCAAAACGGCATTATACGCATTCCCTCGAGGGGGAACTATGCATAAAAGCCTACAAATCTGCACTTGTGCAGTCCGAACTATATCCCTAACTTTGCATCATAAAACAAGAGAAAACGCTACGAAAACCGCCGTCGCAATTAGTTGTGCCCCCGCTACCGCAAGACCTTCTCCTTTAAAAATATATCATACAAATGGAGAGTAACAATGTAATGAAAAACATTATCAAAATGTCACTATTCATGCCCCCTATCTCACCGATAAAGGACAAAGCAACCGGAAAAACCCTGAAAAGCGCCACAATGACTCCACTGCGAACAGTGGAACTGGGCGAAGTATACAAACTGATCACTTCCAATGAAAAGCTCGCCGCACTAACCCTCGAAGTACGAAACGCCTCATTACAAGGCGACATAGAAACCTACCGCCGCCTGAAGCAGCAAACACTTCCCTACGTGACACCCTGCGGAGTTTTCACCCGTCGACGAAGCGACTGCCTCGCAGAATCATCCGGACTGGTAGTAGTAGACATCGACCATCTCGATTCTTCCAAAGAAGCAGAAATCTTACGACAAGAATTATTCGATGATCCCTATTTGCACCCTGCACTGGCATTCATCAGTCCCAGCGGGTTAGGAGTGAAAGCCTTCATTCCTTACCCCTCCGGTCAAGGCACCTCCGAAGGATTCCGCTGGGCCATGAACTACGTACATTGTATGTACGATGCAGACCACCAGCAACCCGGGAAAGGAGTAGATACGTCAGGAAAAGATCCGGTACGGTCCTGCTTTCTATGTCACGACCCAGGGGCACTATTTAGGGAATGAAAAATGAAAACGAGAATTACAACTTTAATTTACAACAACCAATGGAACCATTATCATCATTACACCTTCTGACCGAAGCCGTCAGGAGTGCAGGAGCCGACATTGCTCCCACTTATCAAGAGTATATACAACTGACCTTTGCCATCGCCAACGACTGCGGTGAAGCAGGCCGTTCTGATTTCCTGGCCTTATGCAGCCTCTCACCAAAGTACGACTCAAAGGCAGCCGACAAACTATTCAGCAACGCACTGAAGACCGGCCGAAACGACGTGCACATAGGCACTGTCTTCAATCTGGCCGATCTCTGCGGCGTGAAAATCCAACCCGAAAACTCATCCGCAGTTGGTACACTTGGTACACAAGGTTCACCCGGTTCTTCCGCCTCACACACACGCGCACGCGAGGAAGACGAGGTACCGGACAGCGCACCGCG